>JAAXID010000227.1 GCA_012270545.1 Anaerolineae bacterium | reverse complement strand
CTACTGCATCCACGGCTCATACATCAACCAGACGAAAGAACCGCGCCGCATGGTGCGCATGGGCTTCCGCGATCCACATAATGATCAAGTGGCCGGGCAGAGCAATGGCCGCCCCGGTTTGATCGTACATGGCTATCGCGAGCGGCGAGGCGACGAAGAACTTCTAAAACTGACGTAGCTCGAGCGAAGCCCCTTGCCCAAAGAAGAAGCGCTGGTCATCGGTCTGGATATCGGCGGGAGTAAAACGCTGGCGGGCCTGGTCTCGCGCGACGGCGAGAGTAAGCGCACCATGCAGGTGGCGACGGCGCCATCGCCGCAGGCGATTTTCTCCGCCGCGCAGTCGCTTTGTGAATCGCTGATTGCGGCCGCCGACGCGCCCGTCTTGGGCATCGGCATCGGCAGCGCCGGCATCATTGATACGGAAGAGGGCAGCGTCATCTTCGCCAACGAAAACCTGCCCGGCTGGACCGGTTCGCGTCTGACGGATCTGGCGATCGGCGCGGGCCTGCCGATCACGGTCGAGAATGATGTGCGGGCGCTGGCTTATGGCGAGGCGATTATGGGCGCGGGTGCCGACTATGATTCGCTGCTCTGCGTCACAGTCGGCACCGGTATCGGCGGCGCGCTGATTCTGGATGGCGCGGTCTGGCACGGCGTCGACTACAGCGCCGGCGAGATTGGTTATCTGGTCGTGGATTGGGACGGCGATGAGCCCTTAATCCTCGATCAATATGCTTCCGGACCGGCGATTGAGCGCGCCTATCAAGCGGCGGGGGAGCGTGAGGAGCGGCTGCCGCTCACAGAAATCAGCCAACTTGCGGCTGCCGGCGATGTGACAGCGACTGAAGTGATCAAGGTGAAGGCGCGCCAGCTGGGCGTCATTCTGGCGGGCTACATCGCTTCGATCAATCCGGCCGCGCTGATAGTCGGGGGTGGGGTGCCTCAGATTGGGGCGCTCTGGTGGGACGCCTTTGAAGCCGCTTTTCGCGAGAATCTGCCGCCGCCAGTTGCAGCGACGCCGCTTTTGCCGGCGACCTTGGGCCTGAACGCGGTCATGCTGGGCGCGGCGATGCTGGCTTGGAAAGCGGTTGAAGCATGAGAGCCGATGCCTTCCTCGCCGCTGTCAAAGGCAAGCTGATTGTGTCTTGCCAGGCACTGGAAGACGAACCGTTGCATGGCGCTGAGGTCATGGCGAAGATGGCAGTTGCGGCGAAGATCGGCGGCGCGGAGGCGATACGCGCCAACGGGCCGGCTGACATCAGGGCGATCAAAGCGGTGGTCGATTTGCCAATGATTGGTTTGTACAAACAGGGCGATAGCGGCGTCTACATCACGCCGACATTTGACGCGGCCGCCGAAATCGCGGAGGCGGGCGCCGATGTCATCGCGCTGGATTGCACCGATCGACCGCGACCGGATGGCACCTCCGCCGGCAATTTGCTGGAGCGCGTCCACCGCGAGCTCAAGCGTCCGACCTTTGCTGACGTATCGACGCTGGACGAGGCAAAGGCGGCTGTTGATATGGGCGTGGCGATGGTGGCGCCGACCCTTTCCGGCTACAGCGAGAACAGCACCGCGCAGGCTGGTCCCGACTTCGAATTACTGGCGAAGATGATTGATGCGTTGTCGATAGCGGTGATAGCCGAAGGGCGCATTCATACACCCGAGCAAGCGCGGCGGGCGCTGGACATGGGCGCTTGGGCGGTTGTCGTCGGTTCGGCAATCACCCGTCCGCGCACGATCGCGACGCGCTTTGTTCAGGCGCTTGATACTTTTTGAGCAATAAGTAATTTTCGGCTGAAACGTAAATTGGAGATGAGATGAAAACAATCGGGTTCCTCGGTGTGGCGCATATCCACACACCTGGTTTCATCAATCGCATTAAGGAACGCGCCGCTCAGTTCAAGGTGAAGGCGGTCTGGGATAGTCAACCGGCGCGCGCGAAGATCGCCGCTGAGCAGCTCGCATGCCCAACGGTTGGCGACTACCGCGATATCTTGAAGGATCGCGAGATTGACGCCGTCATCATCTGTTCGGAGACATCGATTCATCTTGAACTTGTAGAAGCGACGGCTGTGGCGGGGGTGGATATCTTCGTCGAGAAACCGCTGGGCATGGGCGCGAAGGACGCCTACGCCATGCAGCGCGCCATTGACGCCGCCGGCTTGATCTTCCAGACCGGCCACTTCATGCGCAGCATGCCGGTTTACCGCCAGCTAAAAGCCTGGATTGAGGCGGGGACGTTGGGCACGATCACGCGCATCCGGCATTCGAATGTGCATCAGGGCGCCATCGCCGCCATATTCGATCCCGGGCGCGGACCTTACGCTGATGGCTGGCTCTGGATGACCGATCCCGCGCTCTCCGGCTGCGGCGGCTTCGGTGATTTGGGCGCGCATTCCCTTGATATCTTAATGTGGCTGATGGGCGATGTTGTCAGCGTCACGGCGCAGGTGGATCGCCTGTTGGGCAAGTACGACTGCGATGAATACGGCGAGGGCATGCTGCGTTTCGCCGACGGCGCGATCGGCACATTGGCGGCCGGCTGGGTCGATGTCTTGCGGCCCCAGTCGATTTTGGTCAGCGGAACGGCCGGCGTCGCCTATGTTGGCGATGGCAAACTCTATGTACAATCGGATAATCTGCCGGGCGCGAATGGCGGCGAATGGACGGATCTGCCGGCGGCGCTGCCACATGCCTTTGACCTCTTCCTCGATGCGATAAACGGAGAAGATGTCCCCCTGATTTCAGCGAAAGAAGCGGCCGACCGCAGCGCCGTGATGGAAGCCTTTTACCAAGCTGCGGCGACAAATTCCTGGGTTCAACCCAAAACAGCCTAAGAAGGAGCGGCAAATATGAGCAGTTTAAAGGTAGGTGTCATCGGTGTCGGCGGGATCGCCCGCACCCATATGCCAGGCTGGGAAGCCTCGCCCCATGCCGAAGTTGTAGCGGGCGCCGATTTGGCGCCGGCAGTGCTGGAGAGCTGGGGCGCTCAATGGAATGTGGGCAAGCTGGAGACCGATAGCGCCGCCGTCATCAATGACCCGGACATCGATATCATCGATGTCTGCACGCCCAATATGTATCACGCCCCTTTGTCCATCGCCGCGCTGGAGGCGGGCAAGCATGTAATTTGCGAGAAGCCGCTGGCGCCGACCCCGGCCGATGTGCAGCGCATGATCGAGGCGCGCGACAGATCTGGCAAGCTGCTGATGACGGCGCAGCACTTTCGCTTCGCCGGCACGTCCAAAGCGCTGAAGGCGGAAATCGAAGGGGGCGCGCTCGGTGACATCTATCACGCTCGCAGTTGGATGCTGCGCCGCTCTGGTATCCCGACGAGCCTCGCCTTCCTGTCCCGCAAGCATGCCGGCGGCGGCGCCTGCATCGATATCGGCGTGCACATTCTCGATTTGACGCTCTGGATGATGGGCAATCCTGAACCGGTCTCGGTCACTGGCGTCGCCCGCCGCGAGATCGCCAGCAACCCGATGGCTTTCGGGCGTTGGCCGCGGCACGGGCGAATTCCGGAAGGGATGGATGTCGAAGAAATGGCGCTGGCTTTCGTCCGCTTCGAAACGGGCGCGACGCTGGTCTTTGAGATCTCCTGGCTGCTGCATCATGACATCGACGGCGAAGATATGCAGATGTGGCTCTATGGCACGGGTGGCGGCTCCCATTGGCCCAAGTGCGAGATTTACGACACCAATTACGAGGACATGCAGCTCTACAATCGCAAGCTGAAATTGACGCAAAATATCTCCGAGCCGCACGCGCAGGAGTGCGTCGAATTCGCGCAGGCGATTGTTGATGGCGCGCCTTCGCCGGTGCCAGCCGAGCAGTCGCTGCAGGTGATGAAGATCTTGAACGCGATCTACGAAAGCCAGAAGTGCGGCGGCGAGGTGATGCTGTAGATTCTGCAACTGAGCCGGTTCTTGTACTTCGCGCGGATGAACAACCGTCGTGCGACAGTTGACCATTGTTCCGCCGTTCATTGCCTTGCTGCTATCGCTGAATGCCTGCGGCACGATGGCGCCTCCGCCCGAGTCGAAAGCGGAAAGGCCACGGACCGGCCTGTGGTCGCAGGAGTACACCGGCGAATGCGCTGGGCGCGAATCGGAGACCTTGCATATTTCGCAGCTGGACGAAACGGAGATTGTCTTTGACGACTTCCGCTTGCTGCGTGATGAAGAAGGGCAGTATAGCGGCGGCGCCAACTTCATCGCGCCGATGCCGGAAGATGAGCGCGATGTTATCTACACCATCGTCTATGACCTGCGGGGATCAGAGGATGGCGGCTTCATCGGGACGGAGACGATAATCGAAGGTGGCGGTCACAGTCTCGGCTGCCCGATCGAACTGGTTTTCGTCAACGCGGAGTAGCTTAGTCTTAAGAGATGGGCAAAAGCAGCTGCTATTCTACCGGATAAGCAATCGTCGTGATCAAGCTCTCGATTTTCCCGCCGCTGGCGTACATGCGCGAGTACTGCACTGAAATCGGTACATCACTGCGCAGGCGCAGGCCATAAGGCACATCGAATGGAATCTGGAATCCACCGAGCTGCTCGGGCTTGTCCAGGCGGACGTGCGGGCAGCGCTTAGCTGGCACCGTGATCGCGATCCCCTCCACCGCCTCACGATCTTCAAAGTAAAAATCGAATATGACGTTGGCATCATCGGGACTGACGTTGAGGATGCAGATGGACTCGTGATTTTTGTTGATTGGGTCATCGTCGGCTGGCGCCGCCAGGTAGGCGTCGGGGATCAGCCAGGTCAAAGCGCCGTTCGTGGGCATAGGGTCTCTCCGAGTATGAAGGGTTAATAGTGAGGATATTCTAGCGATTTGTCGAACCGTCGACAAACAGGTTGCGCCGGTGGATTTCATCGGGTCGGCGGTAGACATGCCAGACTTCAGCCTCGGGCAGGTAGGTGGGCTTGCCGGTCAGCAAGGCGCCGACGTGGATGCGTGCCGCTTTGACCGCCATCGCCGTAATATTCAGGATCTCCGTCGGACTGTCACCGAGGGCGATCATGCCGTGATTCTCCAGCAGTATCAACTTGGGCGCTTCGCCATGCGCCGCCATGAATTCGTGCACGCGCTGCCGCATGATGATCGCCAGCGGCAGGCCGGGGTCGGCATAAGGCACGAGCACAGATTGCGGACCGTAGAGCACGACCTCATCGGGGAAGCGGCGCTTGAGGGCGAAATCGGCGGCGTATTCGCTGCACATGATTTGATTGACGGCGGTGGGGTGGGTGTGGCCGACGAAGCGGACATCGCAGTCCTTCAGCAGCATAGCGTGGAAGCTGACTTCGATGGATGGGCTCAACCCTTCCCCCGAAGCGTCAGTACGGAGGACTGCTGATGCGGTGATCCGCTTTTGCTCGCTGAGCGTCTGTGGCGGATCGTCCAGCATCGCCAGCATGGGCGCGAGGCGCAAAGCGACAAAACCGTCCTCGCTGATTCCGTGCATCTGATGGCCGCTGGCTTTGACATAAAAGCTCGCGTCATCAATGCGCATGGAGGTATTGCCCTCGCCGATGATGACATAGTCCATCGCCGGCTGGCCGAGGGTGCGGGTCATGCTGATAAGGTCGGAGAGATCCTCAGGCATCGAATTTTCGGTTTTCTAGCTTTGGTAAATATGTAGGGGGTCAGCCAATGGCTGACCCGCGTTTGACTATTACATCAGCGGCCGACCACCGCCGCGCGTAGGCACAGCGGGGCGGCCGCCCCTTGCAGATTCCTGCAAAGCTGAGATTGGACTAGAAATCGAAGTCGTCGATGTTGTCCATGTTGTAGACGAAGGGCGGGCCCAACAAGACTTCACTGCCATTGACCACCATCAGCTCACCCAGGCGTCCCGCCATGACCGAGCTGTCGCCGGGCTGGAATTCGCCATCGACGACGGCGCGCAAGACATAGAGCGCCGCATACCCGAGATCGACCGGGTTCCAGAGGATGACATCACGGACGCAGCCGGTGCTGACGTAGGGCTTCATCGCGTTGGGCAGCGCCAAACCGACCACAGCGACATCCTCGCAGACATCAGCCTGGTTGACGGCGTCGGCGCTGGCGGGTGTGGCGACCGAAGTCAAGCCAATGATGCCATCCAGGTCTTCGCCGTATTTGTTGATCAGCGTCTGCGCCTGCTGGAAGCTCAAGCCGGCATCCTCTTGCGCTTCCAAGGTTTCCAGCCAATCCAGATCGGGGAAGCACTTGGTGGCGTAAGCCCACATCTCAGAGACCCAACGCGCCTGATTTGGCGTGGTGAAGGTCGAGGTGACGATGCCGAAGGAGGCGTCCTCGCCCTTCTGGTCGACCAGGCTGTCGATCAGCGCCTTGCCGATGCCGTTGAATTCGGCCTGGTTGACGAACCACTGGCGCGCGTCCGGCTCGGAATTGGCATCGTAGCCAACCACGTAGATGCCGGCTTCCAGCGCCTTGCGCAGCACCGGTGCTATCGCGACCGGGTCGTTGGCGGCGAAAAGAATGCCGTCCACGCCTTGGGTGATGTAGCTGTCGATGACCTGGATCTGGTCATCGATATTGGCGTCGGTCGGGCCATCGGTGGTGACGGAGACGTTGCCCAGTTCTTCGGCGGCTTGCTGCTGACCCAGGGTGGTGGCGCCGAAGTAGCCAATGCCGATCAGCTTCGGCACATCAACGACGACGATGTCTTCGCCGGCCATGTCCATGTCGCCCATGGCGACCATGCCGCCGTCATATTCCGGCATGTCCATCTCTTCGCCGTCGCCCTCGGCCATCATGTCAGCGCCCACACAGGCGAGCGGATTGACAGCGAGCTCGTCGGAGCCGTCCCAGCGGTCTTGCGCACTGAGCGGCATCCCTACCAGCGCGAGGAAGAGCGCCAGAATCAAGGTGATTGCGAGTGTCTTTTTCATGACTTTGACTCCATACAGCTAAATGGGTAAACGATGTTGTGAACTGTGCTGTTCGCTATTTGCTTTTCTGCCTCCTTTCTGCTGGAATAACTGTTAACCTCTGGTGACTTGTGTAGGGATTGGGTCGTGTAGACACAGACCTGCGCCACCGGCCGAGCGCGCCTCGGGTTTCCACAGACGGGCGACTCACCGGAGCGTCCCTACACTTGTCGTCACGGGAAGAATTGACTCAGCTGAAGTTGCTTTCTCAAAAATTGATTAAATCTCATCTCTCCTGCTCTGGATGAAGTTGTTCACCAGTATAGCAAATATGAGCACGCTGCCGATCACGACTATCGTCGCATCGCTGGTGACCCCGGTCAAAACAAGACCATTCTTCAAAAGCTGAATCAGCACCACGCCGATGATCGTGCCCGGTATGGAACCAGTGCCGCCGAAGATGCTCGTGCCACCGAGTACGACGGCGGCGATCACATCCAATTCGATGCCGGTGCCCATATCGGAACGGGTTGTGCTGACGCGCGAGACGAAAATATAACCGGCCACTGCCGACATGAAACCGGAAAAAGTATAGATGAAGAGCAAGTGGCGATTGACCGTCAGGCCGCTGAAGCGGGCGCCGATCTCGTTGTTGCCGATGGCGTAAAGGGCGCGCCCCAGCCGCGTCCGCGCCAGCACGATGGCGAAGATGATCACCGCCACGATCAAAAGCCAAAGCTGGGTGGGGATGCCGAGCAGCTCGCCTTGACCAAGCTGGAAGAACCACTCCGGATAACCGCGCGCGGAACGCGCCTCGCTGATGCCCTCCGCCAGGCCGCGATAAAGCGCCAGCGTCGCCAGCGTCATGATCAGCGGTGGCACGCCGACGCGCACGATGAATAGCCCGTTGACGAAGCCGGCGATTGTGCCGCTGATGATGCCAGTGATGATCGCCAGTTCCAGCGGGAAGCCGAGCTCTTGCCAGGTCCAGCCGAGCACGATGGCGGTCAAGCCTAGGATCGAGCCGACCGAGAGATCGATGCCACCGGTGATGATGATATAGGTCATCGGGATGGCGATCAGCCCAACCTCAGCCATGAAGCGCCCTTGCTGCAAGAGGTTGTCGACGGTGAGGAACTTGTCCGTGCGCGTCGCCAGGAAAAGCACGGAGACCAGCATGATGAGGAAGAGCACGCCTTCCTGACTGATGATCAGGTGGCGCAGCTTTTCGCTTGGCGTGGGGTTGCGTGGGTTGGCAGTCTCCGATCCCACCGTATACCTTCTCCTACAGTCGCTGTCGCCGGCGGCGAATCAGATCGGCCAGCACCGTCACCAGGATCAGCAGACCCTGCACCGTCTTCAACCAGAAGGGCGAGACGTTGATGAAGATCATCGCCGAGCGGATGAAATTTAGCAGCAGCGTCGCCAGCGTCGAGCCGATTGCCGTGCCCGTGCCGCCCAGGATGCTGACGCCGCCGACCACCGAGGCGGTGATGATCGACAGCTCCAGCGCCGGTGGCGGGGTCACCTGAATGATCTGAAATTGCGTCGAATACATGACGCTGGCGATGCCGACGAATATGCCGTTGAGGGTGAAGACGGTCATCAACAGGCGCCTTTGTGACAAGCCGGAAAGCCGCGCCGCTTCCGCATTGCCGCCCAAGGCATAGAAGGCGCGCCCGGTCGCGCTGTAGCGCATCCATAGCACAACCACAATCGTCAGCAGAACCATGATGATGATGGGCATGGGAATGCCCAGCGGTCGCATTTGCGAGAGGTGATAATCGGCCGGCATATCGGTGACGCGCTCGCCGGCCGTCCATATGATCAGGATGCCCTTGATGATGCTCAGCATGCCCAGGGTGACCACGATCGAGGGGACGCGCAGGTAGGCGACCAGGAAGCCGATGAAGGCGCCAATGCCCGCGCCGACGAATAGCGGTATGAGCCAGGCCAGGGGCGAGGGCAGTCCCGCGACCACAAGGCGTCCGCTGATCACCGCCAGCAAGCCGATGAGCGAGCCGACAGAGATATCAATATTGCCGGTGACGATGACCATGGTCATGCCCAGCGCCGCTACCGCGATATAGGCGTTGCCCTGCAGAATATCGGAGATGTTGCGTTCTTGCAGGAAGCGCGGATTGGCGATCCCCACCACGAAAATCAACAGCAGCAAGCCGAAGAGGATGACGCTCTCCTGATTGCCGAAGAGCTTAGTTATGCGGTAGCGTTCTTCGGGGACGGCGCGCGGGATGAAGATTTGCAGGACGGCCAGGACACCGGCGACCAACATGATCCAGAAGGCAATGTCAAGGCTGCCCATGATGGTCCCTTCCCCCCACTCATTGGGGGAACTGAAGGGGGTAGCGCGGAAAAAGTTGATGTAATACACCACGACAAGCAAGCCGGCGACGCTCATCAGCACGGAGATGGCGCGCCCTGCGGCCGGCACAATCACGTTCCAGATGCCCAGCAGCAGAATGCCCAATGCGGCTAGCGGGATGACTTCGATGCCGGTCTTGAATAGCTTTAATTCGTTGGCTTTCTTGCTCTCGGTTAACACAGCCACGGTCGAGGGACCGCGCTCCGGCTGGATGACGAAGGGCAGCAAGAAATAGGCGCCGATGATGACAAGCGCCAGAACAATGCCGATGAAATGCGCCGGGCGGCGCGGAACGGGCGCGCTTTTCGCCTTGCTCATAATCCCGCTCCGGCCGCCTGACGCAGTTTAGAACGCAAACCGCCTTCCCCTTCCCACGCTCCCCCAGCCGGGGATGCGCCCATCATCGCGTGCGCGATCATTTCCTGCGTGGCTTCCTCGCGTGCGAATTCACCGACCAGGCGCCCCTCGCGCATGACCAGGATGCGGTCGCTCATGGCCAGGATCTCGGGCAGCTCGCTGGAGATCATCAGGATCGCGAGGCCCTCCTCGGCCGCCAGTCGACTCATCAGTCGATGGATCTCGGCTTTGGCGCCGACATCAATGCCGCGCGTCGGCTCGTCCATGATGAGCAGCTTGGGGTTGCTCGCCAGCCACTTGCTGACGACCACCTTTTGCTGATTGCCGCCGGAGAGCTTGTTGGTGATCTGGTCAGGACCGGTGGCGCGGATGCTCAGTTGGCGAATTGAGTGATTAGCTAAGGCGCGTTCTTTGGCGCGGCTGATGAAACTGCGCTTGGAGACCGATTCCAGCACCGCCATCGAAGTGTTTTCGCGGATGGTCATCTCGCGGATTAAGCCTTGATGCCCGCGATCTTCCGGCACATAGCCGATACCATAGTCGACCGCTTCCGAGGGACGCGTGATCTTGACGGATTCTCCGTTGAGCAGGATCTCGCCGGATTCGGCTGGCAGCACGCCGAAGATCACCTGCGCCGTTTCGCTGCGTCCGGAGCCGACCAGGCCGGCCAGCCCGACGATCTCGCCGGCGCGCACGCTGAAAGAGATATCGCGGGTCAGCGGCGGGCGGTTGAGATTGCGCAGCTCCAGCACCACATCGCCGATCGCGGAGGCCTGCTTGGGGAAGAGGTTCTCAATCCTGCGCCCGACCATCATGCTGATTAGCTCGGCTTCGCTGGTATCGGGGACCGCGCGTGTGCCGATATATTCGCCATCGCGCAGGACGGTGACGCGGTCGGCCAGTTCAAATACTTCGTTGAGACGATGACTGATATAGATGATGCTGACGCCGCGCTCGCGCAGCAGCCGCACAATGCTGAAGAGCTGCTCGACATCGCTTTCAGTGAGCGCGGCCGTTGGCTCGTCCATGATGAGGATCTGAGCGTCGAGCGACAGCGCCTTGGCGATCTCCACACGCTGCCGATTGCCGACATTAAGCGCCCCCACTTTCGCGCCGACATCGAGATTCTCGATATTGAGGTCGGCCAGCAGCGCCTCGGCGCCCAGTTCCATCGCTTCCCAATCGATCGTCTCGAAGCCGAGCCGCTTGGCCGTTGGCGCGTGTCCCATAAATATGTTTTCGGCGACTGATAGCTCCGGATACAAGCCGAGCTCTTGATAGATGGTAGCGATGCCGGCGCTGTGGGATTCGCGCGGGTTGCTGAATTGGACGCGCCCCCCGTCGAGCCATATCTCGCCACGGTCCGGTTGGTAGACGCCGGCGACGATTTTGATCAAGGTGGATTTGCCGGCGCCGTTCTCGCCGATAAGCGCATGCACTTCGCCGCGCCGGACGTCAAATTGCGCATCCTTCAGCGCGTGTACGCCGGGAAAGTGTTTGTCGATTGCTCGCAGTTCCAGCAGGGCGTCTGTCATTCGCTCGTCCGGTACAGTTTTCGGGCTTTCGCCAAATCGATGGCCTTATTCCAGCAAGGCGCGGAAACGCCGGTAATGCTCATCCCAGGCGGCGGCGTTCTGCGGCTCGAAGTGGACAAGATCGCTCGCGCCGCTGATCATCGCGCGCGCTTCCGCCACGCCTCCCAATTCACCGATGGCGATCAGCTGCGCGATGGCGTTGCCTGCCGCCGTCGCTTCCGCGGGGCCGGCGATGACCGGGCCTCCGATGGCGTTGGCTGTCATCTGGTTGAGTAGGGCGTTCTGCGAGCCGCCGCCGATGATGTGCAGGCGGTCGACCGCTTGCCCGGCCACCGCGATCAGCTGCTCCAGCACATAGCGATACTTGTAAGCCAGGCTGACGTAAACGGTCGCCAACACTTCGGCATCGTTTTCCGGCGTCGGCTGCCCAGTGCGCCGGCAATAATCGATGACGCGCGCTGGCATATCTCCCGGCGGCAGGAAGGCCGGATCGTCTGGTTCGATGAAGGATTTGAAGGGCGCAGTGCTTTCCACCATCGCTGTCAATTGGGCGAAGCTGTAATCTTTGCCAGCCGCTTTCCAGGTCGCCCGGCACTGATCGACCAGCCAGAGCCCCATGATATTCTTCAGCAAGCGCCAGGTGCCATCATAGCCGCCTTCATTGGTGACGTTAGCTTCGTAGGCGGCATCGCTGATGATCGGCTCATCCAGCTCCAGGCCGAGCAGGCTCCAGGTGCCGCTGCTCAAATAGGCGGCCCTGTCGCCCGTGCTGGGTACGGCGACGACGGCGCTGCCTGTGTCGTGGCAGGCGGGCAGGATCACGTCGACGCCTTGGTAGCGGCCGATCACCGTGCCTGGTTGCACGATCGGCGTCAGGATCTCCGGCGGGATGCCGACCGCCGCCATAATCTCGCGATCCCAATCGGCAAGTGCTGGGTTGTAAAGCTGCATCGTGGTGGCTTCGGTGAATTCGCAAGTTTTTGATCCCGTCAGCCAATAGTTGAAGAGATCGGCGATCGTCAGCATGGAAGCGGCATGATCGAGAAGCGGGCTGCCCTCGCGGATGCTCGCTGCCAACTGATAGAGCGCGTTGAGCGGCATGAACTGGATGCCGGTGCGCGCGAAGATTTCACGGCGCGGCATGCGCTCGAAGACCCACTCCATCGCGCCATTTGTGCGCGGATCACGATAATGATAGGGGTTGGCCAGCAGTTCGCCAGCGCTGTCGAGCAGCGCATAATCCACGCCCCAGCAGTCAAGACCGATGGCCGCCGCATCTTTCACTGCGTCAATGCCGACGGTGATTTCCTGCCAGAGGCGCAGCACATCCCAGTGCAAACTGTTCGGCGTCTGCACCGGGATATTGGGAAAGCGGTGGATCTCTTGAAGCTGCAACTGCGCGCCATCAAAGGCGACATCCATGACGCGGCCCGATGTCGCGCCCAGGTCAATGGCGATAACGTGCTTCGCGCTCATAGACCGCCTCGCGTTCGATTCACTTGTTGCTTGGCGGCCCGAAGCGAATATTGGCTCAAGCTATTACATCGGGATTCAGACTTCATAGGCCTTGAACGGGCTACTTGTAACCGTATGCCGTCGCAAAAGAATATCCGCCATTATAAACGGATTGGTGTCTTTTGTCATATTGACGGGGGCTACCAGGGCAACCGCTTCAAATTATCTTTCACCACAAAGACACAAAGAACACAAAGTTTAAGTTTGAAATGGTTCTTCGCGTCCTCAAAGGACAGGAAATTAGGCTTTGTCCCTCGCTGAACCTCATTTTGGAGTAATTAACTGGCTGATATCTTTCAATAAATGGCTTTCCCTCTGTGCTCTCTGGTGTCCTCTGTTTCCTCTGTGGTTAAATTTCTGTTTGTTATTCTCGTCGCTGCGGATTTCAATTTTGAAGCGATTGCTCTACGGGCGCTACGAGCTCCGCTCCCGCTCGATGCGTCTGACGAGATCCACATTGAACTCTTCAAGCGTCGTGATGTGGGCGTCAGCTAGCGCCAAGACATCGTCCGACAGGGGATAATCGGGGCTGGGCGCCGCCACCGCGACCATGCCCGCCGCCTTCAGCGAGCGCAGGCCATTGGCCGAATCCTCAATGCCGAGACTGACTTCGGGCGCGACGCCCAGTTGCCGCAGCGCTTCGAGGTAGATATCGGGCGCCGGCTTGCCGCGCGGCACCTCATCGCCGTAGATCATCACTTCGAAGATCTGATCAAGGCTCGTAATGCGCAGGACCGCCTTGATGATGTCGGTGGGCGAGCCAGAAGCCAGGCCGACGCGAAAATGCCGTTTCATATGCGCGACCGATTCCAGCGCGCCCGGCCGCGCCGGCATGCGCTCTTCGTAATGGGCGATCACACGTGCTTTCATCTCGGCGATGATTGCGTCAATGGGCTCAGCGAGCGCCAGTTTCTCTTGCATCACACCCGCCCAACCGACGGTGCTGCGTCCCATCGCCAGCCGCTGAAATTCATCAGTCCAGACTTTGCCACGGTCGCGGGCGAACTCGACGCGCGATTTGTCCCAGTACACCTCGCTATCGACCAGCACGCCGTCCATGTCAAATATGACCGCTTCAATTGGCACAGGTCCTCCTGGCGCTGCAAAGTGATTTTATGGATGCTTAGATCAAACCGCTTGGTCGGCAGGTGGATCGACAACGCCGATGGTGAGCAGAATATTGGCGTAGATGCGCTGCTCGCCAGTAGCGATCACCAGGCAGCAATCCTCTTTCTTCGCTTCGTCGTAGAAGGTGAAGCGTTCCAGCGGACTTAGTTCGACATCGTCGGGCAGCAGCTTGCGGAATTCGGTGTAGATGCTCGGCTCGGCGCCATCGTGGCGCGCCATGACCTGCGCCGCTTCCACCGGCGTGACGCTGAGGACCGCCTCCAGCACAGCGGTGACGGTCACCATGCCGGGCGCCAGATTGAGGTAAACGCGTTCGGCCATCGGGTTGGCGCCGGTTTCAAAGGGATAGTTGCCATCGGGGATCAGGATGGTGCTGCCGTGCCCAGCCGAGCCCAGCGCGCTCAAAATCTGCGGGTGAATCAGTTTTCCTTTTAGCATCGTTACTCCAGATTCTTGATCCGTTCAGCCTACGATTTGCCCCGTCGCCGCCGGGCGACCTAAAGCTTGCTAATTCGATCGCCCACTTTAATCTCGCCATCTTGGATGACGCGAGCATAGACGCCGCGGCGTCGTTCGCGCGCGCCTTCTTCGGTCGCGGTCCACTTGCGGGCATGTCCCCCGAAGCGGCGGGCGAATTTCGTGCAGCCGGTGTGGGGCAGCGTTGATATTTGCATGACCACCTCGCCGAGCTGGATTCGCGTGCCGGGCGGCAGATTTTCCTGCGAGATGTCGAGATCGACGAAGAGTTGGTCGCCGGCTTCTGCCCAGCGGGATTTTTCGTGGGCGAGCAATTGAGCCACACGCGAGTTCATCAGCGTGATTTGCGCCTCGACCTCGTCGCCATGCCGCCGAAGCCAGTCGTCGCCCAGCAGGCCCGCCTCAGACGTGAAGGTCGCGCGTTTTAATTGCTCGCGTTGATCCGGCGCGGGACGGCGCACGATCAGTTCGACCGTGCCATTGTCTTGCGGCGAGGGATCGGTCTCCGCCCAACGCGCCTCAAGGTCTTCGATTGTCGCTGTAACCGCCATCGTATTCTCCCGGGATTCATCTGTCTTGTGACCACGAACTATACGCCAAAACGAGCGAATTGTCTTGATGTTTTTCGCGAGGGGCGCGCTGGGCAGTTGTAGCATAAGCGCGGCGTAATTGTTACGATACATGTTCGCAGTGATGGCAAACGACAAGGAGACCGCAAACTTATGGCAATCGAACACAGACGCTTGGGCAAGCATGGTGTATTGGTCAGCAATCTTTGCCTGGGCACGATGAACTTCGGCTGGCAGACCGCAAAGGAAGATGCCTTTGCCATCATGGATCGGGCGCTGGAGCTGGGCATCAACTTCTTCGACACGGCCGATGTTTACGGTCGGCAAGTTGAATATGGGTTGACAGAGGAGATCATTGGCGAGTGGTTCGCCCAAGGCGGCAGGCGCCGTGACGCCGTCGTCCTCGCGACCAAGGTTTTCAATCCGGTCAGCCGCAAAGAATTCCTGCCGGAACCAAATCGGGATATCCGCAGCCTATCAGCCTACAAGATCAGTAAACATTGCGATGGCAGCCTCGAGCGCCTGCGGACCGACCGCATCGACATTTATCAGATGCATCACGTCGACCGAGATTGCCCCTGGGAAGAGACCTGGACGGCATTCGGCAGCCTCATCAATCAGGGCAAGGTGGTCTATGTCGGCTCGAGCAACTTCGCCGGCTGGGATATCGCCACCGCCTGTCACGAGGCCGCCTGGCTCCGTATGCTGGGTTTAGTCAGCGAGCAAAGCATCTATCATCTGGACAACCGCGCCATCGAGCTGGAGGTCATTCCCGCTTGCCGTCACTATGGCTTGGGGCTGATCCCCTGGAGTCCATTGGCCGGCGGATTGCTGGGCGGCGCGCTGGAAAAGGTGGAGACCGGGCGGCGTAGCAACCCGAGCATGATCGCGCGCGTCGACGCCAAGCGCAGCCAGCTTGAGGCTTACGAAGGACTCTGCCGCGCAATTGGTCATCCGCCGGGCGAGGTTGCTCTGGCCTGGCTGCTGCATAATCCAGCGGTCAGCGCGCCGATTATCGGTCCGCGTACCATGGAACAACTGGAAAGCGCCGCGCGCGCGACGGCGATCAAGCTGGACAGCGAGACCCTAGATCGGCTGGATGAGATCTTTCCTGGTCCCGGTGGCGAAGCGCCAAAGGCTTATGCCTGGTGAGCGCGCGCGCAGTTCTATTTGCGGCTTGTCCAATCAGGCCAAGAAGTCTTGAATCGACCGATTGCGCACCGCTTGTGAAGTTTTGCACAGATTTGATTTTCCCGTTTGGCGCGCTGTATCATATAAGTACCGGTCCTATGAGAATTTGAACAGGAGCGTGGTGATGAATAATTTGACGACACACTCATTTTGGAGAGCGATATTCATAGTCGTGGCCAGCATCTTTCTCATCGCCGGTCATACGGTGCTGGCCAGAGACATCCGCGTTGAAGGCGGCTGCGGCCTGCGTGATGCCATTAGAGCCGCCAATTACAATAATGAAATTGACGACTGCGACGCCGGCGCGGCTGGGGGCGATACGATCATCTTGACCCGAGATATGAACCAAAAGAGGACGCTTCCTGAAATTACGTCGAACATCACACTGGATGGCAGGGGTCACACGATTACCTTGAGAGATCGCCCTGCCTTTATTGTGGACGAGGGCCAGCTCACCCTCAAGAATATCCATATACGTTTTGAGGAGGAGACAGATGATGACGTGCTGGAAATCAGCGACGGGGCGCTGACGCTAGAAAGCGCATTTTTCGATGACTGTGAGGGTGACATCGATGCGGATGATAGTACGATCCAGCTCTATAGGAATTACGGTGTTTGTCATCACTCGCGCGAAATCATCTATATGTGGTTCGATTATGTTCCGCCGCGGCCGCCCACCTGCACGCAGCTGACCGACGCATCAATAAGAGCGGCACAGGGCTTGAAGAGCGGTGTTCAGTGTCAGGATGTGAACGCGGCCGGCGTCGGGAATCAGACCGTGTATGACGCGGGCTTTATTGATGCAGTTGATGTTTGGGGGGACTTGGGTTCGGGCGTGGAGCTTTGCTTCCCCCAAATCGGCGCGCTGATGTTCCTGGATGCGGCGACTGCGCCACGCGCGCTTAGCTCGATAGAGTCTTATGGCGAAGCTGGATATACTTGCGCTACGCTGCATCGTGCGGGGACGGTTGTGCTGGTACGGGGCCAGCACAGCAGCGCCGCGTCAGCCGCCGTCGTTGCCGCGCCCGAGCCAGCGCCGGAGGTCAGTGAGCCGATGGTCGATGGCTGCCCAATCAGAACGACGGGTCATATCAATTTCCGCGCCGCGCCGTCTTTGGATGCCGAGAAACTCGGCTATGTCTTTCGCGGATCAACTGTTGGCGCAATCTCGCGTATCAGAGGCTGGTATCAGATCATCCATCTGGGGCGGACGGGCTGGATCGGCGGCAAGTATGTTGACAACATCGGCAACTGCTGATGGTCTGAATTTTTCGAAGCGGAACTGCCGGCAAGCTGTAGGATCCGTGACCTGCACCTAGGGCTCGCCGTTATAAGCCTGCCAAAGCAATTCTGCGATATGCACGACCGGCAGATGGTATCCTTGACGCGCTAGCAGCTGTCGCAATTGCGTGATGCAGCCAATATTCCCGGAGACGACCAGATCGGGCTCGACCGCCAGGATCGAATTGACTTTGCGCCGGCCGAGTTCAGCGGCGATGGTCGGCTGATCGATATTGTAGGTGCCGGCCGAACCACAGCACATGCCGGCATCGGCGATGGACAGGGGGCGCAGGTTGGGGATCTGATTCAGCAAAGCGCGCGGCTCTCCTTGGATTCCCTGCGCGTGCAGCAGATGACAGGCGTCTTGATACACCACGCGGCGCTCGCTATCGAATCCCGCTGGTTCGCGCAATCCAAGTGTTGCCAGATAGGCACTGAAATCCATCACTGCGTTTGAGAAAGCGGTCGCGCGCTCGATGTCGTCTTGACCTTTGAATAGCAGCTCGTAGTCGTTGATGCCGGAGCCACAGCCGGCCGCCGTCGTGATAATCGCGTCGACATCATCAGGGAACTGCATGAAGTTGCGCCGGGCGAGGTCGCGCGCCTTCTCTTCCGCGCCGATATGCAGCAGAATCGAACCACAGCAGCCCGCGCCGGGCGGGTTATGCACCTCGACGCCATTGGCCGCCAGCACCTGCGCCGCCGCGTAATTGATCGCCGGCGCCAGCACTTGCTGGACACAGCCGGGCAGCAGCGCCACCTTGCCCCGCCGCTCGCCTTGCGCCGGCAGGACCGCCGGGAGGGGAAGGGGAGGCGGCAGTTCGTCCGGCAGCAAGTTCAGCATGGAAGCAAAGGCGGCGGGCAATGCGCCACTGAGCGCCGAACCAAGCGCCCCCGTTTGCGCCGCCAAGCGAAAGCGCTTGGGATAGGGCAGCGTCTCCATCACCAGTTTCCGCGCCAGCGCATCCAGCGGCGGGCGGCGTCGTTCGGCTTCCTGCAGCCCGCGATAGCTCACCAGCAGATCGCCGTATTCGACGCCTGAGGGGCAGGCGGGGACGCAAGCCATGCAGCCAAGGCAGCGGTCGATATAGGGCTGCGCATCTTTGGCTGTCAGCCGCTCTTCCAACACATTCTTCATCAGATAGATGCGGCCGCGCGGCGAATCCATCTCTTCGCCAAGCAGGTTGTATGTGGGGCAAGCCGCCAGGCAGAAGCCGCAATGGACGCATTTTTCGATGGCGGTCGCCATCTCCGGCGCTCTTATGTCATCGCTTTGTATCTGATGTCGCATCTTATTTCACTAATCTTGTTTGCCGGTCACCACCTGGCTCACCCAGAATTAAGATCCTGCGAAAACAGGGATATGTAGGAGCGACTCGCCAAGCGTCTCGCCTGCGCATTCTATGATAAACAGGCGATCTGATAGGCACCCCTACAGCGCTCGTTAATGAAGAGACAAAGTGACTGTTTCGCATTGGTCCTCTAAACCAGTTTGTTCTCCGGATCCAGCACTTGCTTCACGCGCGCCGCCAGCAGGTCCTCGACAGGTCGGCCTATCACTGGCGATTCGACGGCGCCACGCAGGCATAACCCGGTTAGGCCGCAGGCCTTCAATGCTGTGTCAAGTTGATCGATGTCCTCAGTCGCCACCCAGGCGATGTTGCCGCCAACGCCGTAGCGCCTGCGATCATGGACGACCAGCGCGTCTAATGCGGGAATCTGCTTTGGCGAGAGCACAATCTTGACCAAATAATCACCCGTCAGGCGCGCCAGCGGATCCCATAGCGCCGCGCTGTCAGCCGGCTTCTCGCTATCGAGGGGCGCGGTTTCGCCAGCCATAGACGCCAAGAAACGCTCGAGGCGCTGCGGCAGGGTCTCGTCGAAGCCGGCCAGGCGCGCCAGCAGCATCCAACGCTGCCGAACCGGCTTGAGGTCCAGCGCGTCCAGTTCATAAACACTTTGATTGATGAAATAGATGGCGGCAAGCGCGTCTTCCAGCTCCGCATATATAAAGCCCAAGCTGCGGAAGCGCGGAACATCGGGGAAGATTTTGAAGGTCAACTCGGTCATGATGGCGTATTGCCCGAGGCTGCCGACAAGGAATTTGCTGAGATCGAAGCCGGCGGAATTCTTGACCACTTTCCCGCCGACGCGAAAAGCCCGCCCCAAGCCATCCACCACTTCCGCGCCCAGGATAAAATCGCGGACGCCGCCATAACGATAACGGCGGGAGCCGGAGAGATTGCCGGCCACCGTGCCGCCGATTGTGGCCGCTTCCGGCAGCAGCGGGTCAAAAGGCAGGTACTGTCCTTCCTCATTCAGAGCCGATGCCAAGTCGCGAACAGGCGTGCCCGCGCGGACAGTAACGGTATATTC
>JAAXID010000109.1 GCA_012270545.1 Anaerolineae bacterium | reverse complement strand
GTCATGACCGTGGCCGCGGCCGAAGTGGCAGTGGGCTTGGCGCTGATCGTGAATATTTTCCGCGAGCGCCAGAGTATCAATATTGACGACTTGCAGCAGATGCAAGGCTGATCGATCGCCGTCGGAAGAGGCTCTAGCTAATGGAAAATCTCCCGCTCCTAGTTCCACTTGTGATACTTGTGCCGACGCTGGGTGCAATTATCAACTTCTTCTTCGGCGCCAAACTCGAGGAGAAATGGTCGGGATATATCGGCTGCTTCGCTTCGATTCTTTCGTTCATTGTTTCACTGCTTTTATTAACTTATGTGACCGGCACCAACGGCGCCGCGGCCGTGGTCAATCCGCCCTTCGTTGACGGTTGGCTGCGGATCGAATCCATCGGCCTCGACATCTCCTGGCAGCAGCGCGTCGACTCGCTGAGTGTGACGATGATGCTGGTGGTGACCGGCGTCGGCTCGCTGATTCATCTCTATGCCCGCGGCTATATGCACGGCGACAAGTGGTATCCGCGCTTCTTCGCTTATCTGAATATGTTCCTGGCTTTCATGCTCATCTTGGTGACGGGCAACAACTTCCTGATGCTTTTCGTCGGCTGGGAGGGTGTCGGGCTATGCTCCTTCTTGCTCATCGGCTTCTGGTGGGACAAGAAAATGCCCGAGGGTTGGAAGAACAGCAACGCAGCGCGCAAAGCCTTCATCGTCAACCGGATCGGCGACTTCGGCTTGCTGATGGCGATGTTCCTGATCTTCTGGACATTCGGCACGCTGGATTTCTACCGGGCGGGCGAGCTGCCCAATACGGAAGCGAAGTATCTCGTGCATTGGCGCGAGCACAATGGGCTGTTGGAACAGCATGAAGAAAGCGACGCGGGGCAGGACGAGGCTTCGGACAAAGGGGCGGATGACGGGCACGGCAGCAGTTACAAATGCATCCCAGCGGCTGCTATTGAGCACGACGCCGCTGATGCCCACGGGGAAGACGACGGGCATGGCGGGGACGCGGATCAAAGCGCGCCGAATCCGTTGGCGAGCGATATCCGGGCGTTCTATTGCGATAATCACCATTTCGATATTGAGTTGCTGGGTGTCTTCGGGCAAACGACCGAGCGCTTCGGCAAAGGCGAGATCGTCGACTTTGGCGGCTTCCAAATGGCATTTGATGATGTCATCTTCTTGATCGCGCTCTTTGTGCTGCTGGGCGTCACCGGCAAGTCGGCGCAGATCCCGCTCTTCGTCTGGCTGCCAGACGCGATGGCTGGTCCGACGCCGGTCAGCGCGCTGATTCACGCCGCGACAATGGTAACCGCGGGCGTCTTCATTCTGGTGCGCTCTAACGTTTTCTTGTGGGAGCTGAATCACGGCGGATACGTCATCGGCTTGGTCATCACGCTGGTGGGCGCCGGCACCGCGCTCATGGCGGGATACATCGCGCTCGGTCAGTGGGATATCAAGCGTGTGCTGGCCTATTCGACGATTTCCCAGCTCGGCTTTATGGTGGCGGCAGTCGGCATCGGCGCCTATGTGGCGGCAATGTTCCACCTGGTTACGCACGCCGTATTCAAGGCGCTGCTCTTCCTCGGCAGCGGCTCAGTGATCCACGGCGTCGAGCACGGTCATCATCAGGCGCACGAGCGTGGTCATGGCCATGACGATGATGAACATGATGATGCTCACCATGACGACGAAGACTTCGACCCGCAGGACATGCGCAACATGGGCGGTTTGCGCAAGCGGATGCCCATCACCTATATCACTTATTTGATCGGGACGCTGGCGCTGGCCGGGATCTTCCCCTTCGCCGGCTTCTGGTCGAAAGATGAAATCCTCGCCGATGCTTGGTACGAGGGCTTCGAGCTAAACGAACTCAGTGGCTTCATCGCTTTTGGCGTATTGCTGGTCGCGGCGGCCTTCACCGCCTTTTATATGTGGCGTCAGATTGTGCTCGTTTTCTTTGACGAAGCGCGCAGCGAGGCGGCTGAGCGGGCGCCGGAGAGCAATGGCGCGATGCTATTGCCGCTGCTGATCCTGGCGATCTTCACCCTCATCATCGGTCTTATTAACGTGCCGAAAGCCACGCCGATATTCGACGGGATTTATCAGCCATACGAATTTAAGCACTTCCTCGAGCACAGCCTGGTCAGCGTGTCGCGCGGGCACTCCCTGGACTTCAACCTCTCGATCGCTGGCATCGCTTTAGTCTTGGGAATTGCGTCCATTCTCGTTGCCAACCGCATATACAAAGGCAATGGACTGGGCAGTGGCAATCGCGATTTGCTGGAGGAAGGCGGCGCCTCGCGTCCGCTGTTCAAGCTGGCGAATGCCCGTCTCTATTGGGATGAGATCTACTCGGCTGTGATCGAGAAGCCTTTCAACCGGCTGGCAGGTTTCCTGGCTGATCGCGTCGATTGGGATTTCCTGCACAATTATTTCCATGACAGCATTATCAAACGCGGCTTCGACACCATTGCTGACCTGCTCGGCAGACCTTTCGACCTCGGCATTGTCGATGGCGCGGTCAACGGCGTCGGCCTATTTGTACAGCGCGCGGCCGAATGGATGCGGCGCTGGCAAACCGGCTACGTGCGGCTTTACGCGGTGGTCCTGTTCATCGGCGTCGTAGCCGTCATCGCCCTCATGCTATTGCCCTTTGTTCAGACGCTGTTCGGAAGCGGCGCTTAAGGAGAACGCAGTCCTATGGATGTAACTGGACTTTCGCTCACAACGATCACCTTGTTCACCCCCATGGTTGGTCTCGCTATTTTGCTTTTCATGAACGGCGAGACGCAGAAGGCGAATCTCAAATGGGTTGCCTTCGCGACCAGCGTGGTCACCTTTGTCGCTTCGGTCCTGATGTGGATCAACTTCGATCCGAGCAGGCCCGAGCTGCAGATGGTGCAGCGCAATACTTGGGCGGAGATCTCTTTGGGCGAGTCGGTCATCAACGTCAGCTATTTTGTCGGCGTGGACGGCATCAGCATGCTGCTGGTCTTGCTGACGACTTTCATCATGCCGATTTCCATCCTGGGCTCCTTCGGCAGTCATATCTTTGAAGAGCGCGGACGAGAGAAGCTCTACTACATCTTCTTGCTGCTGCTCGAATGGTCGATGATCGGCGTCTTCGTGGTGCACGATCTGATTATCTTTTACGTCTTCTGGGAAGTTACGCTGGTGCCGATGTACTTCCTGATCGGCATCTGGGGTTCAGAAGAGCGGATTTATGCCGCCGTCAAGTTCTTCCTTTATACGATGGCCGGTTCCATCCTGATGCTCATTGCCATACTCTATGTCGGCAATCGCTCCGGCACGTTCAGCACCTACAGCGCCGGCGGCGACATCGGCGTGATCGAGCGCGTGCACTCGTGGGAAGGCGAGGGCACGTACTGGGATGCGCTTGGTCCGGCGGGTGAAAGCGAGGAAGCCGGCTTCCTCTTCAATTCGGTTGAGAGCTGGTTATTCCTGGGCTTCCTAGTGGCCTTCGCCATCAAGGTACCGATCTTTCCTTTCCACAGCTGGCTGCCTGACGCGCACGTGCAAGCGCCGACGGCCGGCTCGGTAATCCTGGCGGGTGTGCTGCTGAAGATGGGCACTTACGGCATCGTGCGTTTCAATCTGAACTTATTCCCCGAAGCGACGGTGGCTTGGGCGCCGACCATCGCCTTCCTCGGCGTGGTCGGGATTATCTATGGGGCCTGGGTTAGTTATGCGCAGGACAACGTCAAGAAGTTGGTGGCTTATTCGTCGGTCAGCCACCTCGGCTTTGTCGTGGTGGGCATCTTCGCCCTCAACGCGCAGGGCCTTCAGGGCGCGACCTTGCAGATGGTCAACCACGGCATCAGCACCGGCGGCCTCTTTTTGATCGTCGGCATGCTATACGAGCGCTGGCACACGAAAGAAATGGCTGATTACGGCGGCGTCTGGAAGGTGATGCCGCTCTTCGGCGCCATCAGCCTGGTGATCTCGCTCAGCAGCATGGGCTTGCCCGGCTTGAATGGCTTCATCGGCGAGTTCACCATTCTTCTGGGTTCGCTGGGCAGTGAGTACCTGGGCTTCGCCTTCACACTCTTTGCGACCCTCGGTGTCATCATGGCGGCGGTCTATCTGCTCAAGATGTTCCAGCACGTATTCATGGGCGAATTGAAGCGGCCACTGAGCAGTGAAGAAGGCTACAAGCTCACCTGGAGCGAGAAAGCCGCCTTCATCCCGATCATCATCATGATATTCTGGATGGGCATTCAGCCGATCGTCTTCTTCAACATGCTGGATGTCTCGGTGGATAGCATCGTTGCGCTGTTCGTTCGCTAGGAGAGAACATGTTTGAATCGCCCACAATCGCGGAATTCCTGGCGCAATCCAACCTGGTATCGACGCTGCCCGCCACGCTGCTGCTGACCTGGACGCTGATCCTGGTCTTGGTTGATCTGTTCGCCGGAGAAGATCGCGCGCATTGGACGCCGGTTATGGCTTGCATCGGCTTGGGCGTCAGCTTTGTGGCGAATCTTTTCCTGTATTCGCCGGCGGAAAGCGAGCGGATCGCGCTCTACGGCATGTTCATCGCCGATGCCTTCACCGGCTTCCTGAACATGGTGATTCTGGTCGCCACCTTGATCGCAGTCTTGATGAGTTGGGATTATCTCAACCGCGCCGATATTCATCGGGGCGAATATTATATTCTGGCGCTTATTTCATCAGCCGGCGCCATGTTCATGGTGGCGGCGAACGATTTGATTGTCATCTTCGTCGCGCTCGAGCTGCTGAGTATACCGCTCTACATACTGGCCGCCTTTCGTTCGATCAAGAACGACGGCAGCGAACTGTCGCTGAAGTCCGAAGAAAGCGGCATGAAATATTTCATCCTGGGCGCTTTTTCCAGCGCGTTTCTGGTTTTCGGCGCGGCGCTGGTCTACGGCGCGACCGGCGCCACCAATATTCCCCAGATCTTCAGCGCTGTCGGCGTTATCGTCGGCGGAGCATCAGCGGCTGCCTTCTATCTCTTGATTGGAGCGGCGCTGCTCGTGGTTGGCTTGGGATTCAAAGTCGCAGTCGTTCCTTTCCACATGTGGACGCCCGATGTCTATGAAGGTGCGCCGACTCCCGTGACCGCATTCATGAGCGTGACGGCGAAGGTCGGCGGCTTCGCGGCGCTGCTGCGCGTGTTGGTGACTGGACTCTCCGTTCTCGTTTTGGCGGAGGGCGAAGCGGCGGCTTGGCAGACGACAGCGACGATTATCGCCATATTGACCTTGGTGCTGGGCAACTTCGTGGCGATATCACAGCGCAATCTCAAACGCATGCTGGCCTACTCGTCGATTGCGCACGCTGGCTACATCATGGTGGCAGTGGCGGCCGCTGGCACGGCGAGCGTCATCGACGCGGCGACGCAGAGCGCGCTTGTGTACATGATGGCGTATATGTTTACCAATCTCGGCGCCTTTGCCGTCGTCATGGCTATTGAGCGAGAAGACGGCAGCGGCGGCAATATCGACGACATCACCGGTTTGGCGAAGTCGCGGCCGCTGATGGCGATGGCCATGACCATCTTCATGCTCAGCTTGACTGGCATTCCGCTGACGGCCGGCTTCGTCGGCAAGTTTATGGTGTTCGCCTCGGCGATCCAGGCCGGCTTATTCGGATTGGCGGTCATTGGCGTGCTGACCAGCGTCGTTAGCGCCTTCTATTATGTGCGCGTCGTGGTCAATATGTACTTGCGCGATAGCTCAGTCGATCTTCAGCCGGCGCTGGAAACTCCATACGTCCGCTGGGCGATTAACATCGCGCTGGCGGGCACGCTGATCTTCGGCATCTTCTATCCGCTGGCGACCAATTTGGTCGGCATGGTGAGCATCGTTTGAGCGGAGTTGACAACTTTCTGCGTCTTGCAGCGGGGTGGGGCGCTTGCTCGCCTCGTTTTCATTTCCGAAAAGATTCGGTATGATGACTTCACGCTTTCCAGCAGGACGACAATGACGCGCAGAGAACGAGAAGGTTTCCTTTGGATCATATTGGCGGCGGCGGGTTTCTCCGTCATGCCGACCTTAGTAAAGCTGGTCTATTTGCATTCGAGCTTCGAACCGATGGATATCGCCATTTGGCGCTTTGTCTTTGCTGCCCCGATTATGTGGGCGCTAGTGCTCTTCGGGCGTCGGGCTACGGGAAGCGCCTCCGGTGAAGACCTGCCTGTGCCCCGCTTGCTTATCATCGGCGTTTTCATTGCCGCGGCCGTATTGGCGGCATTCTTCGCCTTGGAACGGCTGCCGGGAAGCACTTATATTGTTTTGCTGTATTCTTATCCGGCGATGGTGGCGCTGCTCTCGCGCTTTCTGGGGGAGGAAATCCACCCTCGAACCTGGTTCGCTCTTGGTTTGGCGCTAATCGGCGTCGCGCTGACCGTGCCGAATTTCGCGACAGCGGCAGACGCCGATGGCCTAGGTGTGGGTTTGGCGCTGCTCAATGCCGCGATAATCGCGATTTATTACCTGCTCACCCGCCGCGCGCTGGCCGGCGTGGTTGATGTGTCGCGGTCGAGCGCGGTCATGATGATCAGCACCTTAATCATTATGCTCTTGCTCATTCCCCTGCGCGGTCTGCAATTCCCCCAGAATCCGTTGACCGTTATCCTGCTGGTTTGCATTGGCGTATTTGGCACTGTTTTGCCAGTCTTCGGCGTGAACATCGCCGTTCAGCGGATCGGCGCGGCGCAGGCGTCTTTGGTCAGCAGCGTCGAGCCGATCATGTCGATGATCATATCCATGCTGATTTTGCGTGAAGTGATTCTGGCGCTGCAGTGGGTTGGCGCCGCCTTGATCGTAGCCAGCGTGCTTGTGCTTCAGCTGCGCTCGCGCAACCGGATCGATCTCAGTATCGCCCACGAGGCGGGATAAGGTCAGCGCAATGTCATACTCCGATCAGCTCCCGAGCGAATTGCTCGCCGATATCAAGCGAAACCGCGAGGGGCGTCTGTCGTCGCGGCAGCGCGTCGAGTTGGTGACCGAACCGCTTGCGACTTTGCTCTTGCTGTCCGTGCCGTTGATCTTGATCGCGGGTCGTTACGGACCACCCGGCCGCGCCTTCGTCCTGGCGCTGGTCGCCGGCTTCGTACTCACAATCGTCATGCGAGCGCTGCGCTTCGCCCGCGTCAAGCTCTGCTACCGCGTGCTCTTTGCCGAGCGCCTGCATTCTCGCTGGATGTTCTGGCGCAAAACAACCCTGACCGACAGGTCCGGCGAGCCAATGCGTTTCGATCACAGGCTGTCGCGCAAGCTCAAGATTAAGCCCGATCAATCCCTGCACGTCTACTACGTTGAGGCGGCGGGCCGGCGGATCATGCTGAACATGATCCCGCGCGATCATCCTCAAGCGGACCTCGCCAAACCAAAGGACAGCTTTACTTTCGCCGGCGGGGTGCTGTATGCCGACTGAGGACAGCGGCGCCGCGGCGCGAAAACACTCGCTGCCACGGGAGGCTGAGATGGGCGCCATGGGTGTGGCGCAAGTTCAGGCGGCGCTCGACCAACTGCAACTCGGCACAGACATTATCGAATTCGACAGCTCCACCGCTACGGCGCAACAGGCGGCGGACAATGTGGGCTGTCAATTGGGTCAGATCGTCAAGAGCTTGGGCTTCATGATCAACAAGACCAGGCCGGTGCTCGTTCTGACGAGCGGCGATCAGTCTATTGATGAACGCAAACTGGCGGCGCTATTCGGCGTGGGGCGCAAGAGGGCGCGTATGATGAACGCCGAGCAGTGCCTTGCCCTCCTCGGCTACGCGCCCGGTGGCGTCCCGCCCATCGCCCATCGCGGCGGCGGATTCTCGGTGTATTTGGACGATTCTCTGAAGCGCTATGAAACGGTCTATGCCGCGGGCGGCGGCGCCAACGCGATCTTCCCCGTGCGGCTGTCTGTTCTGCAGGAAGTGACGCGCGGGACCTTTGCTGATTTGGCCAGGGCTTGACGACCACTCCTCGCGGGCAACCTGGCTACGGGCTGAAAGCGCCAACCAGACTGATTTTGTCTTCCAGCTGCCCGAGGATTTCAAGCAGACGATCTTGCCAAAGTTCTTCCGCTGCCGATATTTGCACTTCGGTGCGGGTGACGCTGACATCCTCGCCGAGCGTCAGCGCCAGCAAGTCGCGGTTGATGGTGGCGAGGAAGGGCAACTTAATGCGGACCTGCTCTCGCGGCATCGAGACCTGCGTGGCGTGAATCGCCTGCGCCATGACCTTGACCCGTATCTGATAGAGCAGCCCTTCGACCGCGGCCGGAAGTGGACCGAAGCGATCGATCAGTTCACTTCGCATTTGCTCAATCTCGTCAATGCTTTTGATGTTGCCGATGCGGCGATAGAGCTGCAGGCGCAGCGCCATCTCCGGAATCCAGTCGGTTGGGAGGTAGGCTGGCAGCGGCAGGTCGATGACCAGACGCTCGCGCGCGGAGGCGGGCGCCATGCCGGAATCGCTGTCGGCTGCGCTGCCCCGCTGATCCTTGACCGCCTGCTGCAGCATCTCCGTGTACAGATGCAAGCCAACGCTGGCGATATGCCCCGATTGACGCGTGCTGAGAATATCGCCGCTGCCGCGCATCTCCAGGTCGCGAATCGCGATCTGAAAGCCGGCGCCGAGCTGCGCGTTCTCCGCCAGCGTATCCAGACGCGTGCGCGCCTCTTCGGTGAGTGTGCCGGGTCCGTGAAAGAAGTAGGCATGGGCTTGCTGCGCCGAACGCCCGACGCGTCCCCGCAACTGATATAGCTGAGCCACGCCAAAATGATCGGCGCGATCCACGATCAGCGTATTGACCCGCGGCATGTCGATGCCGTTTTCGATGATCGATGTTGAAATCAGGATATCAAATTCGCCGCGCGTGAACTCGGACATGACCTTTTCCAACGCGCGCGGCGCCATCTGACCATGGGCGATGGCGATCGAGGCTTCCGGTGCGATGCGTTCAATCCTGTTGCGGATGATATGGATCGACCTGACCCGATTGTGCACGACAAATATCTGCCCGCCACGCTCGAGCTCGCGCATGATCGCCAGGCGCGCCAGCTTGTCGTCCCAGGAGCCGACTTGCGTAATCACCGGCAGGCGCTCTTCCGGCGGCGATTGAATCATGCTGATATCGCGGATGCCGCTCAGGCTCAGATATAGCGTGCGCGGGATCGGCGTCGCCGTGAGTGTGAGGATGTCGATGCGCGCGCGCAGTTTTTTGAAATGCTCCTTGTGCTTGACGCCGAATCGCTGCTCTTCGTCGATGATCATCAAACCGAGCTGTTTGAAGCGAATATCGGCCGAGAGCAGGCGATGGGTACCGATGACGATATCGACCTCGCCGCTGGCCAGGCGATCGCGGATCTCCTTCTGCTGCGCCTTGGTGCGAAAGCGAGATAGCATTTCGATCACCACCGGAAAAGCCGATAAGCGCGATTTGAAATTGTCGTAATGCTGCTGCGCCAGCACCGTGGTCGGCACCAGCACCGCTACTTGCGCGCCATCTTGTATCGCCTTGAAAGCGGCGCGCAAGGCGACCTCCGTCTTGCCGAAGCCGACATCGCCACAGATCAGGCGATCCATCGGCTTGCTGCTGTGCATATCGGCTTTGACTTCCTGAATGACGCGCAGCTGATCTTCAGTTTCAACGAAGGCGAAGCCAGCTTCCATCTCGTGCTGCCAGGCGCTGTCCGGGCTGAAGACGAAGCCGGTTGCCTGGGCGCGCCGGCTGTAGACCTCCAGCAGTTCCTTCGCTTCTACTTCCGCGTTGCGCCGGGCTTTGTCGCGCGCCTTGATCCATTGATCGGGCTTCCCCAACTGATTGAGCTTGGGCGGCGTTTCTTCGGCGCCGACATACCGTGAGAGTCGGTCGGCTTGGTGGATCGGCACATAGATCGTATCAGCGTCCTTATATTCGATCAGCAGATATTCGCGCTCGGTCGCGTTCACTGTACGGTGGCGCATGCCCATGAATCTGCCGATGCCGTAATCGACATGTACGACGTGAGTGCCGATTTCCCAGTCCGTGTATGCTGTGTCCATCACTGTGCTGGCGCGCGCGCCTTTTGCTTCGCTTCTACGCCGCGGTTCCGGACGCGACCAGCCAAAAATCTCGGCATCGGTGATGAAATGCAGCGCCCCATCGTCGCACCTCAGTGACCAGCCTTCCGCCGCCGACCCGCGCACGAAGCGCAGGGAGCCTGGCGCGGGCGCATCCTCGATGACTTCCACAGCGGGAACGTAGACGGAGGCATCCTGCTCGTACCAGAGATTCTCCAGCCGTTCCACCTGTTCGGTGATGATCACGGCGCGGTCGCCGCGACTGCGAAGCTGCCTTACGCGATTGAGCATTGGGCGCAGCTGCCCGCCGAACCGTTCGCCCGGCTCGAATACGCGCGGCGCTTCGCCCACCGGCAGGTTAGAGAGCGAGATGTGGGCGAGGCGGTCCAGACTGCACTCAAGGACATGCCAGGCTAAATAGGGCGTCGGATGCTCGGGCGAGATCTGTGACGTCGACAGGGCGTCAGCGCGGTTCTCGTCCGCGGTCTCGGCGATTTCCTTCGCTGTCGATTCCAGGAAATTGGGCTCTTCCAGGAGAATCAGCGAATTGTCCGGCGCATAATCCAGCAAGCTGGCGCGCTCGTCGTAGAGATAGGGCAGATAATGCTCGAGGTGAGCGAAGGCGCTGCCTTGCTGAAGCGACTCGATATCGGCGCTGAGGCTCGTGGAATGCGCGCTGTCATTACTGTGCGCCCTCAGCCACTTGTCTAGCCTGGCGCCGAGGGCTGGTGTCAGATGAGGCAGCGCTTCCCGCGCCGGCACGATTTGCGCCGCTTCCACTCGCTGAATGCTGCGTTGATCGCCCGGGTCGAATTGACGCAGGCTTTCGATCTCGTCGTCAAAGAACTCGATGCGCAGGGGATATTGGCTCGCCAGAGGAAAGATGTCGAGTATGCCACCGCGCCGGCTGAAGCTGCCTGGCTCGACCACCACGGTTGCGGGTTCGTATCCCATGCCGATCCAGCGCAGAATCAGCGACTCCATTTGGAAGCGCTGACCGACCTTGATGTTTAGTGTCGCGCCGCGGAAAAGCGCCGGGGGAAGCGTCGCCTGCATCATGGCGCGCGCGGAAGCGACGACGGTAGGATGTCGCTGGCGATTTCCATTCGCCAGGGCGGACAGCGCGTCAATGCGGTTGCGTATGACACTGGCGTCCCAGGGCGCTCGATCGTACAAGAGGGCGGAAGGTTCTGCGAAGCGATACAGGCCTGTGCTATCCTCCAGCCAAATCGGCAGCTGTTCGCTGACATTGTAGGCGCGGCGCACCGCAGCCGTCAGAAAGATAACCGGACCGTCCCAGTCCTTCGCCAGCGCCGCCAACAGGAAAGGGCGCGCCGAGCGAACGATGTCGAAGGTGGCGCTCGCATTTTCCTGTGCGAGTTGGGCGAGCAGCGCCTGATAGCTCCTGCCATTGCGCAGGATATCAAGCAGGCCCCATAGATGCAGCGACATGATTGCCTTCGAAAGCAGGATCGATAGCGACGGATTAGTATATCAGAGCGCGATGCGAGGGACTAGATACGGTCAGCTGGGCTCCGTGGGATTCGCAGATTCACGTGGCGTCCGCAAGATAAAGTCATATTATCTTAATTCATCTGGAACTATTTGATTCCGGCGATCGAAGCTGCCTAATCCACCAGCGCCTGATAGGTCAGCGCGCGGAAATCCTGCTGGAAGGGCAGCATATTATCCATCAGCTGCGTCATGATGATGCCGACGAGCCGCTCCTGCGGATCGACCCAGAAATTGGTCGCCGCCGCGCCGCTCCAGCCATAGTTGCCGTCCGAGTTGAGAACGCCGGTCTGCGCTGCGTCGATGACGACATCAAAGCCGAGTCCAAATCCTCGGCCGGGTATGGGGTTCGGTCCAATCGCGAGCGGCAGTAGCGCCGGTTTGATGTGGTTGCGGGTCATGTATTCCAGCGTCTTGCGGCCGATTATCCGCGCATCGCCGACTTCGCCCTCGTTCAAGAGCATGTTGGCGAAGCGCCAGAAATCCGCTGTAGTGGATACCAAGCCACCGCCGCCCGATGGCGCGCTCGCCGGTTTGCTGTAGTCGTGGAAGGGGATATTGGGCGCGCCTTTGTACTCGCGGAAACCGCCAGTCTGCGGCATGTGCTGATATAGCTTGGCGAAGCGGTCCGCTACCTCCGCGGACACGTGGAACGCCGTATCGACCATGCCAAGCGGGCGAAAGATATTCTCTTCCAGGTAATCGTCAAAGGGCATATCGGCCAGTACTTGTACCAGATAGCCGCAGACATCGGTCGCGATGCTGTAGTTCCAAGCGCTGCCGGGCTGGAAGCGCAGCGGCAACTCGGCCATGCCAGTTATCTTCTCTTCAAGCGTGGCTGTCTCGCTGCGAAAGATTGAATTGCGGTACATCTCGTCAATGGGACTGTCCAGGAAGAAGCCGTAGCTGAGACCAGCTGTATGCGTTAGCAGGTGGTGGATCGTCATCGGCGGGTTCTGCGGTACGAGTTGATGTCCGAGGAAGCCGACGCCGTTCAATACCTTGGTCTTGCCGAAAGCGGGAATGTAGCGGCTGACTGGTTGCGGGAGCTGGAACTTGCCGCGTTCATAGAGCTGCATCAGCGCGATGGACGTGATCGGTTTGGTCATGCTGTAGATGCGGAAGATCGTATCGAGTTCCATCGGCAGCTTGTTCTCAGCGTCGCGATAGCCACAGGTCTCGAAGTGAACCACCTCCGATTCGCGCGCGACAAGCGTGACAAAGCCAGCAACTTTGCCGCGGTCTACATAATCCTGCAGCCTATTGTTGATGTTGCTCAGGCGTTCCGATGAGACGCCGACGGCTTCGGGCGCTACTACTTGCATAGCCATATTCTCCTGTCGTATTGAGGTAATGCTACTCGGATTCAATTCTTGGGCACAGGGATCGCTGATATGCCAGCGCTTTGGGATGCTGCGGATTGATCGCCAGCGCCTGTTCAACCGCGCTCAGCGCCGCCGCCGGATCCCGCCCCCGGTAGTATTCAGCCAGGATGAGATAGCGCGCCACCGCTTTTTTTGCGTTGTCATGCGCCAGATGCCATTCCGCGATCGCGCGCTGTACATCGACGAGTTCGGGTTTGATTGTCACGGCTTTGACCCGTTCCGAGTTTGCCCGGCGGCTTTCGCCCCGCGCTTCATACAGCGCCGCCAACGCGAGATGCCCGGACGATGCCTCATCGATCATGCCAAGTTTCTTTTGAATTGCGATCAGTTTCGCTAGCGGTTTTGGATCGGAAGGCGCCAGTTCATGCGCGCGCTGATATAGGGCGAGCTGCGCTTCCAGATTTGCTTGGAACCGCTGTTCACCCTGGCTTGGCGCGGCGCCGTTGAATTGCGACATGGTTAGCTCAATGCCATCGCTCAGCCAGGCCTCGATGGCGTCGGCTGCGCGCGTCGCCACCTCATCCGCCAGGATCGCCTCATCACCGCTGAAGGGCTGCAGCACAAAATCAACGGGCTGCATCACCCCCGGCGGCCGCCCAATGCCGAAGCGCAGGCGCACAAACTCCTTGTCGCCCAGGTGTTGGATGATGCTGCGCAAGCCATTCTGCCCGCCGTGCCCGCCCGCTTTGCGCAATCGCAGAATGCCGAAGGGCGTATCCAGGTCATCATGCACGACGATCAGACAGTCTAGGGGAATCTCGTAATAGTCCATCAGCGCGCGCACGGATTCGCCGCTGCGGTTCATGAAGGTTAGCGGTTTCGCCAGTTTGACGCGCTGATCACGGATCGCGCCATCCCAGGTTTGCGCACGCCCGTCACGGCGTCCCGCGTCGAGATTGTAGCGAGTCACCAGCTCGTCAATCACACGCCAGCCGACATTGTGGCGCGTCTTTTCATATTTGGCGCCGGGGTTGCCCAGCCCGACTATCAATCGCATGTCGGCCATAAGTATCTCAGCATTCACGTTATCGCCGATATGTTAGCAGACGGAGCATTAGATTGTACAGCGAAGGCGCCTGTTACACAGGGCTGTCATCGACATAGCGTGGATAGGTTCGCTTTGCCAATTCGGCTCGCGCCAGATCCAGGTCCAGCGTGACGAATGGATCCTCCGCTGACGTAGTGGCTAGTACGACGCCATCAGGGTCACATATCCAGCCGGCGCCGCCAAGCTCTAAATTCCCCACTCGCCCGGCGTGATTCGCTGACAGACAGAAGGCGCCCGCCACGACCGCCGCCGCCCGACCGCCGGCCAACCACTTGTCGTTAGTGTGCGCTGGCGTGCTGCGCGGGTTTAGGAGCAAGTGGACGCCACTCCGCCCATAGTCTCGCGCATGCTGCATGAACCAGATTTCGGTGCAGATCATCAGGCCGATCGACAGATCGTTCAGCGCAAATGGCTGAAAGTCAATCGCCGCGCGATCATACCAGTTGGCTTCCCAATAGCCTTCGTCATTCGGCAGGTAGGTCTTTCGATGCAGCCAGCGAATCCCACGCTCGGCCGTCCAGGCGTAGGCGACATTGTATCGCTTGCCGTCTTCGTTGCGGGGCGCCGTGCCGAAGACCATCGACGTATCAAGCTCGGGAAGGCGCTCGAGCCAGCTTTCGTGAGCGGATACGGCCGCATTCCAAACTGCATCATCGCGTTCGGGCGCAGTACAGAACCAGGGGGCAAAGCACATCTCCGGCAGCAGCAGGAAATCGGACCCTGCGCCAGCAACATGCTTCCTAAGCGCTTCCCATTCGCTAGGCAATCGCGTCGCGTCGAGTTGTGTGATCGTCGCCTTCAAGTCAAAATCTCGCCGGTCAGGCCAATTCCCGCTGCTGGCTGAATTGCGTCTCGTAGAGCCTCGCGTAAAGCCCGTTTTGATTAAGGAGTTCGGCGTGGGAACCTTGCTCGACAATCGCGCCGCGATCGAGCACGAGAATGGTATCGGCGGCCAGAATCGTGCTGAGCCGGTGGGCGATGACAATGCTGGTTCGCCCGCGCATGATTTGGCTGAGCGCGTCCTGGATCAGCGCTTCGGACTGGCTGTCAAGATGGCTTGTCGCTTCATCAAGCACGAGTATGCGCGGGTCCTTCAAGACGACGCGGGCGATTGCCATACGCTGCTTTTCGCCGCCGCTCAGACGGTAGCCGCGCTCGCCGACGATGGAGTCGTAGCCATCGGTCAATCCCATAATGAAGTCATGGATATGGGCGACCTCGGCCGCCGCTTCAATTTCCGCTTGCGCCGCCGCCGGCTTTGCGTACAAGAGGTTGGTGCGAATCGTATCGTGGAAGAGATAGGTCTCCTGCGTCACCATGCCGATATTCTCGGCCATGCTGCTCAGGGTCAAATTGCGCAGATCATGGCCGTCGAGCGTAATGCGACCCGCCGATGGATCATAAAGCCGCGGAATCAGGTACGTGAGCGTTGTCTTGCCGGCGCCGCTGGGTCCTACCAGGGCGACAAGTTGGCCCGGCTCGATGCGGAAGGCGACGCTCTCTAATGCCATCTCCCGCGCTTGATGCGCGACGCCGGAGGCTGGCGCTCCGTTCGGCCGGCGATCTGCATCGTTCGATCGCGTCGCCGCCACGCTGGCAAACCGGCCAATCCGCTCGACATCGGAAAGCAGCTGCGCGTCATCGATGCGGTAGCGAAAGCTTACATTGTCGAAAGCCAAGCGGCCCTCGACCTTGTCAAGGTGAATTGCGTCATCGGCCTCAGCGATTTCCAGCGGCAAGTCGATGATTTCGAATACGCGCTCGAAGCTGACAATTGACTGAACGAATTCCACCGGCGCATTGGCTAGCATTTCAAGGGGCCAATACAGCCGCGTGGCGTATACAACGAAAGCGACAATTGTGCCGATTGTGAGTGATTCTTGCATAACAAGGAGCCCACCCACCCAGTAGACCAGCGCCGTCCCAATGTATTCTATCAAGCCGAGGAGGGTGGAAAACTGAATGCCCATGACAGCGCGCTTGATGCCGGCATCGCGCACGTCAGCGGCGCGCCGGTCGAAATGAGCGACCTCAGCCTCCAATCGCCCAAACAGCTTGACAAGCAAGGCGCCGCTGATGTTGAGTGTTTCATTCATCATCGCGTTCATCTGGGCGTCGTGAACCCGTTGCTCGCGCGTAATCTTCTCCAGCCTCGCCCCCAGTCGACGCAGAATGACGATGTAAAACGGTAGAGCGACAACGCTGATGACGGTCAGCCGCCATTCCAAATGGAGCATGATTGCCACAGTGGCGACAACCATGACAAAGTTGCTGATAATCGACACGATGGTGTTGCTGATCGCATTTTGTGCGCCAATCACGTCGTTGTTCAGGCGGCTCATCAATTCGCCAGTTTTCGTATTGGTGAAGAAACGGAGCGACATCCGCTGCAGGTGACGGTATAGCGAGACACGCAGGTCGTAGATCACACCTTCAGCGATGGTGACATTCAGCTTGCGCTGTACAATACGGACGGCGGCAACGGTAAGCGGCAGAGCGAGCATACTGAGCGCCAGAATATTGAGCATGCCGATGTCTTTCGCCGGGAGCGCAACATCGATAATCTGACGGAATATCAGCGGGTTGATCAAACCCAGGCTGGTAGTCAGCACGATGGCGACCAACATGCCGGCTATATGCGGTCGGTATGGTCTGGCGTAGCGCAAAACGCGCAAGAGCAAATGCCGCGACACATTGGGTTTCGCGGTCACCTCGAACCGGCGCCTGCGGTGGAACCAGCCGCCGCTTAGCATGCCCATAAGGTTTCGTCACCTCCCGACATGACTATAGCATAGGCGAAGAGCGCTCCATTTCCACTGCGTAACGGGCTAGGCGCATTGTACATGGCTAGGCCGGGAGCAATTGAGCCGACAATGCTTATGCCGCTGATTGAATGGATGAATCGGTTGTCGACCGAGGCGCTCGGCTCATTGAGCGAATGTTTGGTGGTCTCAGCGGTCCAGCGCCAAGCCGCGGAGGATGGCGCGCGCATCCCGCATGTTGGGCGCGAAGAGGACTTCGCGTCCTTCAACAGCGTTATTGAATGTCTTTTGGATCGTCTGGTAGATTGTTCGGATCGCCCCGTTCGCGCCAACCACGACGCGAGCGCCTTCGTTGGGGCGCGCTTCGCCAGAGGCCAGCAAAGTCTTGGCGGCGGTCAAAACGTCGCGGGGAATGGCCGTGCCTTCCAAGTCAATGATCAGGTCGACGAAGTGCTCCACGCTGCCGATCAATTGGTCGGCTTTGTGCACCGCCTCCTCTAATTCTTCCCAATGCCATTCCGACTCGAATTCAAGAAGGATGACCGTCTTTTTCTTATTGTCCCAGCGGGTGACAATCGCCATCTTGCCTATCCTGTTGCTCGCCGAAAGCTACAAATCGCTATACGTAAAATTATGCCAGGAGTTGCCGCCGATTCCAGTCTTATCTTAGCCTCGCTGGTAGGTGGATACAAGTCGAAGTGGCGCGTCGGGGGTGTCTAATTTCGAGGAGGTGAAGTAAAAGATGGCGCTAGCGCAAACCCG
>JAAXID010000110.1 GCA_012270545.1 Anaerolineae bacterium | reverse complement strand
GTGCGATAGGCATTGCCATATCCAACAGGTGAATTGGGAGGCAAGGTTTTGACCTGCGCTACCTGCGTCTTCCAAGACATCACTGGCTGCAGAAACGCGGCGCACCCGCTCTCAGGCATCGGTTCCAGCCCATAGAGTAAGAGCCCGGGCCTGACGACATTTAAGTAGCTATCGCAACCGTTAAGCAGGGCGGCGGAGTTGGCAGCGTGAACATACTCGACGCCAATCCCGGCCTTGCGCAGCTGGGACAGTACGCCATTGAAGCTCTTCAATTGCTCGCGCATGTAGAGGGGGTCATCGTCGGCGGTGGCGAAATGCGTGTAAAGGCCTTCGAGTTTGATCGCGGACGCCTCCCGCAATTTTCTGCATAGCGTGTACGCGGCTTGTGGCAAGACGCCAAGCCGCCCCATGCCCGTATCGACCTTGACATGGATCTTGAGTTCGCCACCCGCGATGTCTGCGGCGGAGATGCACCGCTCGGCAAATGCTTCGTCGAAAACCGATATGCTCAGTTCATGCTCTATCGCAGTTGGAATCGCTTCAGCTGAGACATAGCTCAACACGAGTATCAACGCGTCAATGTCAGCCTCGCGCAATTCGAGCGCCTCGGCCATGTTGGCAACCGCCAGCATATCGACGCCGTTCTGCAGCGCCGCGCGCGCAACTGCCGGAGCGCCGTGGCCGTAGGCATTGGCTTTGACCACCGCCATAAGCGCGATATCGCCGCCGACTCGCGCCTTTATCCAACTGACGTTGGCGGCCAGCGCGCTAAGATCAATCTCTACGCGACTGGGATACGACATCAATCGCCCATTTTCAAATCGCTCTGTTTCTGGCGGACGCGCGTAAGCCAATTCTAAGTCAGTAACATTTTCCACAGGTAGCCTGCCTGATCGGGAGACGAAACGTCATTCGTCGACGGTAGCGGTACGAAGGCAGTATAGCAGCGGCCGCGGATGACTGCCCCGAAAACGACCCGATGTTCCTGAAAGCCAAGGCCGCCGCGCCCAATATCAGAACCACTAAGCACTGTGTTATAATGTCCGCGGTCGGAAGCTCTCGCGGAGGGCCTGAACGAAAGTTGCCAGCGCACTCGAGAAAAAAACGTTCCTATATAAGCAAGCGGCGTTGTCATCTCAATAGGAATAGCCATGACTTTCGATTTTGAGGTTGTCGCCACTGATGGCAACGCGCGAGCAGGAATCCTGCACACCCCGCATGGAGATATTCCCACACCGGTATTCGCGCCCGTAGGCACTTGCGGCACAGTCAAAGCCATACCCCCACGAGACCTTCACGCGCTCGATATCAACCTCATACTTTCCAATACGTATCACCTGTTTCTAAGGCCCGGCGATGAGCTGGTGCGCGATATGGGTGGATTGCATCAGTTCATGAACTGGGACGGTCCCATTCTGACCGATTCGGGCGGCTTCCAGGTATTCAGCCTGACCGAGATAAACAAGATCGACGACGACGGCGTCACCTTCCGCAGTCATCTGGACGGCAGCATGAAGCGGCTTGACCCGAAGATCTCGATGGGAATCCAGCAGAATCTTGGCGCCGATATCATCATGGCTTTCGATCAATGTCCTCCGCCAAATGATCGTGAGCAAGTCATCGCCGCGGTGGAGCGCACGCATCGCTGGCTGGCGCAATGCCGGGACGCGCATCCCGACGATGACGAGCAAGCCCTTTTTGGCATCGTGCAGGGCGGCATTTTCCCCGATCTGAGAGAAAGGTCCGCGCGCTACGCGTCTGACATGGACCTCAAAGGCTATGCGATCGGCGGGTTGGCCGTCGGCGAAACCAAGCCAGAGATGTATGCGACCTTGGATGAAACGCTGCCCTGCCTGCCGGAAAACCGGCCGCGCTATCTGATGGGAGTCGGCGAGCCTGATGATCTGGTCGAAGCCGTACTGCGTGGCGTCGACATATTTGATTGTGTGATACCGACGCGGCTTGCCCGGCATGGCGCCGCTTTCACGCATCACGGCCGAATAAACCTGCGAAACGCCCGCTTCAAGATGGACGAATCAGCGATAGACGCGCGCCTCGATAACTACGCCAGCCAGTTTTCACGCGCCTACCTGCGGCATCTCGTGGTGGCGAAAGAGTTGCTGGCCCATTATCTGCTAAGCCTGCACAATATCGACTTTCTTGCGCGCCATGTGGAGAATATGCGCTGCGCCATCATCGACGGCAACCTGAAAGATTATGCGGCGCAATTCTTGACGCGCTTCCGGCGCTGCAATCTGACCAACGAGTAGGTGAAAGCGGGTATGCGGACCACCCGTACGACATTGGCAATCTTCGCATTTGCGGCGATGTTCGGCTGTACGGTCCAGTCCCCCACTACCATCCCCACCAGCGTTCAGGTCAAGCTCCAGCTGCCGGCAACTGAAGCCACATTCCGGCGCGCGCTGACCTATGGCCGCCGCCGCAGCGCAATCTAATCGGCTGGGTGCAAAGCGACGCCGGGCAAGCAATCGTCGCTGAATCACACGCGACTCTGCCCTGAATGGCATCAGCATTCGTTCAGGACGACATTGGCGAACAAGTCGTCTTCGTCAACGCGGTCGTGATTCGGCGCCGGATACACACGGGTAAAACCCTGCCTGTGATAGAGCAAGCGCCGTAACAATCGCGCCGTTCGCGTTATCCGCCCGCCCCCTTGGCTGGCGTGGCAGCGACTCGCTCTTTCCCATATATCGAGATACGGGGCTATCGGTACGCGGGCGTGAACGGGTTCGATATGATCTAGGGACTTCAGCGTATCGACATCCTGGTTGATGCCCATCCGGCGGGGGTCCTGTCCCTTCAGCCGCGCTTTCCATATACGCATCCGCAGCGATATTTTGGGGTAGGCAGCGTAGTACAGCCTCTGCGGCGCATAGGCCTTCGTGCGCGCCGCTTCTTTTCGCAGACACTCGAAGGCGCGCACGGTCGCCCGCTGAATCGCAATATGATCAGGATGACCATAGCCGCCATAACGATTAAACGTAATCACGACCTGCGGTTTTACCTTTCGCATGACCGCTACGACGTCAGCGGCAACACGCTCCGGCTGATGCCGCCAGCGGTACGCCAGGCAATCAGGATGGTTCGCCGTTTCGCTGCCGAGCATGCCACTGTCGCGATAGCCCAATAGGAAGATGTCCTTGAATTTCAGGTACTGCCGAGCGCAGGCCAATTCGCTCAAGCGCAATTCGGCCACAGTTTCATACTTGCCGCGAAGCGCTTCAGGCACATGACCGACTTCGCCATTGGTAGCGCATATCAGAAATACATCGGCCCCGTCGTCAATCCATTTGGGAATGGCGGCGCCCAATCCGAAACTTTCATCGTCCGGATGCGCGTAACTGATCAGCAGGCGGTGCTTGTCCATCGATTATCAGACCTACGCAAAGGCTAAGATACGATTCTACTATTATACTGACTGCGTATTGTCGAAGTCAGCGCCGCATCCCTATACTATTGACGACTTCATATCAGGAGTGTGAGAATTGGCATTGATGCGCCGAAAGGCATTATTGACTCGGGCCTGCGCAGGCATCCTCGTTTTTTGCCTAGTAATGCGGTCCCCCGCCAGCCTCAGCCAAGATGACGGCGCCAGGCCAACTGCCACCTCAACCCCGTTTCCCACTGCAACAGCCACGCCTGACAATTCACTGAAGGGACCGAGGTTGCTGCGTACCGCAGTGTCTGACATCTATGCGCCTCAGCGAGCTGAAGAGGTCGGACCGAAAAGCTACCCGCGCGACATCAATTCCCTCACCGGCTTGCCCTATGCGAATGAAGAGGAGCGCTTGCGGCGCAATCTCATCGTCAAGGTATCCAATTGGCCGCCCGCAGTTCGTCCGCAGCACGCGATCAATCAAGCGGATCTCGTATACGAAATGGAATCGGAAGGCGGCGTCACTCGCTTCGCCGCGATATTTCGCAGCAAGGCGCCTGAGAAGGTCGGCTCTGTGCGCAGCGCGCGCCTGGTCGACATGGAGCTGCTCACCATGTACGCCGCTTTGCTCGCTTACTCCGGCACCAGCGGACCTGTGCGAGAAATCTACAAAGAGCACGTCAACCGTTTCTTGTTGCTCTCGCCTTCCCTGGGTGACAATTGCGAGCGCGCGGGCTTTTGCCGAGACCAAACTGTGAGCGACCGCGGTTACGAACACACGCTTTTCGGCGATACGCAGCAAATGTGGCAAACCGCCACCCGGCGTGATGTCAATATCGGGTTTCGCGCCACCGGCTTCGCCTTTGACCTGGCGCCGGATGAGGGTGGCGGCGACGTCAACGATATCTACATCAACTGGTACAACCGCACGAACACTCGCTGGCAGTATGACGAAGGCAGCCGGCGATATTTGCGCTACTCGGATGGCTTGCCGCATTACGATGCCGCCGACGAGGCGCAGTTATGGGCGGACAATCTGGTCATGCTGCAGGTCAGTCACAATCGGCGTCCCGATCTTTTTGAACCTGGCGCGATTAACGAGTCCTATGAAGTCGCTCTCTGGGGGGGTGGTCGAGCCTACGTCATGCGAGAAGGCAGGCTTTACGAAGGCTATTGGCAGCGTCTCAGCCAGAACCGCGGTGTAGCGCTCTCGCTCGTCTATGGCGACGGAACACCGATCATGCTGAAACCGGGACGCACTTGGGTCACCGTCATGCGCTCTCTCGATGATGTCGTTGTGAGCAATAATAGAGCCAACATGAGGGCTACAGCGACAGCTATCGCCAGAGCGGAAGCATGAGATGCTGTTGGTCCTAACCTGGCAAAGCGTACTATGAACTTAGCGCCACACGGTTGAGGTCGAAGGCAAGCTATTGCGGCGCGTCACACAAGGCTGCTTATTCCTGGGCATATTCCTGGCGATTCTAGCTATCGGATTGCTGGCCGCGCTATTGCTCGCCGCCGACGGTCAACTCTACGACAAAGCGCAGGCGGTCCTTCTGCGCCTCCAGCTGAGCAATCGCACCTCAGAATTGAATGCGCCCTTCGGCAGCGACGCGAACCCAATCCGCTTTCAAATACCGCTTGGCAGCAGCGCGGGCGCCATTGCCACAGCGCTCGCCGAGGCCGGCCTCATTCGCGATGTCAGCTTGTTCGTGGATTACGCGCGCCTGGAAGGCTACGACCGGCGATTCGAAGCGGGTGTCTACTTCCTGAATCAAAGGCAGTCGATCAGACAAATCGCCGAGATCCTCATCGATTCGAGCAAGAGCTTCATCCCTCTCCGCACTTTGGAAGGAGCGCGCATTGAAGAGCTTGCGGAATTGATCGACCGGAACGGCCTCTTCGGATTCAGCGGCGCTGATTTCCTGCTCATGGTCGATGAAGGCGCGTTAATCCCGCCGGATTTCGCCGCCTGGGCAAATATCCCGCCCGGCGCGTCGCTGGAAGGCTTCATGTTCCCCGACACGTATCAGCTGCCGCCCGACATCTCGGCGGAAGGCTTGCGCGACTTGCTGCTGCGGATGTTTCAAGATCGTATCGGCAATGACCTACGCGAAAAAGCAATGGCGCAGAATCTCACGCCGCATCAGGTCGTCACCCTGGCTTCCATCATCGAGCGGGAAGCGGTCTGGCGCGACGAGCATCCCATGATCGCGAGTGTCTACCGCAATCGACTGGATATCGGCATGAAGCTGGAAGCCGATCCAACTGTGCAATACGGCATTCAAGGGGCGCGCGGTTCCTGGTGGCCCCCAATCACTCGCGCCGATTACTACGATGTTCAGTCCCCCTACAACACGTATCTTTACGGGGGCTTGCCGCCCGGTCCCATCGCCAGCCCCGGGCTATCGGCGATCCAAGCGGCCGTCAACCCGGCCGAGTCCGGTTTCTACTTCTTCCGCGCCGCCTGCGACAACTCGCATTACCACAATTTCGCCGTCACCTTTGAAGAGCATGTTGCCAATGCCTGCTGACCGGCTGGCTAGCGAAAGCATCCGCGCGACCACGCTCCTTCCGCTTCTGCTGGCTTTGGCTCTGACAGCCTGTGGCGCGTCAAAGCCTGAATTACCGGGCAAAATCGCCTTGCTCGCGCCTTTTGAAGGGCAGTATCGCGAAATCGGCTATAACTCGCTTTACGCGGTCCGGCTGGCTTTTAGCGACGCCAAGCCACAGAACGTCCAGCTTCTGGCGGTTGACGACGGCGGTACGCCCGCCTCGGCCGTCGCCCGCATCAAGGCGCTGAACGTGGACCCGGCGGTCGCGGCAGTCATTGCCCTGGGGCCAGACGCCACGCATCCGTCGGCGCAAATGGCGAACGATAAGCCACTGATCTTGATCGGCAATTGGGGTCACGACCGCGCCGCTGAGGAAAGTTTCTACGCCGCCAATCCTGACCAGACAATGGCGCGCCAGAGCGGCGATCTCCACATGCTTGTTCAAGCGCGCGCGCTTGAGGACGTTCCCGAGTCGATAAGTTTCATCAGTAGCGGCGGACTGCCGGATGCAAACTTCCGCGAGCGGTATCTAAACAGCGCGATGTATGCCCCAGCGCCAAACCTGCTGGCCACGCTAACTTACGATGTCGCCCGTCTGGCGCTCTCAGCATTGGAAGATGGTAAAACGATCAGCGCGACGGAATACAGGGGCCTCAACGGACCCATTCGCTTTGAAGACGGCTATTGGGTCGATGCACCATTAAACCGTTACCGCTACGATGGCGATCAGCTCGTGCGGGCCACAGACTAAAGCTCCCGACCATCTACGACGCCATGAAACAGCGGCAGCGGCTCCAACGGTGCCGGGCTGTATTCAACCGCAGCGCCAAGTTCGTCCAGCGCCGCCTGCAAACTGGCTTCGTCATTGGCATGAAGCGTCATCAGCAGGTCGCCGGCCGTCACGGCGTCGCCTACATTGCAGTGCACTTCAATGCCGACCGCGTGATCGATTTCGTCGTCTTTGGCCCGCCGCCCGGCGCCCAAGGTCAGCGTCGCCCAAGCGATCTGGTCGGCCAAGATAGCGGCTAGGTAGCCGCTCGCGCGCGCATGCAGGTTGTAACGAAGCTTCGCCTGCGGCAGCTTGCGCGGGTCGTCAATCTGCGAAACATCGCCCCCTTGCCCTTCCACCATGCGTCGAAGATCTTCAAAGGCGGCGCCCGCCTTCAAAACGCGGTCGGCTTCCGCGCGTGCCCCCGCCAGCTCCGACCAGCGTTCGCCTTTCCCCGCCAGCCGCAGCATATGCGCCGCCACTTCGACGCAGTGTTGATGAAAATCGGGCGGTCCCTCTCCACGCAGCGTTCTAACCGCCTCGGCCACTTCCAGGGCATTGCCGACCGCCACGCCGAGCGGTTGATTCACATCGGAAAGCAGCGCCACCATATCGCGCCCGGCGTCAACGCCTATCTGCACCATCGCGGTCGCCAGCGCGCGCGCTTCTTCAAGCGTCTTCATGAAGGCGCCGCGACCCAGTTTGACATCCAGAACGATGCCGCTCGCGCCCGCCGCCAGCTTCTTACTCATGATGCTGCTGGCGATCAGCGGCCGACTGGCGACCGTGCCAGTGACATCGCGCAGCGCGTAGATCTTGCCATCGGCCGGCGCCAGGCTTTTGCTCTGGCCAACGATCACGATGCCAGCCTCGCGCGCGACTCGCCGAAACTCGGCTTCGGACAAATTCACGTTGAATCCGCTGATCGACTCCAGCTTGTCGAGCGTGCCGCCGGTCGCGCCCAGTCCGCGGCCGCTCATCTTGGCGATAGGCACGCCAAAGGACGCCACCAGAGGCAGCACGACCAGGCTGGTTTTATCACCCACCCCGCCTGATGAGTGCTTGTCGACCGCGTAATCACATATATCCGACAGATCAAGCATATCGCCCGACTCCGCCATCGCCATCGTCAGATTCACCGTTTCGGCGCGGTTCATTCCCTGGAAGTAAATCGCCATCAGCAGCGCCGCCATCTGATAATCGGGGATGTCACCCGCCGTGTAACCGCCGATGAAGAATCGAATCTCACTCTCAGTAAGCGCCTGCCCCTCGCGCTTTTTCTCAATCAATTCATCCATTCTCATTAGACGTTAACTCCCCACCATTGCTCCGTGACGGCAATACGACTCGCGTCCATACAGTATAGAGCAAGCTTCGAATGTAAATCAGAGCTAAAGTCCCGCCGGTTATCCCTTAACACAATTGACTACTGACTAAATGCTTTGTAGGATTTGGATATCCGGCCGGGATAGTTCCCCGCGCCCGTGTGGACTTCTGCAGGTTCCGAAGTAGTGACGAGGATATTGATATGGCGCAAAAAACCAAAGGGGCGTCCCAACGCACCAAGCTGATCCTGGGCGCGGTCGTTTTAGTCGCGGTCGCGGTCGCGATAGTTTTCGTTGCGCTCTCCAGCCAGAGCTCGTTCAGCGAGGGAGCATTCGATTATTCGCAGATTCCGCAGGGCCGGCGAGATGATGGTGGGTTTGTTCTGGGCGATCCAGCGGCGCCGATCACGATTATCGCCTTCGAAGATTTCCTCTGCAGCCACTGTCAGCGCTACAAATCCACGGTCGACCAACTCATCAGCCAATATGTGGCCAAAGGCATGGCGCGCTTCGAATATCGCTTCACGCCCGTCGTCGATCCCGCCTATTCACGGCTCACTGCGCAGCTGGCTGAATGTGCCGATACCCTGAGGCCCGGCGCCTTCTGGACAGCGCATGATCGACTCTTCGAGCTGGCCAGCGCCCGACGCTTCAACGACAGCTCGGCGCGCAACTTCGCTGAGATGATGGAAATGTCCTACGCCGATCTGCTCGAATGCACGCGCGATGCGTCGCAGGTCGATATTGATACGCAGTACGCCACTCAGCTGGAAGTCAGGGGTACGCCGACGGTCTTCTTCCAGATCGGCGACGGCATGCCACAGCTCACGCCCTTAAGCAATCAGCCGACCATTGAACAGCTGGGAAGCCTGATCGAGCAGTTCAACTAACGGCTGCACATCCTGGAAGATGGCAAGTTCTCAGTCGTAGTTCCCAGCAATGACTTTGGCGGGCTCGCGGACGAGGCCTATCAGCGCCAGCGTGACAATGATTTGACCTTCACCAGTACGGCCGAGGCGATAGGGTAAGCCGATGCGAACGGTTGAATGGGATGGCGGCGCCGTCAAGATGATCGACCAGCGGGCTCTGCCCTGGAAGCTGGNNCTGGAAACGGTAGAAGCCGTCGCCGAGAGCATACGCAACATGACCGTTCGTGGCGCGCCGGCAATTGGCGCTGCCGCCGGCTTCGGTATGGCGCTTGCCGCCCGGCAGAGCCAAGCCGAGACCATCGACGCGCTGGTGGTCGACTTGGGGGAATACGCTGAACTGCTGAAAGCCGCGCGGCCCACTGCGGTCAATCTAGCTTGGGCGGTGGAGAAACTACTGCAGATTGCCACCAGCGGCGAATTCAACCGCCCGGATGACCTTCGCGCTGTCCTGCTGGCTGCCGCTCAGCAAATTGCCGATGACGATGTCGCCATAAACAGCCGCATGGCGGAGCGCGGCGCTGCGCTGGTCAAGGACGGGGCGACTATATTGCATCATTGCAATACCGGCGCGCTGGCCACAGTGGATTACGGCACGGCGCTTGGCGTGATCCGAGCCGCTTTCGAAGGGGGCAAGAATATCCACGTCTTGTTGGACGAGACGCGCCCCCGTTTGCAAGGCTCGCGGCTTAGTGCCTGGGAGCTGGAACAGCTGGGCATCAGCTATGACATCATCTCCGATACCGCCGCCGGCTACTACATGGGGAATGGCGAGGTCGATATCATCCTTGTCGGCGCCGATCGCATCGCTGCCAACGGCGACTTCGCCAACAAAATCGGCACCTACCAGTTGGGGATCATGGCGCAGGCGCATGGAATCCCCTTTTATACGGTGGCGCCAACATCAACCATCGATCTTGGTTTGCGCAGCGGCGAAGAGATCCCCATCGAGCAGCGCGACCCGGCGGAAGTAACGACCCCCTACGGCAATCCGATTGTGCCGGCTCACTTCAATGCGCGGAACCCGGCTTTCGATGTCACGCCGCATCGCTACCTGAGCGGCATCGTAACCGAGAACGGCATTGCGAGACCGCCATTTAATGAAAGCCTGCGTCGGGCTGTCGCTGGCGAAGAGATATAAACTTCTCTCCGACGCTTCCGGTTGGGGGCTGTAATCAGCCGATCTCGTGTAGATCAGCCGTTTCCGATCAAATATCGACAGCTTTTCGCGTACCTAGAATGCAGGTCCCTAGGTTTTAATCACAGAACGTATAGCATCAGTCAAGTTTCCTACCATGCAGCCGCGCGGCATGACTCGACCGGCAGCACAGTCGCTGAATCTTCCGTATCCCGCCGACGCCATTTGCGCTATACTGCGCCGTTGTGCCATCAACCTGACACGGACTGCAAAGATGGAAACTCTGGTAACCGGGTCTATCGCCTATGACTATTTGATGCGCTTCCCCGGGAGCTTTCAGCAGCACTTCATTCCAGATGAATTGCACAACATGAGCCTCAGTTTTCTGGTGGACGACATGACCAAACACTGGGGTGGCGTCGCCGCCAATATCGCCTTCACCTTGGCGAAGTTTGGCTTGCGCCCCAAACTGATGGGAACGGTCGGGCGCGATTTCGGCGATTATCGGCGCTGGCTTGAGGGCCGCGGCGTCGATTGCAGTACCGTGATCCAGATTGATGAGGTTTTCACCGCCTCATTCTTCGCCAATACCGACGATGACAATAATCAACTGGCTTTCTTTTACGGCGGCGCGATGAATCTCGCGCGCAACTATCGGATCACCGATATCGTCAGTCAACAGCCGGATCTTGTGGTCATCTCGCCAAATGACCCGGTCGCCATGGTCAGCTTGTGCGACGAATGTCGCCAACACGGAACCCGCTTCGTCTACGATCCGGGTCAACAGGTGGCGCGCTTGGCTGGCGACGAGCTTAGGCGCGGGGTCCAGGGCGCCTTCATGGTCGTGGTCAACATCTATGAAGCAAGCGTCATCTACGAAAAGACTGGTTTCACGCTCGACGATTTGCGCGAAGGAGTTGAGATCGTCGTTATCACCGAAAGCGAACGGGGATCCAAGATCTATCACGCTGACGACATCATAGAAGTTGAAGCATTCCCACCGCAAGAAATCGCTGACCCTACAGGCGCTGGCGACGCCTATCGCGCCGGCTTCATCCGCGGGCTGAGCAAGGAGCTTCCCCTCAAACTCTGCGCTCAGATAGGCGCATTGAGCGCGACATACGCTTTGGAAGTCGTGGGCACACAGAACCACGAATTCACCTTGGCCGATTTCGTCGAGCGCTTCCGCTCTCTGGCCGATGACGAAGGTCTACTGGATTGCCTGCTCGCCGCCACCTGACCGACCCTCGACCGCACTTGTTTAACGACAGATAGTAGCCCTTATGCTAAAATGCGGGCCTTTTAGCGTCGATGCCCCAGAGGCCGAACCACAGGAGAGAAAATGACGATCGCAAATGACATCAAGGATATCGAGCTAGCAACCGGCGGCCGCTACCGTATTGAGTGGGCGGGGCAGGAGATGCCAGTGCTCAAACAGATTCGCGAACGCTTCGCCCGGGAGAAGCCTCTGGAGGGCCTGCGCGTTTCCGCCTGTCTACATGTCACCACCGAAACCGCCAACCTGATGCAGACGCTGCAGGCGGGCGGCGCCGATGTCGTTTTGACCGCCTCCAACCCCCTATCGACACAGGACGATGTGGCCGCTTCGCTAGTGGCGAACGACGAGATTCCGGTTTATGCCATCAAGGGCGAGGACAACGAGACCTATTACAAACACATCCATGCGGCGCTCGATCACAAACCACATATCACAATGGATGATGGCGCCGACCTCGTCGGCACGATCCACAAAGATCGGCGCGAGGTCCTGGACGAAATCGTGGGCGGCACAGAGGAAACCACCACCGGCGTCATTCGCTTGCGCGCGATGGCGAATGACGGCGCTTTGCGCTTTCCCGTGATCGCCGTTAATGACAGCGCCACCAAACACCTCTTCGACAATCGCTATGGCACGGGCCAGAGCACCATCGACGGCATCATACGGGCGACCAACATTCTCCTGGCGGGACGCATCGTCGTCGTGGCTGGCTATGGCTGGTGCAGCCGTGGCATCGCGCTGCGGGCTGCCGGCTTGGGCGCCAACGTGATCGTCACTGAAGTCAATCCCTTGCGCGCGCTGGAAGCGGTCATGGACGGCTACCGTGTGATGCCCATGCTCGAAGCGGCGAAAATCGGCGACATATTCATCACCGCCACCGGCGACGTCAGCGTCATCGACAGGCAGCACTTTGCCGTGATGAAAGACGGCGCCATCGTCTGCAACAGCGGTCATTTCAATGTCGAGATCAATCTGGATAGCCTGGCGGAAATGTCTGACGGCGAAGCGACTCTAGTCCGTCCCTTTGTGGAAGAATACAAACTGGCCGAGCGCTCAATCTATGTTTTGGCAGAAGGCCGCCTGATAAACCTGGCTGCCGCCGAGGGGCATCCCGCTTCAGTCATGGATATGAGCTTCGCCAATCAAGCGCTCGGCGCGGAGTATATGATGCGCAATGTGGAAAATCTCGCGGCGCAAGTCTATACTATACCGGCGGATATCGATCAGGAAATCGCGCGCCTTAAGCTGCAGGCGATGGGCGTCAGAATTGATGAACTGACCGAGCAGCAGGAGGCCTACCTCAATCAATGGCAGGAAGGCACCTGATTAATACGCCGAACCCAAGCGCGCAGGAATACAACTCCGCTCCTTTTGCGCCGCTGCGGATTAGGACTAGGCGTATCGCGAGGAACGGCGTACGAACCAATGATAGGCAGAAAACACTTCGCTTCGCTGCTTGTAACAATTATTAGCGCGGCGCTTTGGGCCAGCATCTCGCATGCCCAAGCTCCCGTGCGCGCTCGCATTATCCATATCGCAGCGGGAAATCCGGCGATTGATGTCTATATTAATGGCGAGCTGGCCGTTGCCGATCTGTCATACGGAGAAGACTCCGCATACTTTCACCTGCCCGCTGGCGCTGGCGAGCTATCGGCATACATCGAGGGCACGACAACGCAGCTGGTTCATCAATCCCTCAGCCTGGAAAATGACGCCTCCGCTGTAATCCTATCGCCCAACTCCAGCACACCTGTCCATATTATCCCCGATGACCTCAGTCCGCTTGATTTCGGCATGGCGCGTCTCGTGATCGTCAATGCGCTGGAAGACAGTTCCGATATCGATATCATCTCGTCCGACGATGAGTGGTTGACCGGCGAGGACATTGCGCCGGGCACATCACTCGGCCCATTTGAATTGCCCGCCGACCGAGTCGATTTCAGCCTGCTGTCAGCAAATGAAGACGGCGATGCAGCGCCTCATAACTTCAGCGCAACGATGCCGGCCGGAACGAGCAGCATTTTATTGTTTCACGGCGATTCAGAGAATCCGCAGCTTCTACAGGCGAGGGCTGCCGCCGATGCCGATGTCCAGAGCGGGCGCGTCCGCTTCGTCCATGCCGTGCAAGGCGCCGCCCCCATCGATCTAAAAATCAATGATCGCATGATCATACCCTCTCTGGCCTTTGCTGACCCTTCGGAGCACATTGCTATACCTGGCGGATCACACCAGCTTACCTTGAGCCTGGGCGGCATCATCATTTCATCAATGAGTCTGGGCGTCAGCGCCGGACAAATGCAGACGGCAGCCGTTATGGGTTCGCCCGCCTCGCTACAGATGCATACCTATTTGGACTCGCTGCGAGACCTGAATGAATCCTCAGCTGTCGTCAATCTGGTTAACGCCGTGCCGAACAGTTCAGTCAGTCGTTTGAGGCTGGAAAACGGCGCCATCGTCGCTGCCGATGTCGGCTTCGCTGAAGAAGGCGGGGCGGCGCAGATCCTGCCCGGGGTGCAAGCAATGTCGCTGGTTATTGAAATCGGCGACGACCGCGGTACAGTCGATGTGCCACCCAGCTACTTTTACGCCGGCGCCTATTACAACCTCATCGCCATGCCCGGCAGCGCCTTTAGCGCGCCTCATCTGCTGATCGCCGAGACCAGTCTTATGCGCCGTGTCACCGCCTCCCCGCCTGCGCTGGACGATCCGACCCAAGACTTGACTGAACTGAGCGCAGAAGAAGCCGCGGACGAAAGCGAACAATCAGAGGCGCTGGCGAAGTCCGAAGAGGCGCCTGAACCTGACTCCGACATTGAAAAGGAGGCCAAAGCTGAGCCGGTATCGACCACAGAAGACGACCCTGTCACGCAAGCGGAGGCTGCCGGCGTGTCCGACGCGCCTGCTGATACAGGTCCATCACTCGTAATAGGTCCTTACGCCATCGTCGATTTGGATCAGAGCGCGAGATTGCAGCTGCGACAATATCCCTCTAGCGACGCCTTGTCCCTTGGTCTGCTGCCGGGCAGAACCGAACTCATCGTGCTGGGCCGCCGTGGCCTGACCGAGTATTATCCGGGCGAAAGGCCCGACCTGCCCATAGATCTTAGCGACTACGCTGCCGATCCGGCCGCGGCGCTTTATCCCGTGCAAGACCTACGCCCGGCCGACACCTGGCTCTTTGTAATGTATCAGACGGAGGACGGTGGCGCGCTTGTGGGTTGGGTCAACGCCCTTTACCTGCAAGTCTTCGATGAGACCGGCGAAACACAGCGTTTGGCCAGCCTGCCAATGGTTCGGCAGAACCGAGCAGGCAACGCCCTCAATGCAGAAACGCGTCCATCCGATCTCGCTGACCATGTGACCGCCCGCGTTTACCGTCTGAATCCGGATGCCCGGCTCAATATGCGCATGGCGAACAATGCAAGCAGTGAGATACTGGCGCAACTACCGCCAAACACCGCGCTCAACTTGATCGGATTGGACGCGCAGGATGAATGGGCGTATGTTGATTACGAAGCGGAAGAAGACAAAATCTATCGAGGCTGGGTCAGCGCCGCCTACGTTCAATTGCTGTTGAACGGAGAACCCGTGCGCCCCAACACGTTGCGCGCCCTCAATGAAACCGTGGCGCCTCAAGTCAGCGATCGCCTGCGGGGCAGCGTTCGCAGCGCCGATCCCACTGGACCGACACCGATTCCACCGCCCGCCGATATGATGACAGGCATCGTAGGCGAGGTCGCTCTCGATCCCGGCGCCATGCTCCATCTGCGGCGGCAGCCGGACGCCGATGCCGAGTCGCTCGCTTTGATTCCCGCCGGGACGAAGGTCTCAATCAACGGCATTACCGAGAATAGGGAGTGGCTCAAGACCAGCTACGAAGAGAAAGACGGCTGGATCGCTACCCACTATGTCGCGCTGCTGCTTCGTGGGCGGCTGTACCAGCGAAGCTATGTAGAGAGTTTGCTGCCAGCGCACGACGATGCGGGAAATCCCATCGCCTGACAGACGCAGACCAGCGCGCAAGGCATCACGAATTCGGGGAGTGTCTAAATGGCTGGACTCTGCTTTTCTAACCCCATCCCCGGCCCTTCTCGCCATCTCTATGGCGAGCATCCCAAAGCA
>JAAXID010000208.1 GCA_012270545.1 Anaerolineae bacterium | reverse complement strand
AGAAATGAATCTGATTGGACAATCATAAAACGGAGGAAAGAAATGCAGAAACTAAGATTAACGCTTGCGGTGATGCTTGTTTTCATGCTGGCGTTCACCGCCGTCGCCCAGGACGAGCCGCTCAAGGTCGTATCGGTGATCAACGGGACGCTCGGCGACAAGTCCTTCTTCGATAGCGCCCAGCGCGGCATGGACGCCATCGCCGACGAATACGATATCGAGATCGATACGGTCGAGCTTGGCATCGACCCCGCCAACTGGGAACCGGGTCTGCTTGATGTTATGGCTGACACCGATTCCTACGACATCCTGATCGCTGGCACCTTCCAGATGATCGACTTCATGGCCGCCAACGCGCACAACTATCCCGACAAGCACTTCATGTTCTATGACGCGCCGATGCCCTACGGTAATGCGGATGTCTGCGTCGAAGGCTGCGCCAACGTCTATTCGATGACCTATGCCCAGAATCAGGGTTCCTTCCTGGCTGGCGTTTACGCCGCGGCGATCACCACCAGCATGATGGAAGGCACCAACGACGACCCGATCATCGGCGCTGTCGGCGGGCAGCAGATCCCGGTCATTGACGACTTCATCGTCGGCTATGAGCAGGGCGCCTGCCTGGTCAATCCCGAATCGCAGAGCATCGTCCAGTACGCCGGCAGCTGGAATGACCCGGCGCGCGGCAAGGAGATCACCCTGGCGATGTACGAGCAGGGCGCTGATATCGTCTTCCAGGTCGCGGGCGGCACCGGTGTTGGCGTCTTTGAAGCGGCGCAGGAACAGGGGCGCTTTGCCATCGGCGTCGACTCGGATCAGGCGGTCATCGTCGCCGAGACCGATCCCGATCAAGCCGAGCGCATCCTGACATCCATGCTGAAGAATGTCGATAACTCCATCTTCCGCGCCATCACCCTGCACCTAGAGGGCGAACTGCCCTATGGCTCGGCGGAGAGCCTGGGCATCCCGGAGGGCGGCGTCGGCCTGGCCAAGAACGAATTCTACGATGCGGCGACCTCCGATGATATCAAGGCGATGGTCGAGGCGGCTGAGGCGGCTGTGGTTAATGGCGATATCGAAGTCCAGACTGTCTTCACCAGCGAGGATATGATGGCGTCGGTCGGCACGGCTTGCGCCGATATGCCGACAGGCGGCATGAGCATCGACGACCTGATGGGCGATATGTAGCCCGCCTCCCGAATCCGAGAGTTTTGCCGGGCGGCTGACGGTCAGTGTCTACGCGACCCCGTGAGTCGCCCAATTTGCAGGACGACAGTGTAAAAAGGGCGAGCCACCGGTTCGCCCCTACATAACGCACTAAGTTTTGGCTTTTTCTTTGTATCCTTTGCGTCCGCTGTGGTAAAAACATGCCCATAATCGAAACCCGCAGCATCCACAAAATCTATCCCAACGGCGTGCACGCCAACGACGACATCGACTTCGCGGTCGAGCAGGGCGAGATCCACGCCCTCGTCGGCGAGAATGGCGCCGGCAAATCCACCTTGATGAAAATGATCTACGGGCTCGAGCAGGCCACCTCCGGGCGCATCTTCATCCGCGAGCGAGAAGTCGACATCGGCAATCCGCAAGACGCCATCGAGCAGGGCATCGGCATGGTGCATCAGAACTTCATGCTGGTCGATTCCTTCACCGTTGCGCAGAACATCATCCTCAACCGCGAGACCAAGCAGGGCCTGCAAATCGATTTTCAGCAGGCGGTCGCCGATACCGAGGCGCTGTCTAAAGAATACGGCTTGACTGTCAATCCCAATGCCAAAATCGAAGACATCCCGGTGGGCATGCGCCAGCGGGTTGAGATTCTGAAAGCGCTTTATCGCGGCGCCGAGATCCTGATCCTCGATGAGCCGACCGCCGTCTTGACGCCGAGCGAAACACAAGACCTTTTTGCCGCAATCCGCAATCTGGTCGTGGGCGGGAAGACGGTCATCTTCATCACGCATAAGCTGAAGGAAGTCATCGAGATTTCCGACCGCGTCACGGTCATGCGCGATGCGCGCAAGATCGGTACGGTGGAGACGGCGCAGACCAGCGAGCGTGAATTGGCACGCATGATGGTCGGGCGCGAGGTCTTCATGCAAGTTGACCGCCCCGCGGTGAATCGCGGCGCATCGGTGCTGCAAGTCGCCGACCTGACCTACGCCGATGACAGCGGGCATCAGCTATTGAAGCACGTCAGCTTTAATGTATATGAGAACGAAATCCTCGGCATCGCCGGCGTCGAAGGCAATGGACAGACCGAGTTGGCGGAGGTGCTGACCGGCTTGCGGCCGCCGACTACCGGCGAAGCCTTTATCAATGACGAGCAGATCCTGGGGCGTGGTCCGCGCTCGGTGCGTGAGCATCAAGTGGCGCATATTCCAGAAGATCGCCTGACCAACGGCGTCGCCTTGACCTCATCAATAGAAGATAACTTAATCATCGATCGTTATTATCGCGAGCCCTTCACCCGCCGCGGCTTGCTCGATATTAATTCCATTGTTAAAAACGGCGAGAATCTCATCGGCGAATTCAATATCATCGCCCCCAACGGCGCGATTCCGGTCAACGCGCTCTCCGGCGGCAATATGCAGAAAGTGGTGGTGGCGCGCGAATTGTCGTCTTCGCCCAAGCTGCTGATCGCCGCCCAGCCGACGCGCGGCGTCGATATCGGCGCGATCGAATTCATCCACCAGGAGCTCGTCGATCAGCGGACGCGGGGGCTGGCGATTTTGCTCATCTCGGCCGACCTGCAGGAAGTGATGAAGCTGTCCGACCGCATCATGGTGATGTACGAGGGCGAGATCGTCGGCATCTTCCCCAATGACGAGCGCCTGACCGAAGAGCGAATCGGCTATTATATGCTCGGCGCCGAAGTCCAGACGGCGGCAGAAATGGAGCGATACGCATGAGCGCCATGTCCAGGGACGCGCGGGCCGAATCCAGTTCGGGCATGTCCTTCATCAAGAAGCACCTGCTGCTGATAGTGGGCGGCGCCGCCGGCATCATCGCCACGCTCTTCGTCATGAATACGCTCTTCGACGGGTCTCTGGAAAAGATGACGGGCACGACCGATTGGCGCAATATCCTGCTGGTCAACGCGCTGGTCGGCGCTTGTATTTTTCTCTTCGTGGTCGAGCTGAAGCGACAGGCGATTCGCGTTTTGCTGACGGTCGTTGTGGCGCTGATACTCGGTTTCCTGGTGACTTTCATCTTCAACTTGGATTCGGCCGAGCGCTTCGGACGCGGCGAGTTTCGCGCTCAAGTACTTTCCGCTGCCGAGCCGACTGAGAACGACGAGGTCGATCTGGCGTACAACAAGCGGCGCGGCGGCGAATTCAACAAGCCGAATGTGGTCGCGCCGGTCAGCGAGATAGCCTGGACCTTCGCCGGGCGCGAGGGCGATGTCGTCTCGCTGCTGGCTTATGCCAAAAATCGGCGTTCCGAAGTCGACCTGCTGGTCGAGCTGCGCGATGCAGCCGGCGCTGTGCTGGCGGAGGCGACATCGGCGACCAAAACCCAGGTTGAAGAGCGTTTCGATGATTTGGTGAGCGTCAAGGACGCCGTCATCGAGGACTACGAATTGCCCGCCGACGGGGTGTATACGCTCTATTCTCGTCCGGAAGATATTGCTACAGAGACTGTGTTGTCCGAAGCGCTGAGCCAATCGCAGTTGGCTTTTGAGGCGCTGCTGCTGGGACCGATCGAGCGGGTCAATCGCTGGGGTGTCTGGATACAGGACGCGATCACGCTGATCCTGCTGGGCATGTCCTTCGCCATCGTCTTCCGAGCGCAGCAATTCAGCCTCGGCGCCGAGGGGCAGCTCTATTTCGGCGCGCTCGTCTCCGGCATTATCGCGCTCAATTCGCCGCATGTGCCGGGCATCATTTTGATCCCCTTCATCATCCTGGCCTCGGGCACAGCCGGCTTCATCTATGGGCTGATTCCGGGCGCGTTAAAAGCCTATCTTGGCGCCAATGAGCTGGTTTCGACGCTGATGCTCAACGTGGTCGCCACCCGTTTCTTCGAGATGGTGCTCAACTTCCAGTTGAAGCCGCCCGACGCCGGTTATGTCGCCTCGGCAAAATTCACGGACAACGCTGTTCTGCCGGTGATCGTGGACAAGACGCAGGTGACCATCGCCGTCTTTCTGCTGGTGATCGTCATCTTCATCTCCTGGCTCCTGATCCGCCGCACGCCGCTCGGTTACGAGATCCGCATCATCGGCTCCAACCTGCGCTTCGCCGATTATGGCGGCGTCAATTCGCGCCGCACCATCATGCTGGTGATGGCGATTGGCGGCATTGTGGCGGGCTTGGCGGGGCTGCACCTGGCGAATGGCATCCACCGGCAACTGATCCTCAATATCTCCTTCGCGCTGGCTTTTGAAGGGGTGGTTGTCGCCTTGCTGGCGCGTTTGAATGTGCTGGTTGTGCCCTTCACCGGCTTGCTTTACGCCTACCTGCGGGCGGGTGCGCAATTCATGGAGCGCGACGCCAACGTCAGCTTTGAAGTGGTGCGCATGATTCAAGCGATCATCATCCTGCTGATCACGGCCGAGGCGCTGGTGACCTTCTTCCAGGCGCGGCAGAAACGCGCTGATATCGATGAGGAGGGGCACAGCCTCGTAGTCGACCCTGATGCCGCTGCCGCGGCGCCCGGAGGTGACAATGTTTGAGAATGTCATTGACGGGATTTTCAGCGCCCTTTTTGTCGCCGCCATCCTGCGCGTCACCACGCCGATCCTGCTACCTTCGCTGGGCGCGCTGATTTCGGAAAAAGCCGGCGTTCTCAATATCGGCCTGGAGGGCATGATGCTGTCCTCGGCTTTCACCGGCGTTGTCGTCAGCGCCTACGCCCAGAATTGGTTCGGTTTCGAAGCCGGCGTCAGCGTCGGTCCCTGGCTTGGGCTGGTTCTCGGCGTGAGTGTTTCGGTATTGCTCTCATTCGTGCTGGCGCTCTTTCATCTCGATTTGAAAGGCGATCTCTTCCTCTCCGGCATTGCGCTGAACATCCTCGGCTCGTCGGCCACTGTCGCCATCATGTTTGAATTGACTGGCGATCGCGGCAACACGAGCACGCTGGCGAGCTTGCAGATGCCTTTCATTCAGTTGCCGGGCTGCGTCAAAACGGAGACCACCAGCAACATCTTCGAGTTCCTCTGCGGCGCTTTCAGCAATCAGAACTTGATGACCTGGATCGCCTTCATCGCCGTCTTCATCGTCGCCTTCGTCTTGTACCGGACGCCCTTCGGCATGCACCTGCGCGCGGTCGGCGAGAATCCGGAAGCGGCGGCTTCGGTCGGCATCAACGTCAAGCGCATCCGCTATTACGCGCTGATGATCAGCGGCTTCTTCGCCGGCTTAGGTGGCATCCATATCGGCATGGGCTACCTGCAACTCTTCCAGCGCGATATGACCAACGGCCGCGGCTTCATCGCCTTGGTCACGCCCTCTCTCGGTGGCGGCACGCCGGTTGGCACCATGATCGCCTCATCGATATTCGGCTTCTTCGACGCGTTGGGGCTGCGCATCGGCTCGCTGGAGATACCGGCGCAGCTGCCACAATCGATTCCCTATTTCGCCACCGTGCTGGCGCTGGTGATTTACGCGCTGCAACGGCGTATTTCCCAGCGCGTGACCGAGATGCGCACGGCCTCCGGCGCCGCTTTTGACGCCGCTTTTTGGGGCTCGATCCAGCGCATCAGCATCACCCACATGCTGCTGATGATGATCGCCGTGATCGGCGTGGTGACCAGTGGCTCCATGCTGGCCGCGCCCAATGGCTTTGGTGGCGCCGATACCGCGCTGCCAGCCGGTCTGCTGATTGGCGCCGTCTCCATCTTTCTCTTCGTCATCGGCCTGCCTTTCGTCCGCGATATCTTCAGCATCCAGCGACACTGGCTGGCGAGCGCGCTGGTGACGATCGTCTCGCTGGGCATTTACCTGACGCTCTTCATGGCGCTTTTCTTCGAGCTGCTGCTGGCGCTGATTATTGGCTTGGTGTTGAGCGCCCTGGTCTGGTTCATGATCGGCGGGCGCGTTTTGATGCGGGCGGAGTGAGGTCTCGCATTACTATCCAACTATGCTATAATGCGGTCAGTCTCGCGTGAGGGTGGCATGCAACTAACATTAGACTTGGTTGTCATTATCCAACTTATCACGATGTTTGTCGTCGTTGCTGGCTTTTTTTGGCGGCTACCTTCCAAAGGCGATATAAAACGACTCGATGACCGTATCGACAATATGGATACTCGGTTGGGCCAGCGTATTGACAAGATGGAATCCCAGTTGGGTCAGCGCATCGACAAGGTGGAATCCCAGTTGGGTCAGCGCATCGACAAGGTGAATGCAAAAATTGACGATCTACGCAAAGAGACTAAAGCGGATATGCAACGCCTTGAGGATAGACTAGGCGCCGCTAATCAATACCACGCCAGAAGCGTTGATTTGCTCGACGCCATCCGCAAAGAGCTTGAAGAACGTAGACAGCCGCTCTAAGCTACGCTGCGAATTTGAAGTGCGTAAATTACGCTGTCGACTGCTTGAGCGGCGGGCGCGTTTTGCAGCGGGCTGAAGTTTAATTACAGAGGCGCAGAGGATAGAAAAGTGAAATGAATTGGATATTCCACGCCTGTTACTGCTTTATGGCGTCAACTGCAACGCCAACACAACGAGGCCGACGATTAAGCCAGCGGCCAAAGCGACCAATATCCACTTCTGGGTATCTAGTTTTGTTTCAATGCGCGAGAGCGTGGCGCCAACCTCGCCTCTTTTCAAATACTCTTCCGCGGGCGTCTCTACTCTAGTAAGGCGATCGTTCAGCGCTGATTCAGCCACTGTTCACTCTGCTTCGCTACTGATTCTGTGTGATGATTTGACATAAACTATATCATATATTGAATCGCATGTTAATCTAGATGATAAGCGACAAGTAGAGTTGGACAGGCGCATGTACCGCATCCACTTGCGCAGTGAATCCGCCTGCTTCACCAGCTACTTGCGCCTTGAGGTTTGATTCCAAGCTGTCATGAACAAGATGCTCAACAAAATCCTCGGCGGGCTCTATGGCCAAGCGCTTGGCGACGCCTTCGCTATGCCGGCGCAGGTTCACCCGGATGATACCGAGCGCTGCTTCGGCTGGCTCGATAGCTGGCAGGCCGCGCCGGCGGACCACATTGTGCACGCCGGGCTGCCGGCCGGGCGCATCACCGATGATTCCGAGGGTGCTTTCTCGATCGCGCAGGCGGTGATTGATGAAGGCGCGGTCACGCTGGCGGCGGCCGTCAAAGGGCTGACCACCTGGTATGACCGCGTCGATGGCGACAATTCGCCTTATGTCGGACCAAGCACGCGGCGCGGCCTCAACGCGCTGAAGGCGGGTGAAGACCCGCGGACGACCGGCTTATGGGGCGATACCAACGGCGCGCCCATGCGCATCGCGCCAATTGGTCTGCTGCATCCGGGCGATATCGAGGGCGCGGTCGCTGATACAGTAACCGTCTGCATGCCGACGCACTTCACCCAGCCAGCGGTTTCGGGCGCTGCGGCTGTCGCGGCGGCGGTGGCGCAGGCGATGGTGGCAGACGCCAGGCTAAACGACGTGATTGCGGCGGGGCTGCGCGGCGCCGAACTGGGAAGCGCACATGGACGGCGCTGGTTCGGCTGTTCAGTGAGCTTCAAAATCGAGCAGGCGCTCGCGATCGCCAACAGCGGCACGGAGTTACGAGTGAAACTGCGGCGCCTGTTCGATGAGGTCGGCGCCACCCTGAATGTACCGGAGACGGTGGGCGCGGCTTTTGGCTTGCTGGCGCTGGGGCAGGGCGACCCCAAAACGACGGCGATTCTGGCGGCGAACCTCTCCGGCGATGCCGATACCATCGGCGCGATCGCCTGCGCCATGGCGGGAAGTTTCGCCGGATTCGATGCGATTCCAGCCGCGGACGTCGCTGTTTTGGAGAACGACACCGTCTTTCAGGAATACGGTGTAAAGGCGATTGCCGACGGGCTCTTGGCGCTGATCCAGAAGTCGGCGCGCATTGGGTAGACATGCCTAAAGGCTTGGTCACTGTCGGCGATCTGGTCGTCGATCTACTGCTCGATGTGCGGCTGCCGCTGCATCCCAACCAGCATCAGACGGCGAAAATGCTGCAGTTTGAAGCGGGCGGCGCTTGCACGACGATCCTGGCGGCGCGCAAGATGGGGCTGGATGTCGCGGCGCTGGGCACGGTCGGCGACGACTTCCAGGGGCGGATGCTGCTGGATATTCTCAATGACGCCGCTGTTGATACCTCGGCCCTTATAGTCCCCGCCGAAAGCACGACAACCACCGTCTTGGCACTCACCGACAGGGCGGAGGGCGAACACGTTTTCCTCGGCCACTACGGCAAGGGCGTGGAAATCGAATTCAGCGCGGCGGCGAAAGCGCAGCTGGCTGTGGCGGACGCCGTTTTCATCCCGGGTTATACGCTGGTGGAGGAGCGGCTTTCGGGATTGGTCGCGGGCCTATTCGACTGGCTCGCGGCGCATGAGAGCCGGCTGTATTTCGATGTCGGTCCCTTTTCGCGTGGACTCAGCGCGGCGCAAGTGAAGCGAGCGCTGAGCATCACTGATGTCCTGCTGTTGACTGAAGACGAAGTTCCCTTCGTCGCCGCTGGCGAGCGCGGGCTGGATCCTTGCCGCCGTCTATGCCAGCAATACCCGCAATTGACGATCGCGCTCAAGCTTGCGGAGGCGGGCTGCCGCATCGTGTCGCGTCAGGTTGATGTGCAGTGCGGGGGATTCACTGTCGATGTCGTCGACACGGTCGGCGCGGGAGACGCCTTTGCCGGCGCCTACATCTGGGCGGATCTGAACGGGTATTCTCCGCTGGAGTGTGGCACAATCGCCAATGCGATGGGCGCGGCAAGCGTGGGCAAGGCCGGCGCGGGTCGTAACGTTCCGTCATGCGCCGAAGTACAATCGCTGCTGGACCGAGAGACTACAGGGATCAACTTATCATGCTGAAGACCCTCACAATCGAAACGCCGGCGGGCGACGCGCTGGTGGACATAACGGCGGATGCGAAGGCGCTGGTGGCCGAGAGCGGCGTGCAGGCCGGCATCTGTGCGCTGATCGTGCCGCATACGACGGCCGCCATCACGCTCAACTCGGGCTTAGATCCGGCCACACGGGCCGACATCCTGGCTGATATCAAGCGCCTGGTGCCGACGCGGGTCGACTTCATCCACCAATATGATACGCCCGCCGATGCCGCCGCCCACATCAAAGCGACCCTAGTCGGCAACAGCATCAGCCTGGCGATCGATGGGGGCGAGCTGCTGGTGGGCTGGTCGCAGAGCATCATGTTCTACGAGTTCGATGGTCCGCGAAAACGGGAGATTCAGCTGAAGATTATCCCCGGTTAATTAAAGGGCCGAAGACGCAGAGGAGAGCGCAGAGATGCCACGAAAAATCATCATTGATACCGATCCCGGCGTCGACGATACGATGGCGATCTTCTTCGCCCTCTGCTCGCCGGAGCTGGAGCTAGTCGGATTGACCTCCATCTTTGGCAACGTGCCTACCGAGCTGGCGACGAAGAACGCGCTGCGGCTGCTCGAAATCGCCGGGCGCGCCGATATCCCGGTGGCGCCTGGCGCCGATGACGCGCTGACCGGGGACTTTGAAGGACCCGTGCCCTATGTGCATGGCGAAGACGGCCAAGGCAATATCTTCCTGCCCGACCCGGCCGGCGTAGCCATCGACCTCAACGCCGCCCAATTCATCATTGAGCAGCTGCGCGCCAATCCCGGCGAGATTACGCTGGCGCCGGTTGGACCTTTGACTAATATCGCGTTGGCGCTGCGCCTGGAGCCGCGCATCACCGAGTGGGTCGACGAGGTGGTGCTGATGGGCGGGAACGCGCTGGTGCCGGGCAACGCCAGCCCCGCGGGCGAAGCGAATATTCGCAACGATCCGGAGGCGGCCGACCTGGTCTTCGGCGCTGACTGGCAGGTGACGATGGTCGGGCTCGATGTGACGCTGCGCGTGCACATGACGCCGGCGCATATCGCCGACTACGCGACGCATGGCAATCCACTGTCGGATCACATTACGCGCATCTTGCCGCATTACCGCAATTATTTCGAAGCGAATTATGACGCCGAAGGCATCTTCGTGCACGATTCCAGCGCCATCGCCTATTTGATTGATCCCGATCTTTTTGAGCTGCGGCGTTGGCCGATCCGCGTCGGCACGCAGGGATTGGGCCGCGGCAAGACTTGGCCCGCCACCGGTGGCCGCGTCCTGCCGGCTTGGGAGGGGCGCCCGCTAGTGAATGTCTGCGTCGGCGTCGATGGCGAGCGCCTGGTCGAGCTGGAAGCGGAGCGGCTGCGGAAGGCTTAGGGCAGTTTTGCCACAGAGGCGCATAGGACATAGAGGTTCTACAGACGCGCTCCGCGAGGTCATCCTTACACTCTATCCCGATAGATCTGCTGCATGACGGCGAATTCGTTGAAGAGCATCCACTCTTTTTGAATTACGCCGTCCTTGATTTCCTGCTGCGTGATGCCCCACATATTAATGCGGCGGCCGGTCGGCGCGCCATAGATGCCGACCCCGCGATGCGTTCCGACCAGGCTCCAGCGCACCGAAACCAGATAGCCATCGTCATCGTTGCCCATCCAGTAGATGTCGTCGATCTGCAGCATGGCGTCGGGGAACATCGCCAGCAGGCTGAGGATGAAGGATTGGTATTCGCCACGTCCGTAGAGGACGCGTCCGGTGCTGCCGCGGCAGACCAGCGACCGATCATAGGCGCGCGTCACTTCGCGCAGGCTGCGGCGATTCCAGATATTGTGCCAGATGCGGCGGATGAATTCCTCGACATCGAATCCGCTTTCGTTACTCGGCTGCAGGTGCGGCGGCTTGTCCTGGCCCGGCAGGCGCTCAGCTTCGCCAAAGCGCGGATCTTCGATGCCCGCGTCAGCCATCGCATTGCCCAGGTTCCGCGCTGTCTCGCGCAAATCAAAGCCGAGCTGGCGCACGAGGCAGGCGGTGTCGTAGCAGACCCATTCAGCGAAGATTTCATTCTCCAGCGAGACGCAATTGGCGATGCACCACAGCGTTATCTTTTTGCCGGTGGGCGGCCCGAATTTGCTGTAGCCGGTATTGTGTCCGCTGATCACGGTGCGGTGGGAGGTGTGAAAGCCGATCTCGTCATCCCCCGCCCAGATGATCTCGTCGGCGTATAGGCGGATATCGGGGAAGGCATTGATGGTGTGGGCGGTATCGGCGACGATTTTCTCGTTGCCGTATTGCAGCCCGAAGTCATCGTAGACGCGCGAGTTATGGCGATACGTGTCGTAGATGTAGCCGACATCCTTCTCTTCCCAAATGCGATGGGTGATGCGCACGATGTAGTCGATGATGTCGACGTAAGACGCTTCAAAGCCGCGCATGCTCTGCGTGCGTTCGCTTCCGGGGTTGCGCAGGAGGCTGTCTGTCCCGCCTTTGGCCGCCAGCGAAATTGAGAAGTCGCTCGGCATGATGGCCGCGCCGTGAACGATCGCCCGCGGCTCGGCGGCGTCGCTGCCCGGGGGCCTTGCGAGGGTGTCGCTGTCCATAGTGAGCTCTCCTCTATGCTCGTCCAGTTCAGACTTGCGGGCGCGGACCGGTCGACCCGCGCACGATCAGTTGCACCGGCAGGGTTTCCTGAATGGCTGGTCCCGCGGGTTCGGCGATCAACTTCAGCAGATTGTTCACAGCCCGTTCTCCCATTGTCGGCATCGGCTGGCGCACGGTCGTTAACGCCGGCACGGTCACCGCTGATGACAGAATGCCATCATAGCCGGCGATGGAAAGATCATCGGGAACGCGAATGTCACGCGCTTTTGCGTGCGCCAATGCTCGAATCGCCAAGGGGTCGGTGAAGAAGAGGATGGCTGTCGGCGGATGGGGCAGCGAAAGAAAAGCCGAGAGCAACTCCTCGGCAATTGCCGGCTCGCTGGTAGGGGATGAAATGACAAGCTGCCCCTCATAGGCGATACCCGCCATCCGCAGCGCCTGGGCGTAACCTGCGTGTCGATCATGATCCGTTTCAAAGAGCTCGGGAAGGCGGACAAAACCGATCCGCTGGTGCCCCAGCGCGATCAAATGATCGGTCAGCTGGCGCGCGCCGGATACATGATCGGAAGCCATATAGGAAACGGATTCATGCGGAACGCGGCGCGGCAAGAAAACATGCGGCATTTCCTCATCGGTCAGCAGCCGGGAAAGCGCGATCGTCTCGCTCAGCTGCTGTGGCCAGGCGATGATGATGCCATCCACCTCGCGAGAGCGGCAGAGACTCTTGATGCGTTCGGCATTGCCCGCCAGCGATGTATAAAGGATGAGATTATAGGCGGAATCTTCAGCCGCGGTCGCCATGCCCGGGATCAACTCCGCCAGGAAAGGGGAGACTCGGTATATGGGATAGTTGACGACCAGGCCGATCTTGTCCGTGCGTTGGCGCCGAAGGCTGCGCGCGGCCGCCGACGGCTGGTAGCCGAGTTCACGCGCCGTTTGCATGACGCGGTCCTTGGTCGCATCCGAGACATCGGCGCGGTCGTTCAACGCTTTGGAGACGGTCGAGCGGGAGACGCCTAATCTATCGGCCAGGTCTTCTATCGTGACGGACATTTTCTGATCCAAACAGGCAAGGCTAATTGATGGAGCGGGATGCGAAATCGATTTCGCATCTAAAGCCTAACACGCACCACGCTTCATTGCAAAGTTACGCTGTGGCCAATTCAATCAAGCGCATGTAATGATGATTCCAAGTCGTCGTAAAGGCAGAGCGTAACGGGCAATATGCCGTTCAGGGTTTTGCGCGCGTATACATCGTCTTTGCTATGGATAGCCAGGTCTAATTCAGCCGAAATCGCTCCAGAAACTCGTAATTCGGCGTGACGCCCAAGCCCGCTCGCTCGGGAATCGTTAGCCAGCCGTCATCATCCAGCTGCAGCTTCTCTTGGAAGATGCGCCCGCGATTGGCATCGACCGTCTCGCGATAGAATTCGACGATGAGTCCGTTTGGTATTGCGCCGACCAAATGCAGATGGATCTCTTGATCGCCGTGCGGCGCGATATGCAGATCCTGCGCCGCGGCCAGGGCGGCGACATTCATGAACTCGGTGATGCCGCCGAGAATTTGCGCATCGGCGTTGTAAATCGCGGCGGCGTCATTGGCGATGAGATCACGGAAGCCGTAGCGCGTATACTCGTTTTCGCCCGTGGCGATCGGGATAGCGGTGGCCTGCGCCAGTCGAGTGTGGCCGCGATAATCATCCGGCGGCAGCGGCTCCTCGAACCAGAAGATATCGTAAGGTTCCATTTTCCGCGCGATATGGATCGCTTCGCGCAGGCTGTAGGCGCAATTGGCGTCCACCATCAGCTTGACATCGGGACCGACCGTTTCGCGGACGACGCGCACACGCTCGACATCTTCGGCGATGGACGCGCCGCCTATCTTCATCTTGACCGCTTTGGCGCCCAAGGCCAGGTTCTCTTCCATTTCCGCCGCCAAACCGGCCAACCCTTTCTCTTCCTGATAGTAGCCGCCGGCAATGTAGGCCGGTACGCGATCATGGGCGGCGCCCAGCAGCTTGTGCACCGATTTGCCTGTCGCCTTTCCCATCAGATCCCAGAGCGCGATATCGATAGCGCTGATGAAACGCGTGGTGATTCCGCGCCGACCGACCAGCTTCGGCAGCCAGAGCGCCTGCCAGATACGACGATAATTGAAGGGATCTTCGCCGATCAGCATGGGCTTGAAGTGCTCCAGCAGGCCTTCCGCCACCTTCGCCATGCCGAGCGTTTGTGGCTTTTGCGCCCAGCCAACCCCGGTGATGCCCTCGTCGGTTTCAATTTGCAGCAGATTCAAGCCGCTGTGGGTGTAAGTGTGCATGCCATTGCGAATGGGAGTGCCGCGTTCCCAGCGGTATTGGCGCAGTTGGATGTCAGTGATCTTCATGCTTGTTTCCCCTCATGGTTTAAAGATTGTCGCGGCGATATGGCGTACGCCTCCATTCAGCTGAATCACATCGTCGGCCCGATTGAAATAGTAAACGATGATAACTTTACCGCCGCCCAGCAGCGCCGTTCGGGGATAACCCAAGTCCCAGGAGCCGCCGTCATCACGCAAAATGAGCTCGGGTCCCCAAGTCAATCCATCGTCTTCGGAGATTCGGGCGCGGATGCCATAAGGCGGGACGCGGTAGCCGAAGACCGCCAGCAGACGCCCATCCTCGAGCAAGGTGAGATCGGTCGGTCCACCCCAGTCGTTCACCCGCGAGATGAATTGCCAGCTGCGCCCGCCGTCTTGCGATTCAAAGACTTCGGGCCAGGCAGAGCGCGCGTTAATCTGGCAGCGCAACGCCGCCAATATCCGCCCGTCGCGCAGCAAAACAGGGCTTGCGTAATAGCGCTTCACGAAGCGCCTGTCGGGTGATTCCGCGCTGATCGACGACAAATAGTTCCAGCTTAAGCCGAAATCCGACGAGGCGTAAATGGCGACGATACGGTTGCGGTTTGTGCTGTCCCCGATGCCGACCGTCACGAAGAGCAACACGACGCCATCCGGTCGCAAGATGTAATCGGGCTTGACCTGCATCCAGGCGAAGCCAAAAGAGGGCATGCGGAAGGGACCTTCCCAGTTGCGTCCGCGATCCCGCGTGTACTGGACGTAACCGACATCCTGGTTGCGGTCGGGCGGAATGCCGAAGCCGGCCGTTAGAAAGAAATCTGGCGACCCCCAGTCGTAGGATTCAGAGGGCACATCCTGCGAATTCATATTGAGCGTCCGCTCAATATCTTGCCGCGTGCCCAGTGATCGCAGCGAGCCCGGCGGCCAGGTCCTGCCGCCATCGCTCGAGAGCATCGTGACGTATTCGCCACCGCGCGCGTCCACCACATGATGCACCAGGTCGTAGCGCGAGGCGTAATTGCAGGGTCCCCGCGAGAAGCTGATTAGCAGTTCGTCTTCGGAGAAAGCTTTGAAGCCGTGATTGAAGGGCCAGCCGGCGAAATAATCTCGCTCATAATAGATAGTAATGTGCTCGACATCGGCCGGACGCAGGGCAAGGGGATACCGGTCTGTGGTCATAGGTTCATCTCTAATTCGCTGATCAATAGCAATTGCGGGGCGGGTCATCCGGGTCGTTTATGCGGGCGGTGTTCTGAGCAGATCGACCATCGACAGAATACCCAGGCCGTTCCGCTGTCGATGTACCGCTGGCTGGCAATTATTGCACGATTTGCGCTTGCGCCGCCAGCAGCAAGATTGGCTCGCAGTCGGGAGGGTGGCGATTCTGTGGATGTGAAAACGCTTTTCACCACAAAGACACAAGGACACAAAGTTATTTTCTCATTCTCTCTGTGCGCCCTGTGTTTCTGTGGTGAATCCTCTATGCGGGACTCGTAATACAGCACTCCACCATTTTCGGCACACCCGGCTGCCATAGCCTTTGACGCCTGCCCCTTGAATTGTTATGCTTTGCGGAACTGCCAATTGATACGCTGAAATAGGATACTTCCATGAAATTGTTTGATTACCCCGACCTCGTGGAAAATTGGGATCTAACGATCAACCGCTACGCCACGCAAAAGGTCGAATTCGGCGCACAGGGCGTGGCGGAAAAGGTGGCGGAAATCGAAGCGCTGCTCAAGCAGAAAATAGCCGAGCTGGATGCGCTGCCCAACGACCCCGAGCTGGAGAAAGTGGAACCCGACGATCTGGCGTCGATCAAGGCGCTGCGCCCGCCTGGCCGCCGCCGCCTGCTTACATCGCCGCCCGATGACTTCCGCGATCGGCTGGAAGGCGCCTGGCTGACGCGCTGCGCCGGCTGCACGCTCGGCTCCATCGTCGAAGGCTGGAAGGTCGACCGCATGGAGCG
>JAAXID010000250.1 GCA_012270545.1 Anaerolineae bacterium | reverse complement strand
TTCCAGAATATCCAGTTGGGTGGTGGCGTACGCTTGTTCCTGCCCAATCCGGCCGATCCCAATAACAGCTGGATTCGAACCGATCACTATGGCATTCTGCGCTACAAGCCTCTTGGCGTGCCGCAAGAGGGCATGATGAGTTTCTCGCCCTTCTTCGAGGGATTCGGCGTGGCCAGCATCGACCAGAACAAGAACCGCATTGTGGAATTGGATTGGTCGGCTGACGGTCAACAGTTCAGCTTTCGCATCGCGCCGCCACAAGGCACCGACACCGCCAACGCGGGCGTCTGGTTCTGGCAGCCGCGCAACGAGAGCCAATATGATCCGACTTATCCGATCATGCGCGACTGTCCGAATTCAGGCTACAACTCCTGCTCACTTGTCCGTCCCAGCAACGCGGGGCATTGGGCAACCAGGGCGGTTTCATGGTCGCCAATACAGGACAGCAACACGGTGCTGCTAACGGCGCATCTGCCGGACGAAGGACGTAACGCGCTCGCCATCGCGCAGGCGCTTCGCGAGCAGTCTGCTCATCAAGCCAGTCAGGCGCCGCGCTTCGTTCGTTACGATTACGGACACTGGAATCCGGATGGGCAGGGCATCATCGTCAGCGGCCGCCGCCCGGATGGTCGCGTGATCATCGGCGAAGTCAACAATAACTTGTCCGGCGAGCGCGTCATCCTCGATGCCTCCGCGCATGGGCTGTGGCTACGTGACGCCGCGCGGCGGCCAAATGGAGAGGTCGTGGCTTTGGGACGGCCTGGCGCGCCGGGCAGCGGACCGGTCGCATTATACGATAGCGCTGGCCGGCAGATATCCGGCTTCATCGGGGACGCCCCGCCCGAGGACGTTCGCTGGTTCCCCAACCGCAGCTTGGTGGTCGTCGCAGTACAAGGTCGGCAGTACACGGTTCAGGTGGAGGGCGGAAGCGTCACCGATGTGACCGAGCGGCTGCGCGATCCGCAATTCAGCGCCAGCGGATTTGGATCGCCGACGATTCCCGCCGGCGTCATTGAGAATTCGGAATATTGTCCCGGCCAGCAGCTGCGGACGGTGATACCGCGTCTGAACATCCGCCAGAGCCCGAGCACGGCTGCCGCGCAGATCGGGCAGTTGGTCGAGGGTGATTACGTAGCAATTCTCGCTGGTCCGCATCAGAGCGGGGGCTACCCTTGGTGGAAAGTGCAGACGGCGAACTTCATAGTTGGTTGGATCGTCGGCCGGATCGGCGGCGCGCCAACTATTCGATAACCTTGAGGTCGGACGGCATTTTTCTTCGCCCGGCTTAGGTTAATATGTCGTTCGAAGCGCTGACAACGCCGGTCAATCTCAAGAGCGAGATGGATGATTGAACTGAATTATGGAGAGAGTTGATATGCAACCCGTACCCTTCGGCAACACTGGATTACAGACGCCACCGCTGATCTTCGGCTCGACCGCGCTGGGCAATTTGTTCCGCGAGTTTTCCTACGCATCCAAACTGGAGACGATGCGCGCCATCTTCCAGCACTTGCCCAAACCCGTCGTCATTGATTCAGCGGGCAAATATGGCGCTGGGCTGGCGCTGGAAGTGATGGGCGATTGCCTGCGCGAGCTCGGCGTGGGCGATGACGAGGTCATCATCAGCAACAAGCTGGCCTGGCTGCGCGCGCCCTTGACGACGGCGGAACCCACCTTTGAGCCAGGCGCCTGGTTCGGCTTGGCGCACGATGCCGTGCAGGACATCAGCTATGATGGCATCCTCAAATGCTTCGAACAGGGGCTCGAGCTGCTCGGCGGCGATTACAGCACGCAGCTCGTCTCCGTTCACGATCCGGATGAATACCTCGACGCGGCTGAATCACCCGCCGACCGCGAAGGCCGTTTCGCTGATATCCTCGGCGCCTATGCTGCGCTCGGCGAATTGAAAGCGCAGGGCGTGGCGAAAGGCATCGGCGTCGGCGCCAAGAACTGGAAATCGATCGCTGAGATTGACGCGCACACGCAGCTCGACTGGGTGATGTTCGCCAACAGCTATACGCTTTACTCGCATCCGGCCGATCTGCTCGCCTTCATGGATTCACTGCAGGCCAAGGGCGTCGCCATCATCAATTCGGCCGTCTTCAACGCCGGCTTTCTCGTGGGTGGCGCGTTCTTCAATTACGTCAAGCTTGATCCAGCGAATCCCGAGGGCGCTGAGAAATTCGCCTGGCGCGAGAAGTTCTTCCGGCTCTGCGCCGAATACAATCAAGTCCCGTACGAAGTTTGCATTCAATTCGGGAAATCGCATCCGGGGATCGTCGCGCTCGCCCTCAGCACCAGCAGGCCCGAACGCGTCAAAACCAATGTCGAGGCTCTGTCCGCCGAAGTGCCGGCCGCCTTCTGGCATGTGCTGAAAGAAGAAGGTTTGCTGGCGGCCGATCATCCCTATATCAACTAGACAGCAGCTTGCATGAGTTTAGCTCTGCGCCCCGGTGGTTAAATCAAAAAGGACTCTAACTCTAATGCCAGACGAACGCCCCAATATCCTCTTCATCATGTCGGACGACCACGCCGCGCACGCATTGAGCTGCTATGGCAGCCGCATCAACCAGACGCCCAATCTCGACCGCATCGCGGACGAGGGCATGCGCTTCGACACCGTCTTCTGCACCAACTCAATCTGCACGCCAAGCCGCGCCGCCATCCTCACCGGCAGCTACAACCACATCAACGGCGTCACCACGCTCAGCACGCCTATGGACAATACCCTGCCCACCTTCGTCAAGGACTTGCAGGCCGGCGGCTATCAGACCGGCATGTTCGGCAAGTGGCATCTGGGGCAGGGTCCGGCGCATCAGCCGACCGGCTTCGATGATTGGGCGGTGCTGCCTGGGCAGGGGCTCTATCACAATCCGACGTTTATTTTCAAAGACGGTGATGGCTCGCAGCGGCGGCCTGTCAGGGGCTATGTTACCGATCTCATCACCGACATGAGTCTTGACTTCCTGCGGAATCGCGACAGCGAACGACCATTCTTCCTCATGTGCCATCACAAGGCGCCGCACCGCCATTGGGAGCCGGATGAGAAGCACGCTCATATGTTCCTCAACGAAGAGCTGCCGGAGCCGGAAACGCTCTACGACGATTATGCCAACCGCGCTTCCGCCGCCGAAGCCGCCGAGATGCGCATGGGCTTGCACCATACTCCCCTCGATCTAAAAGCCGAGATACCGCGCGATCTCCCCGAGATGGAACTGCGCAAATGGGCTTACCAGCGCTACATCAAGGATTATCTGCGGGTGGTCGCCAGCATCGATGACAACGTCGGCCGCCTGCTCGATTACCTCGATGCCGAAGGGCTGGCCGAGAATACGGTTGTCGTCTACACATCGGATCAAGGCTTCTTCCTCGGCGACCACGGCTGGTACGACAAGCGCTTCATGTACGAGGAATCGCTGCGGATGCCCTATCTCATGCGCTATCCCAAAACCATCGAAGCCGGAAGCGTCAACGAAGACATGATACTCAATGTCGATTTCGCGCCGACCTATCTCGAGCTGGCTGGGTTACCGACTCCCGACGCTATGCAGGGACGAAGCTTTGTGCCTCAGCTAGCAGACGAGACGCCGCCGGACTGGCGCCAGAGCATGTATTATCGCTACTGGATGCACAAGACGCACCACAACGTCTACGCCCACTACGGCATCCGCAGTCATCGCTACAAGCTGATCTACTACTACGCTGACGCGCTGGGCAGCGAAGGCAGCATCGACGAAACCTACGAACCCGAATGGGAGTTATTTGATCTCGAGGTCGATCCCTATGAATTGAAGAACGTGGTCGCCGACCCCGCCTATGCCGACCGGGTAGTCGAACTCAGAGACGAGCTGCACCGCCTGCAAGCCGAAGTCGGCGATGAGCGCTACCACCTCGATGTGGATTAGCGCGCCGCGAGCAGTTTTCCCTTGGCTTCAGCGATGAAGCGGCGGAAGCCAGCTTCCATGTAAGCGCGCGCGAACCAGTCTTGAGGATCCGTCATGGGGCGGGCGCTGGCGGCCAACTCGAATAGTGGCAGGTCTGATAAGGTCCAGCCCGCTTCCGTCTCGTAGACGCGCAGGAATGTCTCAGCCGCTTCCGGCAGGCCCTCGATGTAATACCCCATGCGGCAGTAGGCGACGTCCGCGGCCGGATGGCCGTAGCCAGCTTCCTCCCAATCGACGACTGCGGTAATCTCATCGCCCCGCCACAAGATATTGCCCGCCCAATAGTCCGTATGCGCGAAGCGTGGCTCGACCGGCGCCCAGCGTCCCCAGTGGTCCTTTACCAGCTGCCATACCATCTCGCCATCCTGGTCGGCGCGCATGTAATCGGGAATGAGGCCAGTTTTGATGAACCAGGCGACCTCAACGTTATCATCCATCAAGAAACGCTTGTCGGCTTCGCTGAATGCTGTTTGATGAATCCGCGCCAGCATCCGCGCCGTCGCCGCCGCCAGCTCGCCCCAGCGCGCGGCCTCGGCCGGCAGCTCTATCGGCGCGCCCTCGACGAACTCGGTCACGATGCCGGGCAGACCCAGCATCTCGCCCGTCTCATCCAGCAGAAGTGGCGGCGGCACCGGGATGCCCTGCTTATGCAGCAGCTTGAGCGCGTTGAACTCGCAGCTATGCTTGTCATGCCCCTCTTCGTATTTTTCGGGATTGTAACGGCGCATGACGATCTTGCGAGTCGACTCATCCTCGAACTCAACGGTGATCAGATGCGTGAAGTTGGAGTAGCTGCCGCGCAGTAAACGAACGCGGAAACCGTCGTAGTTAACGGACTGATCCCGGTAAAGTTCCTCTAGCACGGCGTGAATTGCCCCGCGCGGCGGAAGATGAGCGGCTCCAGCGATCATTGCAGTTCCACTTTCCAAGCCGCTGCCAGCTTCGTCTTGAAGTTCAGTTTAGCCGCGTCGATGGTTAAACCAGCCTCCGATTGCGACCAGGATACCGGCTGATCGGATTCGACTAGCGACACATACTCGATCCCGACCGAACCGTCCAGCGCCTCAAAGGTAACCGACTTCTGCGGAATGCCCAACGTCAGCGCATAGACCGTTTTGCCGTCCGTCGACTGCGTATAGCGCCTGTCATCGGCATTGCAATTTTCATAAACCCAGAACTTGTGCCCGCGCTCGTGATGCCAGAGCTTTTCCAGGTCGCCCTCGGAGTGAGTTGTCCAGGGCACCGTTCCATAGATCGCCTCGCCATTCCAAGTCAGCCAGGCGCCCATTTCCAGCAGCGAATCGCGTTGACCTTCGGGGATCCTGCCATCCGGCTTCGGAGACAGCGACAGCATCATGCTCCCGCCGCGCGCCACGCAATCGATCAACTTGCTCAGTAAAGTATGTCCGCTGGCGTATAGCTGATTCTCCACCCAGCCCCAGGATTGATCGCCGATACGCATATCATCATTCCAGGGGCGCTCGTAGTGCAGCGGGCGGTCGCGTCCCTTTTCGAAGTTGATGATGCCGAAATCGGGATGGAAGTTGTATTGCATGCTGACCGGCAGCTTGTTCAGCACCAGCACCTCTTTTCCCCAGGCGCCCGCTTGATTCAAGTAATGGGCGAGGATCTCCAGCGCCGTCTCCTCGTATCCGTCATCGCGGAACTTGCCGCCATCGAACCACATCATATCGGGCTGATACTTGTCGATCACCTCGCGCACTTTCAGCTGCCATTGCTGAAAAAAGTCTTCGAACTTGCTCGTCTGCTGCACCCAATAGAAATCGGCATACTCGGGGTCGAAGAGCTCCCAGCCTTCCGCCAGCCCGCGCTCGACGACGGCGGCGTCAAAAGTTTGATCCCATTGATTCCAGCCGGCCAGGAACCAGTTGAAGCCGCGGATGATGTGGAATGGCGCCACCAAGCGCAAACCGCGCGCCCGCAGCGCCTCCGCCAACTCGCCGTAGAGATCGCGCTTTGGTCCCATCTTGCCGACATTCCAACGGTAGACATCGCTATCCCACAAGCCGAAGCCATCGTGATGCGCCAGCGAAAATCCAGCGTAACGCGCGCCACTGGCGGCGAAGAGCTCCGCCCAGTCGTCGGGATCGAAATGCTCGGCTGTGAAGCCATCAATGAATTTCGTATAGCCATAATCCGCCGGCGAGCCGAAGCGCTCCACATGCCGCTGGTGAATCTCATGCGCGGGATCGTTCATCCATTTGCCGTACCACTCGTTGCCGAAGCCGGGCACACTGTAGAGGCCCCAGTGGGCGTACAAGCCGAATTTGCCCTCGTTAAACCACGCGGGCGCCTCGTGTCGCGTCAACGATTCCCAGGTTGCTTGATAGGTCGCGCTCATGCCATCTCCTGTCTTGTATTTCTCGACTATCGCTTGCTGATATGCCTTGGCTCACGCACCCACCACCATAACAGCGCCGCGCCGGCGACGCCAAAGGCCAGCGAGACGACGAACAATAAACTGATATCAAAGGCGGCCGCGATCCAGCCAGCGACGATCGGACCGACGAAAGTGAAGGGCGCCATCAAGGTATTGGTCAACCCGATATAGGTTGGCTGATCGGCCGGGTCGGCAAATTCCAATACGATGTTGAAGTGGGAAACGCCGTCGCTCGAAATGGCGCAGGCGAGGCAGATGAAGGCCGGCGCCAACCCGGCGACATCGGATGAACTCAGCGCGAATGACGCCGCGAGCGCCATGCAGGCGGCCGATATTACCAGGTTGCGCTTATGCCCCCAACGATCGCCCAGCCAGCCAAACAGCAGCCGCATCAGCGCCTGTGTGCCGATGAATATGGCATTCAGCAAGCCGATATCAGCGCCGCTCAGCTCGTAGTTGATATTGCCGAATACGATGAAGAAGCTGACCGCCATCATGCTGAGGCGCAGCAGCGCATAGCCGACGAGGAAGCGGCGGTAATTTTTATGGCCGCGCAGCACGGTCGGCAGCTGACTGAAGTAGCGCCGCAGTGGCACTGACTCCTTGATGTCAACGCTCGGCGGCTCGCGCGTCAGCGACAGCGAAAACCAGGAAATCGCGTGGATCAGGCCGCAGACCAGGAAGAGCAGGGCGAAACTGCCGGGATAGTCGATGATATCCAGTACGCGTCCGACGAAGTAAGCGCCGATCACCCCCATGAGCAAGCCGCCGCCATCGGCCAGCCCGAAGAAGATGCCGCGCCGACGGGTGGGCACCACCTTGCCGATCATGCTGAACCAGGCTGGCGTCACGATGCCGCCGCCGAATGCGGCCGTGGCGATGCCGATGAAGAAAAGCAGCAGCGCCAAGCCAGGCGCCTCGACGGCGAAGAGCAGCAGCGCAACGCCGATCAAGGGATAGGGCAGGCGCTGCAGCAGCCCGCTCCCCAACAAGACGAAGGGCAGTTTGCGCGGCAGACGCTCGGCATGGTTGGCGACGAAGAGCTGCGGCAGCAGAAACGACAAGCTGAAGATTGCGGGAATCAAGCCGACAGCGATGGTCGAATCGGTCAATTCGCTGACGAGCAGCGGCATGATGGTCTCTTGCGAAACCAGACTGATCGCCAGCGCATAAAACATATTGTCAAGCACATTGACGCTGAAATTCCAGTTGAGGTTTTTCTCGACCAGGCCTTCCGCTGAGTGCTTCAAATCAGCATCCGATCGCGCTTGTGAATCAGTTCTTAAGATTGCCGCTGATTGGCTCGGGCGGGTTGTAGCGCGGTTCCTTCACCCAAGTGGAGAGCAGCATGCCGCCGGCAAGCCCAAAAACTGTCATCAAAATAAAGAGCGTTTCAAATCCGAAATCGGCCAGCCAGCCGCCGAGGATCGGCGCCAGAAAGACCACCGGCGCGAGCAAGGTATTGGTCAGCCCGATGAAAGTCGGTTGATCTTCCGGCGCCGCGAATTCCAGGATGATGTTCAGACGTGATACGTGATCGCTGGCCAGACCTATGCCGAGCAAGACAAAAGCGGGAATCAAGCCGACCAGATCGGTTGCGCCCAGCGCCAATACCGCCGCCAATGCCAGCGCGAAACCCGAGACGGTCAGATTCGCCTTGTGCCCGCGTTTATCGGCCAACCAGCCCAAGAGCAGCTGCATCGCCGCTTGACTGCCGATCAGGATCGCCGTCAGCAAGCCGACATCGGCGCCGTTCAACTGAAAGCGTTCATTGCCAAAAACGATGAAGAAGCCGACGCCCATCGTGCTCAAGCGGCTGATCGAATAACCCAGCAGGAATCGCCGAAAATTGTGCTCCTCACGCAATATCGCCGGCAAGCGCCGAAAGTAGTGGCTGAAGGGAATATGCGCTTTGACGATTGGGCTTTCGGGCTCGCGGTTCAGCGCCAGGCCGATCCAGGAGATGCCCATGAAGATGGCGGCAACGAGGAACAGCGCCGCGAAGTTCAGCGGGTATCCAATATCATCGAGTACGCGGCCGACAAAATAGGCGCCGATGATGCCCATCAGCGTGCCCAAACCTTCGCTGAGGCCGAAGAATATCCCGCGCCGATTGACCGGCAGCACCTTGCCAATCATGCTGAACCAGGCCGGCGTCGCCACGCCGTTGCCCAAGGCGCCCAGCCCGATCACGAGATAAATGCAGAGCAGGGCGGCGGTCGGCGCGCTCTCCGCGAAAAGCAAAATCGCCAAGCCGGCGAAGAGATAAGGCACGCGCTCCAGCAGGCCGCCGATCAACATGACGAAGGGCAGCTTGCGTTTTAAGCGTTCGGCATGATTGGCGGCGAATAGCTGTGGCAGATAATAGGCGATGCTGTATATCGCTGGCACCAGGCCGATCGCGATCTTCGAATCCGTCAGATTGCTGATCAACAGCGGTGTGATGGTTTCACGCGAGATGATGCTGAAAGCCAATGTGATGAAGGTGATATCGATCAGATTGACCGAGAAATTCCAGGGCAGATTTCTTTCGACGGTTGAATCGACTTTTTGTGCCAAGTCAGCTACCTATGCCCTGAATGCGGATCGAATGCGCTGGCGCCTCGGGCAATTCGGGCAAGCGAATCAGCAAGTCCGAGCCGTCTTGACGCCACTCCAGGTCTTCAGCGCGTCCCAGCAATTGAACGCTCGCTCCGGCGGGCGCTTCCAGCCCTTCAATCGTGATTTCGCTCTCCGTCGGCGTACCCAGCAGCGTGACGTAGAGGGCGTCGTCCCCCGCTGTGAAGCGCAGATCCAATCCAGCCGTTGTCACCCCGTCGGCGCGTCGCCAGGGACGCGTATCGAATATCGCTTCTCCATTACGGTCCAGCCAGCGACCCAAAGCCCGCAGGCGCTCCGCTTGGTTTTCCGGAATGCTGCCATCCGCCAGCGGACCGACATTCAGCAGCAGATTGCCATTCTTGCTGACGATATCGACGAACATGTGGATCAGCTCATCTTCGGCCAGCAGCTGCTCATCGCCCTCGACCCGGTTGTAACCGAAGCTGTGCCCGATGCCGCGGCAGCACTCCCATTTCACTTCCTGAATCTCGTCAAATGTGGCGTACTCCGGTGTGATGTAGTCAAAATGCGGACCGCGCGGCACAGTCAGCTTTTCGCCCGCCTTTGGCCTCTGATCGCGCGATTGGGTGAAGCGGTCGTTGATCACGCCGTCGGGCACGTTGTTGTAATAGTAGGCGAAGAGCTCGCCCAGGTCGGCCGCCGCCGGATAACCGATATCGTTCCACATAATTGACGGCTGGTAGCGGTCGATCAACTCCTTCCAATGCGCGACCGAGTACGCGACGAATTCAGGCGTCTGAACGATCGTGCCCCAGACATCGGCGACATCGTCGATGCGCTGCTCGTTAAAAGCCCAGTCCAGCCCGCCTGAATAATAGAGCGCCATGCGCATGCCCTGATCGCGGACGGCGTCGGTCAGCTCGCCAACCACATCGCGCTGCGTGTGATAATCCGCTTTATGCGGGCAGGGTATTTCGCTGTTCCATAATGTGAAGCCATCGTGGTGTTTGGTGGTCAGGACGACGTAACGCGCGTTGACCTCGCTGAAGAGCGCCGCCATCTCGGTCGGCTTCCATCTTTTCAGCGCCGAGTTGAAGCCGGCGGCGAAGTCATCATAACTGAAGTCGGCGCCGTAATTCTTGTTGTGATACTCGCGCGTGGGGCTATCTTCGAACTTGAGCGTGTTCAAATACCATTCAGCATAGGAATTGTTGCGGAACCAGGCGCTCAAGTCGCCGCTCTGGAAGACTTCGCCGATATCACCGCCATGGGGCGCCCAGGCCGGCACCGAGTAGAGCCCCCAATGGATGAAGATGCCCAGCTTGGCATTGTGAAACCAATCAGGTACTTGATGCCGCCTTACCGATTCTAGTGTGGGTTCATAATTCATTTCGTTTCCTCTTTTGCTCGTCTAATCAAAACTGTTTTCGCTACAAGCTCGATCGTCGAATGCTGCCGCCAGCCATCGCCAGAAACAGCGTCTCACCGTCCGTGCCAAGCGCCAAGCAGTCCACGTTCGCCGCGACAACTTCGCTCCAACTTGCCCCGTCATCTTGCGATTGCAATACGCCATCGTCCACCTGCGCGAAGATCACGCCGCCGCGTGTGAGAGCGACTGCGTTAACCGCGCCTTTCGTCTCTAGCGGCGTCTCCCAACTTCTGCCAGCGTCGTTTGAGCGCAGTAGGCCGTGCGCCTCACAGCCGACATAAAACGCGCCGTTCTCCGATAACGCCAGGCTCAGCACCGTCTCATCACCAGATGGCATCGTTACATCCCACCAAAGACGACCGCCATTTTCGCTTCGATAGATGCCGCTGCCCGTGCCGACATACGCGATGCCGTCAGTGGTGAATTCCGGCGACAGCGCCAGGGCATAAATGCTGTGATCGAACAAGCCGTGATTGACCGCGCGCCAAGTCTCCCCGCCATCGGTCGAGCGGAAGACGCCGTCTTCGAAACTGCCCGCCAAAACGCAGCCGTCATCAGCGAATGCGGGCGAAACTGCCAGGCAGGTCACAAGCGGCGCCGGCGCGCGAAACTGTTGCGCGCTCCAGCTAGCGCCACCGTCTTCGGAACGGGCAACTCCGCCATTGATGCCGGCCAGCAGCAGATCGTCCACTGCCGCAATCGCCAGCGTTGGCAGCGCTTGATCGGGCAGCCAGGACTGATACAGGTTCTGCTCATCACCGCTGGCGTCGATCCGATACAGTCCCGATTGCCTGGCGGCGTAGACCGCGCCGCCCACCGTCAGCAGACTGTTCGTTCTTTCAATCGTGTCGATTGACGTCATTTTATGGATCCGTCATCGTCTCTGGCTCGCGATGCAGCACGAGCACATCGATCGTCAAAGCCAGCGCCGCGCTCGAAACAGCGCGCTGCAGCACCTCGACCTGCACCTGCGCCACATCGAGGATGCCGGCCGTCGCCACATCGATGATCTCGTCGCGCATGACATCAAAGCCGGCTGCTGCCCCGCAGTTCCCCAACTGCGCCAGCACTTCGCTTGGGTCGTATCCGGCGTTCTCAAGCAGTTGACGAATCGGCGCTTCGGCCGCCTTCGCCATGATCAGACGGGCGGCGCGGCTCTCCATATCTGTCTCCGCTTCGGCTTCCGCCAGCAGCCAATCACGGCCGCGAAGCAGGGCAACCCCGCCGCCGGGTATCACACCAAGGTCGGCCGCGCGCCGCAACGCCCGAATCGTGCGTTCCGCCGTTTCCTTGCGCTGCCGGATTTCATCCTCGGCGATGCCGCCCACATAGACTGTCGCCAGTCCGCCGTTCAAGCGTCCCAGCCGCTCAAGGGTGCGCCGGCGATCGTCGTCATCTTCGGCGCTGGCGTAGGCCTTCCGCAGGCTTCGCACGCCCTCGCGCAATTGTCGTGGATCGCCTTTGCCGCTGGCGAAGCCAAAATTCTTGTCATCAGCCCAGACCCAACGCGCCTCGCCGAAGTCGCTCTCGCGAACCTGCTCCAGTGATTCGCCCGCCTTTTGCAGCAGCGGTCGCGCGCCGGTCAAGAGCGCAATATCCGCCTGCGCGATACTCAGGTCGCCCGGATGGTAAGCATCTATCTTGACGACAATGGTCTGTATTTTGTCTCGCAAGCGCTTGTCCAGCACGACCGACAAGCCCGTTTCTGAGATTGAAGCGACGACGAGCAGCAGGTTCGCGATGCCACGGCGCAGCGCCAAGCTCATCAGCGGCACCAGCTCGCGCGGTTCTTCGATTTCCATGTCGGTGACTAGGATCGCGGCGTCTTGCAGCTCAGCGACTCCCCGCTGGAAGCCGCGCAGCATCTCTTTTGATTGGGCGCCGCCGCGCCAATAACTGCCTTCAACGTAGGTGTATTCCAGGCCGCGACCGTGCCCAGCGCGGACATCCACTTGACCGTATTGCCCGATTGTGTCGATAACTTCGCCCAAGACCTCCGCCATCTCCTCGTCATAGCAGACGGAGAAGGCCAGCGCTTTCAGTTCCGCTTCGCCGCGCAGTGGGCGCGCAGCGGCCAGCAAGCGTTGGCTGACTATCGGCAACAATTCCATGAGACGCACGCGCAGCCGCATCGGGTCGGCGCCGGCGGCAATATAGCGCAGTCCCTCGCTATAGATCTTTTCGTAGAGCACCGCGGTCGTGGCGGCGCCATCGCCGACATGCTGATGCACAGCCCAGAGCACCTGCCGCAGCAGCATCGCCCCGACATCGTCTTCTTGTTCGGGCAGGGCAATGATGCGTCGGGCGATCAGGCCGCCATCGTCCAGCAGTTCGAACTTGCCTTGGTTGCGCGCGATGGAAGGGCGCGGCGTCGGTCCCAAGGTCGGCGCAATGGCATTAACCAAAGTCGAAATCCCGCGCTTGAGCGCCTGCTGCGTCCGCGGCTGGTGGATGACTTTGGGCACTGGCATAACTGCGCTGTAAACCTGGCTCTCAACGCGATGAGACTGGGCTAAGAAAACAGCGACAAGCTTACCACAGTCAGATGATGGCGGCGATAACGCTTGACGCGCTCGTATGATAATAGACTTGTCCGCTCGCGCGAGCAAGGCAGGTTCTTGGCAGTTCATCGGCATGGCGAAACCGAATGCGCGTTCAATAAGTCTTTGACAAATAGCCAATCCTCGTCTACTATACGAACCATATCCGTATCGGCGGAAGGTTGTTTTGACCTTGTACCGCGATTCCGCTAATATCCTGTTGAAGGAGGTGTCCCCGGCAAGAATCGATCAGCAGCAGTATGTTCGTCTGAGATATTAGTATAGAAAGGAACCAACATGAGCACTGAAAAACTTTCACGCCGCGATTTCCTTAAATTGACGGCCGCTACCAGCACCGGCGCCGCGCTCGCGGGACTGGGACCCCTGAGCGGCATCGCCGCCGCGCAGGATCAGGTCGAGCTGACTTTCGGCCGTCACTGGGAAGCGGCATTCCGTCCGCGCCAGGCCGAATACGATGAAGGCTTCATGGAGCGGCATCCGGACATCAAGATCAACATCACCTACAATACCTGGGCCGACCACAACAACGTGGTTCCCGCCTGGGCCGCCGCCGGCACCTTGCCCGATATCATCTACGTACATGGCAGCCGCGCCACCCCATGGGCGCATGAGGGCATCATCATCGACATCCACGACATCGTTACCGCTGATGAAGAATTCAACGTCGACGGCATGTGGGAAGAGTCGGTACGCCTTTACCGCGTTGACGGCCGCATCCATGCGCTCCCATACGACCACGGTCCGATCATCCTTGGTTACAACAAGGATTTGTTCGATGCCGCGGGCATGGACTATCCGGGCGAAGACTGGACGATGGAAGACATGGCGGCCGCCGCCATCGAGCTGACCGATACCGATGCCGGCATCTGGGGCTGGGATGGCCGACTTGATCTGGGCAACGGCGGTGGCGGTTTCTTCACCGGCGCTTGGGGCGGCACTACGATGAACGAAGACGAAAGCGCGATGACGGTTGATACGCCCGAAATCCGCGCGGCGCTCAACCACTGGTATAACCTGACGCATGTCGAACATGCCGGCGCGAGCGGCACTGAGATGGAGGCCTTCCCCAACTCGCAGCCCTTCCGGGCCGGTGTCGCCGCTATGGGCCATATCGCGACCTGGAGCACGCCCAGCATGCGCGCTTTGGCGAATTTCGAATGGGATGTCGCGCCGACGCCAATGGGCGCTGACGGTTCGCGCTATACGGGCGCTTTCGGCAGCGGTTATGGCATCACGCCCACCAGCGATAAGCCGGATGTGGCTTGGCGCTACCTGCGTGAATACCTCTCACTTGAGGGCATGATCTTCATGTGGAGCCTCTCGGGCCGCGGTTCACCGGCGCGTCCGGAGGGCCTGGAAGCCTGGTTGACATCCGACCCGGCGCCGCCCAGTGGCCATTACTTCCTGGAAGCCATGTTTGATTACGCGGTGACAGGTCCTCCCTTCCAGTCGCTGGCGGCCGCTCAAGTCAGCCAGATTCTGAGTCGCGAGGCCGATCTGCTGCGTCTGGGCGAAACCACTGTGGACGAAGCCATCGCCACCATCACGGAAGAGGGCAACGCTGCGCTCGACGCAGTTGCCGATATGTAGTCCAATTTCGCAGACTGTAACAATTGAGGGAGATCGCTCAGCGGTCTCCCTGGATTCTGTTGGCTCTAAGGCGAGTGCAAGATCAATGCTTAGACGAATAGCGCGGCCTATCTCACCCAGCGCCAAGCGCGAAGAGCGGATTTTCTATTTGTTCATTTTCCCTTGGCTGATTGGCTTGGTCGTCTTCAGCGTCGGGCCCGTCTTCGGCATGCTGGGTTTGAGCTTCACCGATTGGCGCATCTCGCTGGATGATCTCCAATTCGTGGGCTTGGAAAATTACTCGAATCTTTTCGCGGACCCGATATTTTGGACATCGGTCGGCAATACGCTCTATATTGTCGTCGGCCGGGTGGTTTTCGGCGTGTCATTCGCCTTATTGCTGGCCATCCTGCTTAATCAAAAGGTGCCGGGCATCGCCTTCTTTCGCGCTGTCTATTATCTGCCGACGGTGACGGCGGGCGTGGCCGTGGCGCTGGTTTGGATCTGGATCTTTAATCCGCGCCTTGGCATCCTGAACCACACTTTGAAGCAGATTGGCATTCAAGGTCCGCCCTGGATATTCAGCAAGACCTGGGTCAAGCCGTCGCTAATCTTGATGAGCATGTTTTCGGTAGGTCCTATCATGATCATCCTGCTGGCCGGCTTGCAGGGCGTGCCCAAAGAGCTTTACGAATCAGCTGAGATCGACGGCGCAGGCCATTGGGCGAAGTTCCGCAACGTCACCTTGCCCATGCTTTCGCCGGTACTTTTCTTCGTGATCATTATTTCTGTCGTGAGTTCCTTCCAGAATTTCACTGAGATCCGCGTGATGACGGAGGGTGGACCGGGCGAGTCCAGCAATGTCTTGATTTGGTACTTATGGGAGAACGCCTTCATTTTCCTGCAATTGGGCGTTGCCGCCGCTGTCGCCTGGATTATGTTTGTCATCCTCATGGTGCTTACGGGCATCCAATTCCGCGTGGGCAGGCGCTGGGTCTACTACGAGGCTGATACGGGATGACGCCGAGAAAACGGGTAGAAAGCGTCACCTGGCGCAAGTCGATCAAGGGACGCCGCGCCATCGGCATTATGGTTACCTTCGTCTTGCTTGTCCCGCTCGGGGTCGCCTTTGTCTTGCCATTCATCGTCATGGTGTCGACCGCGCTGAAACCGCTGAACCAAGTCTTCGCCTTTCCGCCGCGGCTGATCCCTGAGACGGTCCAATGGGAGAACTTCGCCGATGGCTGGTACGGTTACGGTTACGTCAATTTCACCACCTGCACCTGGAATTCGCTGAAGATCACCATCAACAACATCATCGGCAATCTCGTCTCCTGCACCTTGGCCGCTTATGCCTTCGCGCGTCTGAAGGCACGTGGCAAGAATTTCTTTTTCGCCATCGTCCTGGCGACCATGCTCCTGCCCAACGAAGCGCTCGTGGTGCCGCAGTACGTGCTGTTCAACCGCTTTGGCTGGTTGGATACGCACCTGCCGCTGATGGTGCCGCCCTGGTTTGGCTGGCCCTTCTTCATCTTCTTGCTGCGGCAATTCTTTCTGACGATTCCGGAAGAATTGGTTGATGCCGCCAAGATCGACGGCGCGGGCCACGCGCGCATCTTGCTGCAGATCTTCATCCCGCTGTCCAAACCGGCGCTGGCGACGCTGGCGATCTTCGCCTTCATCGGCAACTGGAATAACTTCTTCGGTCCGCTGCTTTATCTGCGTACGCCCGATGTGCAGACGCTGCCGGTTTGCCTGGTCCAATATCAGGGCGCCTACGGCAACACTGAATGGCACCTGATGATGGCAGTGGCGACAATCGCAGTCATCCCTGTTCTGCTCATCTTCGTCTTCGGCCAGCGCTACTTCGTCGAAGGCATCGCCACCTCCGGCGTGAAGCGATAATGCCGAAATCGCCGCTCCAGTCAACTGTGATATAATCGTTTTACAGGCATGCGCTCTTAGAGGCATACGATGGCAATATCACAAGCTGAAACGCAATCAACTGCGCAAACGGAGACGCAACCTGGCGCGCCAGTAGGAGAGCGCGTCGCCAAGCTTGAAGGCGCGTACGAGCATTTGGCAACCAAAGCCGATGTTCATTCTGTTCGAATCGAAGTCGAGAAGGTACGCACAGAAGTTGAGTCTGTGCGGACAGAAGTTGAGTCGGTGCGGACAGAAGTTGAGTCTGTACGGACGGAAGTTGAGTCTGTGCGCTCGGAAGTTGGCGAGCTGCGCGCTTATACGCGGGCGAATCGCTGGATTCTGACCATATTGATTGGGCTTGCCTCGCTTGCGGTTGCCGTGACCAATGTCTTGGTGTCACTGGCGCTGAGGACCTAGCACTTACACATTCTCCACATGCCAACCGCATGCCGAAGCTATTACAGCGCCTCCTACTTCCGCTTTGCCTCGTCTTTCTCACAGCTATCGGCAAGTTTGAACCCTTCGTCGATGTCAGCGACGCGGCCGGCATCAGCGCCACGCATAGCGGCGACTGGCAACTCTTCGATGACGACTTCGCCACCGGTTACCTCGGCATCGGTCAAGCCTGGGGCGATTACGACCGTGACGGCTGGCTCGACCTCTACGTCACCGGCAATCGCGATCCCAGCGTGCTCTACCGCAACAATGCCGATGGCGGATTCAGCGTCTCGGAGTTGACGCCGCAGGTCGCGCTCGCCGATGTCGACACCGGCGGCGCCGTCTGGGCCGATTACGACAACGATGGCTGGCTCGATCTATACGTGCTGAACCACGGCGCCAATACGCTATTCCATAACGATCGTGGTCGCGGATTCATCGATGTGACCGAGCGTGCCGGAGTGGGGGATGCCGGCAAGGGCACAACAGCGACCTGGGGCGATTATGATGGCGACAGTTTCCTCGATCTTTACGTCGTCAATTGGTCTTGTTTCCCGGAGTGCGGCGATCCCAACATCACGCGCGAACACCACGAAGCCCGCGATACGCTTTATCACAATCGCGGCGATGGCAGTTTCGAGGATGTCAGCTACCTGCTCGACTACGACCTGCTGCTCGGCGCCGGCTTCAGCGCCAGCTTCACCGACTACGACAACGATGGCGACCCCGATATCTACGTCGTCAACGATCAGTTCAAGAACATGCTGGGCAATATCCTTTGGCGCAATGATGGTCCCGGCTGTCGCGGTTGGTGCTGGCGTGAAATCTCGATCGAAGCGGGCGCGCGCACCTTCATCCACGGCATGGGCTTGGCGGTCGGCGATTACGACAACGACCTCGATCTGGACTTCTATTTCTCCGACATGGTCAACGGCATGGTGTTGCTGCAGAACCAGGGCGATGGCACCTTTGACGATGTGGCGGAGGAGGCCGGCGTGGTGGTGGGACCGAGCAGCGCGGTCGGTTGGGGCACCGTCTTCTTCGATTACAACAATGACAGCTGGCTCGATCTCTTTCTGACAGCCACCGAGTTCATCCAGTTTGATATCGAAACCGGTCCTGAAGGCATGATGTTCGAATACCGCGACTTTATGTTCAGGAATCGCGGCGATGGCAGTTTCGCGGATGTCACGCCGCCGGACTGGCTGATTGACCTGAAACCGAGCATGGGCTTGGCTTATGCCGATTACGACCGCGACGGCTTTCTCGATTTTGTGTTGGGCAATTGGAACGAAGGCTACGTCCTCTACCGCAACACCGGCGCCGAAGGGAAGTCCAACAATTGGATCAATATCCGACTCATTGGCGGCGGCGCTGTGAACCGCGATGCCATTGGCGCGCGCGTCTACGTCAGGACTGAAGATGGACGGACCCTGCTGCAAGAAGTGAAGTGTGGCTCCAGCCTCGGCGCTGGAAACGACACCGCCTTGCATTTCGGCTTGGGCGCGGCCGCTATCAGCGAGATACTCATCCGCTGGCCCAATGGCGTCGAAGAGAGCCTATCGGATGTCCCCGTCAATCAGTTTCTGGAAGTTGCGTATTCCCGTTAGATGTTGGCTGATTTAGGAGTGACTTATCAGGTCGCCCGTTGTAAAACTGCGCAATGATGGCGTCTGGTGGGCGAGCCACCGGGTCGCGTAGACACTGACCGCCGCTCGCCCCTACGAAGCACTCGTTCGGGTCGTAGTTTTACGACTTCAGATACAGCTTGATCACCGGCACTTCGGTGCGCGGCTGAACCACCGGCAGTTGCAGGCTCGCCGTCCCCGAATCGTCGACGCTATAGTGAATCTCACTGCCATCGTGCAGAAACTCAGCGTATTCGATCCGATCGCCGATGTCGTCAACATGCAGGTGGCGGAAGGGATAGGCGAATATATGCGCGTAGAGCAGATCGCCATTCTGCGTCAAGCGGCAATCCTGCGGCGCCGTGAATGCGCTGGCTGTGCAGCCATAAATCGATTCGCTGTGCCGCGCCATCCAGTCGCGATAGACGCCAAGCGCATCCTCCGCCCGGCTGTCCAACTCGCCCAGGGCCGTCGGTCCCACGTTCATCAGCAGGTTGCCGCCGGTCGACACCGTATTGATCAGCATGCGAATCAGCTGCCCCGGACTCTTCCAGGTGGCTTCATCGCGATGATAACCCCAGGAGCCGCTGAAGGTCTGGCAGGTCTCCCAGACGACCGGCTCGCCATTGACATGCACCCACTCGCGCGGTTGAAACTGTTCCGGCGTATAGATATCGGCGGATGAGGGCAGGTCGAGTCGATTGTTGATGATGATCTCCGGCTGCAGACTGCGGCTTAGCGTTTCCAGCCCCTCGCTGTCCCAATCATCACGCCCCTTGCCATCGGGACCGGGGTACGAGAAGTCGTACCAGATCACATCGATTACCCCGAAGTTGGTCAACAGTTCGCGCACTTGATTCTTCATGTAGGCACGGTATTTGCTCATATCCCGTCCCTGATTCAGGCTAGCGCGGTCGGGGTGATTGCGCTGCGAATGCCGCATATCGACGGTGAAATCCGGATGATGCCAGTCGATCAGCGAATAATAGAAGCCGACTTTTAGGCCGCGGCTGCGAAAGGCGCGCACTACTTCGCCCAGGAGATCCTTGGCCCAGGGCGTATTGGTCGCCTTATAATCCGTGTATTGCGAATCCCAGAGGCAGAAGCCCTCGTGGTGCTTTGCGGTGATGACCATGTACTTCATGCCGGCCGCCTGCGCCAGCTCCGCCCAGCAGTCGGGATTGAAGCGCTTCGGATTGAAATACTTGAAATAAGGCGCGTATTGCTCATCGGTCAATTCTTCGCGGTTCTTCACCCACTCGTGGCGCGCCGGCAGCGCGTATAGCCCCCAGTGAATGAACATGCCGAAACGGTCATGCACGAACCAATCGGTGTTGCCCTTGGTCGGTTTCGGTTGATACATCGTAATTTACTCCTTGCCTGTTTGTCCGAATCTCTGCTCTTTGCGACGATATGTAGCGCTGCTAATAAGTCGCCCGCTTTTGCCGATCAAACGATTATGAATCAACGGTTGGGACATTTACCCCTAGCTCATTCGCCAGCCCGTGCAGATCTTCCCACACGCGCTCAGGCAACGGTATACCATTTTGGGCTCGTTCCGCGTATGAGCGCGCTTCCGGCTCGCCCGGCACAAGCACCTGATCAAAGCCTTGCGCCGGTTTCACCGCTTTGACGCGCGCCTTCAGCGCCTCGACGTGGGCGGCGAAATCTGTCGCTTCGTCGAAGGCTGCCGGCAGCAGCGCCAGCAACAGCGTCGGATTGCCATAATGAAACTCCGGCGAGCTCATCGGCCGGTCGCCCGCCAGCAGGTTGGGGATAATCTCCATCATCATCGACAGGCCCGAACCCTTGTGCAGCCCCATCGGCAACAGTACGCCGCCAGCGTCCAGATCGGTCGCTTCAGTCGTCGGACGCCCCAACCTGTCCAGCATCATGCCCTGCGGCAGGGGCGCGCCCTTGGACTGCGCCAGCAATACTTTACCGTGCGCCACACCCGAGGTAGCAAAGTCCAGCAGCAGCGTCTCATCATCGCCGCAGGGAACGGCGAAGGACAGCGGATTGGTGCTGAAGACCCGCTCGCGCCCGCCATAAGGCGCCACGAAGCCGTGGGAAAACCCGCCGCCAGCGAAGCCGATCCCGATCAGCCCCTTTGCCGCGATCATAGCCGTGAATTCGCCCAGCCGCCCGACATGGGTGGTCTGCCCCAGCGATACCGCCGCGATGCCATGTTCACGGCAGATCTCGATTGCCAGCTCGGCCGCGAAGCGCGCCCCGATCTGTCCGAAGCCATAGCTGAGGGTCACCATTGCCGTGGCGCCGAAACGCTTGCGCAGGCCTGGTCGTTCAGCCGGCTTAATCATGCCCTTGCGGATCATGCTGATGTATTGTTTCACCCGCAGGACGCCGTGAGAGTCATGCCCCAGGAGGTTGGTCTTCACCAGCGATTCGGCGACGACCGCCGCAATATCGTCGGGCGTGCCGGCGGCGGCGAAGATGTCGCGCGCAAGGCGTTCAAGCGGTTCAGCCCGAATCGTGAATGTCATGGATCTGCCCTCGTTTGGCAGCGCTTAATCTGAATGAGTGTAGCGTCCGGCATTGCGACAGACAAGCTGTGCCCGCAGGTCGTTTGCCGCATATCTCGCGGATATGCTAACATCCATTGCCGTACAATATGCCAGAGACGAAGGATGCCAAATGGAAGCGGCGAACCTGCTATTCATCTTCTCCGATCAACATCAGGGTTCGGCGATGGGTTGCGCCGGGCATCCGATCGTGCAGACGCCCAATCTCGATCGTCTGGCGGCAGGCGGGACGCGCTTCACCAATGCCTATACCAATTGTGCCATCTGCGTGCCGGTCCGCGCCGCCCTCGCCACCGGTCAGTACGTCCATCAGATCGGCAATTGGGATAACGGCTTTCCCTACGATGGATCAGTGCCCAGTTGGGGACATCGGCTGAAGGAAGCGGGCTATGTCGTCGACTCCATCGGCAAATTGCACTTCCGCAGCGCCCAGGATGACAACGGCTTCACGGAGGAAATTGAGCCCCTGCACGTGGTTGACGGTATCGGCGATCCGGCAAGCGGCATTCGCGATGGGTCGATTCGGCGCGATTGGCGCCCAGGCATCGAGGAAGCGGGTCCGGCTGATTCGACCTACCAGCAATACGATATCCGCAACCGCGAAAACGCCATCCGCTGGCTGCGCGATCACGCGGACGACGATGAGCCATGGGTGCTCTTCCTCTCATTCGTGACGCCGCATCCGCCGTGGTTTTCGCCGCCGGAGACTTACGACCTCTATCGACATGATCAGCTTACAATGCCGCCGCAGTGGAAGGCGGAGGATTGGCCGCGCCACCCGGCTTATGATGCCATGCGGCGTTTCTTCAGCAGCGAGCAGCCCTTCCCGGAAGCGACCATCCGGCGCCTGAACGCCGTCTATTATGGCATTTGCACCTTCCTCGACCAGCAGATCGGGCAGGTGCTGGCGGAAGTGGATGCGCTGAATCTGCGGGAATCGACGCGCATCATCTACACTTCCGATCACGGCGAACATATCGGCGCGCGCGGCATCTATGGCAAATTCACCATGTACGAAGAAGCGTCGAATATCCCCTTCATCATGTCGGGACCCGATGTGCCGCCGGGGGTGGTCGTCGAGACGCCGATTTCGCTGATTGACTGCTACCCGACTATTCTGGACGCCGTCGGCTGTCCGCCGCCGGATGATAACATCGAGCGGCCCGGCCGCTCACTCTGGGATATGGCCGCGGGCGCCGAGCGGGAGCGAACGGTCTTCGCCGAATATCACGCGATCGGTTCTCGCAACGCCTATTATATGCTGCGTGACCGGCGTTACAAATATATCTATCACGTCGATGCGCCCGCTCAGTTCTTTGACCTGGTCGCTGATCCCCAGGAGCTGAACGATCTGGCGCTGAAGCCGGAGACTCGGCAGCTGCTGGCCGACTATGAATCGCAGTTGCGGCAGATAGTTGATCCGGAAGCGGTCGATCGGCGCGCCAAGGCCGATCAGGCGGCGCGCATCGAGTCGCTCGGCGGCCGCGAGGTGGTGGTGGCGCGCGGCGTCTTCACCAATTCACCGGTGCCGGGCGAAGCGCCCAATTTCCGCCGTTTTATCGACGCCGGCGCTTCGAAGCAATCATGAACCGGCCACATCTTTATTGGCTGTATTTGCAGCAACAACGGCGCTGTGGACGCCACTAGATCCGCTGTTGGCGAGCGCTAGCGAAATTCCTCTCCGTCACGCCCCTTCGGGTACGCGGTTTAGTTTCTCAGGAAACGTCATTCGCTTGCGCCGCTCCATGACCACACGCTCGTGATAGATGTCGGGGTCGTGGTCCAGCCCCGTTTCCCGATCCAGAAACAGGGGGAAATCTTCCCGCGGCGGCTTGGCGTAATCGTAGCCGTTTTCGTAGCTGCGCATGATGATGCGCTGTTCGCGATTCAGCGTCTTCAGCCATTCGGGGTCGGACTGGATGCGGTCGGCTGCCGTGACCCAGGCGGGACAATAAGCGATGAAGAAGTTCTTGCGTGTGACGTTGCTGAGGTTCGGCTCGACTTTATGCCAGATGCTGCTGTGCATCACCGTCATTGTGCCGGCCGGTACTTGCAGGATTAACTCGCCCGGAAGCGTATCGTAAGTGTCGTAGGCTTCCTGATATTGTGTGCGGTGGCTGCCCGGCAGGACGACTAAATTGCCCATATCCGCTGTTGGCAAATCGGTCAGCCAGTAGGCGACTTTGATCTGCAATGGCAGTACGGGCGAGAATACGCCGTAGGGCACAACGCGCGCGCCATCCGGATGCCATTGGTTGCGCTGGGTTTGAAATGGCTCGCGCAGAAATAATTGTGTCTGGTGCAGTTTGAGCAGTTCGCCGTAGATATCGTAGGCGTAACCCACATGCCGAGGATGATCGATCAGCGCCGACAGCGTTGGGTCCAGCTCGACGAAATTCTCGCGATAAAAGCGGTCGCCTTCTTTATAATTGTCGTCGGCGGATGTGAGGCGATCAATCGCCGCCAAATACTCATCGACTTCATCTTGCGAGAGCGCGTTTTCCATAATGATGATGCCATCGCGCAGAAATGTCTCCCATTGCTCGATGGTGAAGCCCTTTGGCGCGACCCGATATTTTTCCGCAAGCATCAGTATTGCTCCTAAATCTATTCAATTTGCAAGTCTGTTTATCCGAGTATAGCGCAGGTCGGCGCGTTCTTCTAAAGATTCGCCTCGCCCTGCGCTATGCCAGTCGCAAAGAAAAACCAGCCCGCAGGCTGGCTTCTAAGTCGTGCCTGGAGAGATTCGAACTCCCGACACCTGGTTCCGTAGACCAGTGCTCTATCCACTGAGCTACAGGCACTAAAGCAGTACAGAGCATAATCGGCGCGCCTCGATAAGTCAAGAGGGACATGCGTTCGCCGCCCCCAGGCTATGGTCTAAGGGCTTTGCGCTCTTGCGGGAATCTCCCCTATAATGGTTAATGATAGAGGTCGCCCCAAGCTGGCGCGGAACATCGTGAGCGGACTGGTCTTCGTTCCGAAGGAGAACCTCACTCTTGCCCGCCAAATGTTTGAAGATGAATCGTCTAGCCGCCGCGCGAAATCTGCGGCTGCTGATCACCTCGCTGACGCTCCTTGTGCTGCTCGCTGGCTGTAGTCTCGAAGCGCTGCTGCCGGCCACCACGACCTCAACGCCGACCATTACGCCAACGTTCACGCCCTCCGACACCGCTACGGCGACGCTTTCGCCGACCGCCACGGCGACATCTACCGCGACCGCCACAGCAACGGCGACATCTACCGCGACCGCCACGGCCACGCCTAGCGCGACGCCAACAGTCTATGGACTTGTCCGCGCGCAGCAGCATATCAACGTGCGCAGCGGACCGGGTACGCAATTTGCCGTCAGAGGATCGCTGGCGCCCGACAGCGGCGCGCAGGTCATCGGACAGAACGACGCCGGCGATTGGTATCAAGTCAGGCTGGAAGATGGCGCCGAAGGCTGGGTGAGCGCGGCCCTGCTTCGGATTGAAGAACCGCCGCTCGCTCCCGATTCAAGCGATGGCGAGGCGCAGCGGATAAGCGAAGAAACGCGCATCGTCGTCGAATTGGGCGCTGCCGCTGAGGCGGAAAGCGAAGAAGGGGACGATGGCGTCTTGGTCATCAATGTGCCTATCGTCGATGTCGCTGCCATGAGACTGACCGCGACGGTACTGGTTGGCGCTGACATGACGGCCACTGCTGAGGCCGCGCCGACTCGGCCGGCAGAGCAAGCGAGCTCGCCGACGGCCGAGCCGCCCGCCACCGAAGGTCCCCCGGCGACGCCGCGCTTTGGCGTCAACGTCTTCGCCTTCTGCGATGACCCCGCCTTCGGCATTGCGGCGCCGTCGAACTTGACGGCCGGCTCGACGATCAAGATATTCTGGGCTTGGTTCGCCAGCACGGAGCGTTATCTGCGCCAGCATATGTCCAACGCGACGCACGAGTTGCGCATCAATGGCGAGACCATTGAGAATGTCGATCAGTACCGCCTCAACCCTTCCCGCAGTGGCGATCAGCACGTCGTTTACTGGTACGTGCCCTACGGTCCGCTGGAAGCCGATTTCCATGTCATCACTTATCGCGTCACCTGGCGCAATCCCATCAGCGATGGATACGCTTCGTATGGACCGGGCACCGCTACCGAATTCGAAGAGGAAAGCTGCAACTTCGTCGTGAGCTGAGCCGCGATGCCTCCTCTCAAAGCGTGGCGCCTGACCGAGCTCGGCGGCGGTCTCGTTGAGCAGACTGCCGATGAGATCAGCCTGAGGCTTCTGCCGGGTTCCGCCTCCGTCTATCACGATGCGCAGATCAGCGATTACAGCGCGGATAGCCGCGACTTCAACAACGCGCCGCCACTGCGACTGGAAGTCCGCGCCCGCGTCAGCGGCGAGATCAACGGCACCGCCGGTTTCGGCTTTTGGAATCAGGCCTTCGTCCCCGGTGAACGCGGATTTCGCCTCCCACAAGCCCTCTGGTTTTTCTTTGCTGGACCCGATAACGACATCGCCTTGGCGAAGGGCCTGGCCGGCAATGGCTGGAAGGCAGCTACATTTAATGCCAAGAATTGGCGCTTTTACGCCTTGCTGCCATGCGCGCCGCTTGGCTTTCTTCTCATGCGCAGCCGGCCGCTCTATGACGCGCTTTGGCCGCTGGGTCAGGCTGCCATCGGCGTCAGTGAAGCCGCGCTAGACCCGACCTTGCTCGCCGAGTTTCACAATTACAGCATTGAGTGGCGTGGGGACGGCGCAACCTTCACGATAGACGGCGATGTCGCGCTCCGTACTCGGACCGTTCCACGCAACCGTCTGGGATTCATCGCCTGGATCGACAATCAATACGCGATCGTCAAGCCCCAAGGCCGGTTCGGCCATGGCCTGCTTGATATCGCGCAAGAGCAATCGCTCCACTTGCGGGATATCTCTATCACGCCTCTGTGATGAGCGCGCGCCGACTTCTCATTGGGCTCGCCCTGTCGAGGTGATACAATGACCCTGAGACCACCTGATTGGATCGAGTCGCTGGATGGTTGAATCGACCGGCGGGCTTCCCTTCACCGAGCTGCTGGACGCTGTGGAAAGCCGCAAGCGGATGCTGCTGGATTATCTGCAGCAGGCGCGCTTCGTCGAGCGTTTTCGGCCCGCGCACATCCGCGCAGCCGTCTACAGCTATGTGACGAGGGGCGGCAAGTCGCTGCGTCCGGCGCTGGCCATGCTCGCCTGTGGCGCGCTCGGCGGCGACGAATCGCGCGCGCTACCCGTTGCCGCAGCCATCGAGATCTACCACACCTGGACCCTAGTTCACGACGATGTGATCGACCGGGACAGCACTCGCCGCGGGCTGCCTACCGTGCACCACGAATTCGCGCGGCGGGCGAAAGAAGAGTTCGGCTGGCGGGGGGACGCTGCCGAGCACTATGGCCGAACGGTCGCCATACTCACCGGCGATGTGCAGCAGGCCTGGGCTTGGTCGCTGTTTTTTGAAGCGCATCTCGAGCGCGGCGTATCGGCGGCAGTCGTGCTGCGGCTGGCGCAGGAGTTGGCGAGCCAGGTGACGCCGCTGCTGGTTGAGGGTGAAGCGCTCGATGTGCAGTATGCCGCGCGCGCGTGTCAACTCAGCGAGGATCAGGTCCTCGACATGCTCTGGAAGAAGACCGGCGCGCTCTATGAATTTGCCGGCCGGGCCGGTGCTGCAATCGCCCTAGATGAGGCCGCACCCGACAGCCCAGCAGTTCAGGCGATCGCCCGCTTCGGCAGCCTCTGTGGCGCCGCCTTTCAGATTCAGGATGACATCCTCGGCATCGTCGGCGATGCGGACCAGTTGGGCAAACCGGTCGGCTCCGATATTCGCGAGGGCAAATCCACCTTGTTGACGCTCAAGGCGCTGGAACGGGCTGATGAGCGGGGGCGGGAGCGGATCCTGCGCACCTTGGGCGACGATGGGGCGAGCGCGGATGACATTGCCGCCGTATCCGCGTTCATTCGCGACCTGGGCGTCATAGACTACGCGCAAGACATATCGCATCGTTATGTGAACGAGGCGCTGGCGCAGCTGGCGACGCTGCCTGATAATGAGCATCGCAGGCTGCTCGTGCTTTGGGCCGAATATCTGATTGCGCGCGAGTTTTAGTCGGTGCGGAGGCGGCGCCCCCTTTTGCTCGACCCGCACCGACTTGCCGAAACCGGCGGCGCTGGATTGACAGCCGGCGACGAATGATAGACTCAGGCCTAAAGACCAATAGCTTGCCTGCCAATTGCGATGTGAGGGTCGTGAATTGAAAAATCGGATCGCGTTACTTATCGCTGTGGCGCTTATTGCTTGTCTGGGCGCCTCGCAGGCGCAGGAAGCGCTTGAACCGGAACCGCAGGCTTTGCTGGATGAGGCGGTCGAGCAGCTGCAATCGGCCGAGAGCTTCCGGCTGGCGATTGAGCAGAGGGGCCAGCCCTATCAGCTGGCGCTGAGTTTCGACGGCGTCAACATGCTGCCGGCTACGCTGCAAAGCGCTGAAGCTCAGGTCATCAGCCCTGACGAGCTGCATATTAGCGCGCGTCTGCGCCTGATCATTCCTCTGTCGATGGACATCTATTCGCGGGACGATCGCCAGTGGCTTAGCTTTCCCAGCGGCGCGCCCTGGTTTCAGCTGCCCGCCTTTGATGGTTTCGATGTCAGCCGTTTGCTGGCGCCGGAGGACGGCATCGAAAAAGTGATGAGCAATTTGCAGGCTCCGCAGATCGCTGACGCCGAGGCGCTGGTCGATGAACAGCCCGCCTGGCGTATAGAAGCGACCGCCGCCGGTGATGCGGTCGAGGTTCTGCTCTTCGGTTTTATCGATCCAAAAGACGATGTGGAGCTTGACGCTTACATCACTGCTGGGGATGGACGGCTGGCTTTGATCGAAATCCTCATGCTGGAAACGGCCCTAGACCCCGAGGTGGATCCGTCCATCTGGCACATAAAGTTTTACGACTATGACGCCCCGCGCGGCTTTGAAGCGCCCGCCAGTTAAACCCGCTCCAGCTCAGAAACTTCGTCGACCTGTTCGCCTCGCCGCCGCTCGCGGATGAAATAGATCGGCTTGTGCTGGGACTCGTGGTAGGTACGCATGATCATATCGGCGACGATGCCGGTGCTGATTAACTGCACACCCAGCACCATCAGAAGCGCCGCCAATTGCAGCAGCGGCCGATCGCCTATTTTGTTTTCGGTCAGCAGCTTGAAGACGGTCAGGTAGGCGCCCAGCAGCGCCCCGATGCCGCCGACCAGGAAGCCGGCCGCGCCAAAGACGTAGAGCGGGCGATTGAAGTAACTGAGAACGAAGACCACAACGATCAAGTCGAGGATGACCTTGAAGCTGCGGCCGAAGCCATACTTGCTGCTGCCCCAGCGCCGCGCCCGATCTTTAACCGGCACTTCGGCGACGACCACGCCCATCTGGCTGGCGAGCGCCGGAATGAAGCGGTGCAATTCGCCATAAAGCCGGACGCCCTTGACCACGTCAAAGTGATAGGCTTTCAGCGTACAGCCGTAGTCATGCAGCTTGATGCCGGTGCTGCGCGAGATGAGGCGATTCGCCATCATTGAGGGGATGCGGCGCAGGAACAGCGATTCCTTGCGATTTTGCCGCCAGCCACTGACGATGTCGTAGCCCTCGGCGAATTTCTCGAGTATCGCGCCGATATCGCGCGGGTCATTCTGCAGGTCGGCATCGATGGTCACCACGATCTCGCCACGCGCGGCGTCAAAGCCGGCCGCCAGCGCCGCCGTCTGCCCGAAATTGCGCCGGAAGTGAATGATGTGCCAGCGCTCGTCCCGTCCCTGTATGGCGTTCAGCAGTTGGTAGCTGCGATCCTGGCTGCCGTCATTGATGGCGATGACTTCGTAATCACGTCCGATCTCGGTCAGCGCCTCGGTCAGCTCGTCATGCAGCCGCTCGATATTGCCTTCTTCGTTGTAGATGGGGATGACGACGGACAGTGCCAATTCGGGCGCTTCAATAGTATCCGGCGCGACGCTCATAAACTTTCTCCGCGGGTTCCATGCACCCATTCTATCATTCCCGAATCGGCATATCCAGATTACGCGCGCTGAGGCGGCAGGGCGCGCGCGTTGTCCAAACCTACGCGGGAAGCGTAGGCAACTCGGTGGCGAGGCGTCGTGCAGAACTGCCTCCTCTGATTTATTCTGATAGAATAAGCGCGAAGGCAGCACAGGAAGCGCCATGGCCGAGGACGGCAAGTTGCGCGGCAGCGATACCGAGGATGTCGACCGAACCGATAAAGCCTCGGAGCTCCCGCCGACGGAGGGCGATACGCTGACCACCGAGATGGTCAAAGTGGAGCGCGGAATGGCTGCGCCATTTACGCTGCCGCATGTCTCGGAGCTGGATGAGACAACCCCGCGCGACGCCCGCAAGGATCTAGTCACCTTGCCCGCTTATGGTCAAGTCGCCGCGCCCCAGCCGCGCCGAAAGCGCTTGAGCCAGCCCCCGCCACCTGAAATTGATAGTGTTCCCGATCGGGCGTCCACCGCTGTCCCAGCGAGTATCCCCAAAGAGCAGGCGCCCACACACCCTCAGTTTCCCGATGCCATCGGTCCGGCGCGGATGCCGCGACCACCGGCGGGTGATTCGCTCAAGCTGGCGCGCAAAGTCCGGCGCAAACGGCGCTTCTTCGGCCTGCCCTTCGGCTGCCTGTGGGTGTTGGCGGGCTTAATGTTGACCCTCTGCGGCGGATTAACCTTGCTGACGGCGGGGGCGGCGCTGGTGTTCCTGCCACAGGTCGAAGCCGAGTGGAGCGCTCGCATCGCCGAAGTCGACAACTATCGCGGCTTCGAGAGCAGTTTCATCTACGACCGCTACGGCAATGAACTTTACGAGGCCTTCGGCGAGGGACGGCGTACGCGCGTCAGTTACGACCGCATCCCTGACGCGCTTGTTTTGGCGACCATCGCCATTGAAGACGATTCATTTCGCTACAATATCGGCATTGATGTCGGTCATACCCTGCTGGCCGCGCTCAACTATCTGGGCGCCGCCGACCGCGACAGCACACCCGGCGGCAGCACCATCACGCAGCAACTGGTGCGCAATGTCTTCTTCGATTTCGAGAAGCGCGCTCAACGCAGCGTCGCGCGCAAAGCCGAAGAAATCCTGCTTGCGATCATCCTGACGCAATCCAGGAGCAAAGTAGAAATCCTTGAAATGTATTTCAATGAGATTTATTACGGCAACCTGGCTTACGGCGTGCAGACTGCTTCGCAGACCTTCTTCGGCAAAGATGTCGATCAGCTGAGCGTCGGGGAGGCGGCACTGCTGGCCGGCTTGCCACAGGCGCCCGCCTGGCTCGATCCCCTGAATCCCGATCCGGCGGTGCAAGCCGCGGTCGATGAGCGCTGGCGGCAGGTGTTGGGCGAGATGGTCGAGGAGGGCTTCATCTCGCGGGAGCAGGCGAGGCTGGCGTTGCAGGAGGGCTTGTCCTTCGTGCCGGCCAATACATCGCTGACCGCGCCGCACTTCACCGTCTACGCCCAAGGCGAATTGGAGCGGCTGATGCGCCGCCTCGGCTACAGCCCGGAAGATATCACCGCGGGCGGTCTGCGCGTCTACACCACGCTCGACCAGGATGTGAACCGTCTGGCGCAGCGAGCGGCCGCCAATCAAGTGGCGCAGCTGGGTGGGAAGAACGTCAGCAACGCCGCGGTCGTGGTCACCAAACCGGCCAGTGGCGAGATCATCGCTATGGTCGGTAGCATCGATTACAACAACGAGGCGATTGACGGCAGCGTCAACGTAACCATCGCCTTCCGCCAGCCCGGCAGCACTATGAAACCCTTCACCTATTCGGCGGCGCTGGAGCGGGGCATGTCCACCATTGATGTGCTCTGGGATACGCGTATGCAAATCGCGCTGCCTGGCCTGCCGGTCTATACCCCGCGCAACTTCGACAATGCCTTCCATGGTCCGATGACGATGCGCGCGGCGCTCGCCAACAGCTACAATATCCCGGCGGTGCAGACGCTGCGTCTGGTTGGCGTGGATTATTTGCTGAGCCTGCTGCGGCGGCTGGGCATCACCACGCTGGATGAAGACGCGTCCAATTACGGCTTGTCACTGACGCTCGGTGGCGGCGAAGTCACCCTGATCGAATTGACCAATGCCTTCGCCGTCTTCGCCAACCAGGGAGACTATGTGCCGGTCACATCCATCCTCTGCGTGATCGACAGCGATGATCAGATTCTCTATCAATATGATGATGGCTGCCCCGCCGGGCAGATCAACGAGCGAACAGTTCAGGGCGGCGCGGCGGCCGCTCGCGTCCTCGATCCACGCGTCGCCTTTGTCATCACCGATATGCTGGGCGACAATCGGGCGCGCTCCGCGGCGATGGGCGCCTATAGTCCCCTGCGAACAGATGGCATCTTCGCCGCAGTCAAAACCGGCACCACCGATGACGTCAAGGACAATTGGACCATCGGTTATACGCGCAATGTCGCTGTCGGCGTCTGGGTGGGCAATAATGATGGCGACCCCATGATCGATTCTTCCGGCTTGACCGGCGCGGCGCCTATCTGGAATACGGTGCTCAGCGGGATTTACGCTGACAATCAGTTGCTCGCGGCCTTCGCCAGCGGCGGGCAGCTGCTAAATGATGGGCCGATTCCACCGTCTGGCATGACGCTGCGGCAAATATGTGATGTGCGCCGCCTGATCGAGCTCTCGACGCGCTGCCCGGCGACGATCAACGAGTGGACGCTTGATGGTCCCGCCGGCGTCCCCGATGGGACTGGCAATCTGCTTTACCCGCCGCTGGCGCAGCGCTATCCGACGCCTGTCCCCACGCAGGGTTCGGTCTTGCATGAGGTCTCGCCCGGCGTCTATCAGACGCTGGCATACTCCTTGCCGCCCGCTGTCGCCGCCGGCATTCAGTTCCAGGTGCGCCCGGGCGAGAAGCGACCGCTCCCGCCGAATTTCTGTCGTGTGCCGCTGCAAGAAGCGCAAGAAGCGCTCGCGGCCGGTGCGCAGAATCTCTTCTTCATTGGCGGACCGACCACATCGCATGATGACGCTGTTGAAGCCGAACGCTACGCGCGCGAAAATGGCTTGGCCTACCTGCCGACGGTGGATTGCTGGCCCGGCGTCTACAATAGGCAAGTGATCGGCAGCGTCGGCGCTACATTGCAGATTCAGCAGCCCGCCCCAGGCCAATCGGTCAGCGGCGTCGTCCCGATCATTGGCACAGCCCATTTCAATCTGGGCCAAGCCGAGAACTACCACTTTTATATCCGCGGCGGTCAATTCGCCGATTGGACGCCCCTAGGCAACCCGCATCATAATTCCGTGGTTCAGGGATCGTTGGAAATGCTGCATGCCGATGCCTTGCGCCCCGGCAACTATGTTTTGCGGCTCGCCCTCGTTCGCGGCGGGGGCATCGTACAAGCGACCGATGTCATTTTCGCCGTACCTTGATATTGATATAACGCTCACGCGGCGCGCGTCATTGGCGAAGTAGAGTCTACTCCCGATAGACCAGGTCGTAGGTCAGCAGAATAGAATCGCCCAAGGCGATGATGTCGCCATCGTTCAGGCGCGTCCGCTGCGAAATCCGCAGACCGTTGATACAGGTGCCGTTTGTGCTGCCCAGATCTTCAAGGTGATAATCTTGACCTTGCAGCCTCAAGCGCAGATGATAGCGACTGACCTGCCCGTCGCGTATGGCGATGTCGTTGACGAGGTCGCGCCCGATGTTGACCAGCGCCCGCTCCAGTTGATACATCTGATTCTTATGTGGTCCGCGCCGCATGACGATCCAGTAACCCGGTTCGGTCGGCATAACGCTCTTGTCGATATCCAGCGCTTGCTCTGGCTGGGAGGCGGCGGGTCCTTTCTCGACGATTGCGCGTTGCATCCGCCGATTGAAGTCGCCCACGAAGTGATCCCAAAAGTGGTTTTCGTCGCTGAAATTCCGTGAATCGTAGCGAGTGACCGTGCTCAAGCGCGGATGCTCAGGCGCCTCCTCGTCGATAATGGCGAAGACCGGTAGGCCCGCGCCCAGCGCCAGCGCCCAGTCGTATGTAACAAAGGCTGAGTTGGCAGCCGCAACGGTCACGAGGACGATCAGCGCATCAGCCGCTTGGATGGCCGCTTCCATCTCATAATGCCAGTTCGCGCCGCTGATTGGCTGAGGGTCGATCCAGGGGCGATGTCCCTGCGCCATCAGAATACGGCGCAGTTCCTCCGCTCGCACGGCGTCTTCCGGCGCATAAGATAAATACACGTTCTTCATGAAGAGATCCGCTTACTGCAAAACCTTCTCATAGACGGCGATCGTGCTGGCCACCATACGCTCGACGCTGAAATGCTCTTCTAGGCGGGCGGCGCCGAGCAGCCCCATATATTTGCGCAGCGCTCGGTCTTTGAGCAGGCCCGTCAGCGCCTTCGTCAATTCATCGACATTGCGCGGCTCGACCAGGATGCCCGTTTCGCCGTCGATGACGATCTCCGGTATGGCGCCGACGCGGCTGGCGACAATCGGCACGCGGCGCGACATCGCCTCCAGCAACACGAGGCCGAATCCTTCGCGCAGGCTCGGCAGCAGGAAGACATCAAAGGCGGCCATCAGCTCGGCGGCGTCTCCGCGCCAGCCCAGCCAGCGGACGCGGTCGGCAACGCCCAGCCTGCTCGCCAGGCGCCGCAGTTCATCGGCCTGTTCGCCAGCGCCGGCGATGACTAGATGGGCGCGCGGAAAATGGGAACGGATGCGGCGCAGCGCTTCCAGCGCGTACGGTATTCCCTTTTGCTCCACCAGCCGGCAGGCCATGCCCAGCAGCTGCGCATCGG
>JAAXID010000272.1 GCA_012270545.1 Anaerolineae bacterium | reverse complement strand
GAATCGTACAGCGTGGCGTAATGCCCGCCATCCGCCATCAGCGACCCATGCGTGCCTGACTCGATGATCTCGCCTTGTTCGAGCACGATGATGCGGTCGGCATGCTGAATTGTCGACAAGCGATGCGCGATCACTATCGACGTACGGTCGCCCAGCAGCGTATCCAGCCCCTCTTGTATCAGCGTTTCCGTCAGCGGGTCGACGCTCGCCGTCGCTTCATCCAGGATGAAGATCGCCGGGTCTTGCAGCAGCACGCGCGCGATCGCCACCAACTGCCGCTGCCCCATCGACAGACTGTTGCCGCGCTCGCCCACCTGCGTCTCCAGCCCCTCTTGCAGGCTGACCAGCCAATCGCCCCGCCCGACCTGATTCGCGACTTTGATCACCTCTTCGTCAGTGGCCTCTGGCTTGCCGTAACGGATATTGTCCATCACCGTGCCATCGAATAGAAAGGGCGTCTGTGTCACCACGCCCAGCTGCGAGCGATAACTCGATAGGTTGAAACTGCGGATGTCGGCGCCGTCGATCAGCAGTTTGCCATCCTGATACTCGTAGAAGCGGTTGATCAGCTTGGCGATGCTCGACTTGCCCGAGCCCGTATGGCCGACCAGCGCCAGCGTCTCGCCCGGATGAATGCGCAGGCTGAAATCTTTCAGTACCTGCTCGCCTTCGTTGTAGTGGAAGTCCATATTGACGAACTCGATCTCGCCGTTCAAGAAATCCACCGGGTCATCCGCCTTTTGCTGAACTATCGGCTCGGCGTCGATCAAGGCGAAAACGCGTTCACCGGCCGCCAGACCCAGCTGAAACTGACTCCAGAAAGATGAGATGCTCGTCAGCGGGAACCAAATCATGCCCATGCCCTGGATGAACAGGAACCACTCGCCGGCGGTCAAAATGCCCTGCTGCGCCATGTTGATGCCGAACCAAACCACCGCCGCCACGCCAAGGCCCGCGATCGTCACCAGGATCGGGAAGATGCTTCCGAAGACGAAGCCATTGATCTTCTCGACCTCATACGATTCGTGATTGACCGTCTTGAACTCGTCGTAGATCATCTGCTCGCGGCGGAAAGCCTTGGCCACGCCGATACCGCTGATCGACTCCTGAATATGCGCGTTGACCGTCGCCAGCTGCCGGCGCGAATTGGTCACCGTCCGCCGCGCCACCGTGCGGAACTTCAGCGCCGTATAGACGATGAACGGGATGATCGCCATCAAAACCCAGGTCATAGTCACATTGACCGTGAACAGGTAGATGATCAGCAGCAGGACCAGCAGGAGGCGGCTCATCAGGTTGATGCTCAGGCGCACCGTCTCGGAGAAAGCCTGCGTATCGGAAAGCACGCGGCTGACCACTTTGCCGGTCGGATATTGATCGTAAAAGGACATGTCGCGCTCGGTCACCGCGTTGAAGGCGTCCTCGCGCAAATCCAAGGTGACATCGCCCACCGCTTCCGCCGATAGCCACTGTCGAATCATATTGGCCAGCCAACCGGCGCTCGCCGCAACGCCCAGAATGATCGACGTCCCGACCGGGTCAAAGGCTTCCGGCGTGAACTGCAACTGATCCAGCGCCTGCGAGACGACCACCGGCAATATCAGATCCATCACCGAGCTGAGGAAGACCACCGCGCCTACCACGATCATCTTCCACAGATGCGGCTTGAAGTAACCCAGGATGCGTTTGACCAGCGCCCAATCGGAGTATTTGCGATCGTAATCTTCGGCGTCCAGGCCGTCCATGATGAAGCCCATCAGGCGCCTCCTCCCGCTGCCAATTGCCCAACCGGCGTTTCCACCGCGCCATAGCGCGCGAATATCCGGCGATAATGATCGGAACTGCGCAGCAATTCCTCGTGCGCGCCATTGGCGATCGCCCGGCCGTTTTCTAAGACGATGATGCGGTCCGCCCAGCGGATTTGCGATAGCCGATGCGTGATCAGAATCGTCGTGCGCCCCTCCTGCGCCCGGCGCATCGCCTTCTGGATCTCGTCTTCGGTCGCGCTGTCGATGGCGCTCGTCGAATCATCGAGGATCAGAATGCGCGGCTGCCGCAAGAACGCGCGCGCCAATGCCAGCCGCTGCCGCTGCCCGCCGGACAAGGTCACGCCACGCTCGCCAATTTCGCTATCGTATCCCTCATTGAACGAGGTGATGAATTCATGCGCCTGCGCTTCTTTGGCCGCGTTTTCAATCTCTTCTTGCGTGGCGTTTTGCACGCCAAAAGAGATGTTTTCCGCGATGGAGCGCGAGAAAAGGAAGATATCCTGCTCGATCTTGCCCATCTGCGAGCGCAGCCGATCGAGGTTCCAAGCGCGCACATCAACGCCATCGATCAAGACGCGCCCCTCATCGACATCGTAGGTGCGGCTGACCAGCTGGGTCAGCGTCGACTTGCCCGAGCCGGTCTGCCCGACGATTGCCACCGTCTGCCCCGGCTCGACCCTGAATGAGACATCCTCCAGCACCGTGCTGCCGTGGAACTTGAAGGTCACATTATCGAACTCAATGGCACCGTGGACGGGCGCGCTGTAGCCCCCCAAATTTTCATCGATATCCGAGCGCTGCTCGATCAACTCGAGGATGCGGCGCGCGCCTGCTATGCCCAGCTGAATCATGCTGATCGAAAACAGCGAGATGAAAACCGGGAATGAAAGCACCTGCATCAAGCCGGCGACTGCGATGATATCGCCGATGCTGAGGAGGCCGCGGCTGTACATGTTCAGGCAATGCAGGAAGAAGAAACCGAAGGCGATGCCGAACATCAACAGCGGCAGATAGGCCGCTTCGATCTTGCCCTGCTGCACGAAGAAGTCGCGGAATTTCCAGGCGTTGCGCTTGAACTTCTTGCGCTCTTCGATTTCCTGCGCCGCCACTTTCACAATCTCGATGCCGCTGATCGTCTCCTCCAAGCGGGCGCTGAGCGTGCCATATTGCATTCGCTGCTGCATCATCACCGGTTCCAGCCGGCGCATGTAGCGGCGCACGACGATGACATAGGCGATGACGAAAATTATCGGCACCAGCAGCAATTCCAGATTGATCGCCGCGATGTAAATCATCGGCACGGCGAAACCCAGCACCATATCGAAAATGAACATGATGCCCGGGTGAATCACAAAATTGAGCTGGCGCACATCATCGGTGGCGCGCGCCATGATATCGCCGACCCGCTGCTGGTCGTGGAAGGTCTGGCTCTTGCCCAGCAAGCTGGCGTAGAGCTCGTGGCGCGAATCGCGCTCGACCCGCGTCGACAAGATGACCATCGCCATCGATCCCATAAGCGAAAACAGACCGTCCGATACCGACAAAATCAATACGGCGAGGCTGACCGCGATCACCGCCTGGGCATCCCCGCCCTCGATGATTAGCTCCGCGCCTTTGCCAAACATCACCCGCGCCCCCGAAAAGGCGATGTAGGTCAGGGCGAAGCCCACCAAGCCGACGAAGAAATAGGGCTTGTGCTCGAAGCAATGCGAGATGATCCAGCGCACCGGACCGCTGCGGTTGTACTCCCGCAAGCCTTCAATTGAGAACTCGCTTTTCCGGTTCAATGCTTACTCCTGTGAATGGCTTGACCTCGAACATTAGTTCAAAGGGAGAGGAATGTACACGAGTTGCCTGCGAAGCGCAAGGGTGATCTCGACGCTGTCCGACCGAGCTTGCGTGTTTGTCCGGAGAGTGAGCCCGCGGAAAATCGGATTCCTCCCCAAAACGCGTTAATAAACTGCGAGATATCGAGGCGCGTGGCTGGCTTATGAGGGGGCTCACTTGTATTAAGTAGCTAAAATAACTTGACTTTTCCTGTACTAATTTCATAAAATGATGTTGATAAATTTCGCTGTATAAGTGTACTGCTTCCGAGTTTCTGTAGTGCCTTGCGAAGCAAATGAGTCTGGAGAAGGTGGGCCTAGGCATGACATCCTTTAACCTTGCTTTTGCCGAACTTTGGTTCATTCTGTTTCTGTATTTTATCCTGCTCTTTGTTGGCGCCATCTGGTATGTTTCGCCTGGCCGCTTCGAACCAACTGGCAAAGAGGAAAACGAGCGCCATTCCGAGTCCTAGCGGCGCGCCTGCCACTAGAAGTAGAGGCCCACGGTAGTGCCCCAGCGATTTGCTTTGAGCACATCTAAACTGCGGACGGGCTGCGGCCCGTCCCTTTTCTTTGAGAACAGCACATGTCAAATTCGCGCGCTGCGGATTATCCTACTCATAGCAAAGGAGTCTCAAAGGACGATCTATGGCTGCGATACTTGCTGCCGTGCGGGACGCGGCGAAACTCTGCCGCCTCGTGCAAGAGCGTTATCTCATCGCCCACACCAAATCCGCTGGCGACCACAGCGAGCCCGTCACCATCGCCGACTACGGTTCGCAGGCGATTATCTGCCGCGCCCTGCAACAGCATTATCCAGACGATGCCGTCGTCGCTGAAGAATCGGGTGAGCAATTCACCCAGCTCGTCTCGGCAGAACAGCGCGCTCAGATTCTGCAGCTTGTGTCGGGAGTCCTGCGTCAAGACGTCAGCGAAGCGGAGCTGGTCGCCTGGCTCGATTTCGGCGCTGATCGCCTCGCCGCCCGCACCTGGGTCATCGACCCGATAGACGGCACCAAGGGCTTCCTCGCCCAACGTCATTACGCCATCGCCTGCGGGCTGCTGCTGGAAGGGCAGGCGGCCGAAGGCATCGTCGCCGCCCCCGGCTACAACGATGGCGACGGCGCTTTATTCTACACGCACGCTGGATCGACGTATCGCGCGCCGCTGGCCGCCGGAGACGGAAGGCGCGTGACCGTCTCTTCCCGCAGTCGCGCCGCCGACATCATCGCCGTGCAGAGCTTCGAGCGCGCCCACGCCAGCAAATCGCGCATGGCCCGCGCTCGCGAACTCGCCGGGCTGGGTGAGGTCCGCATCCTCGAATTGGACAGCATGGAGAAATACGCCCTGGTCGCCTGCGGAGATGCTGATCTCTACCTGCGTCTGCCGCGCGAAGGCAGCGACTACGCCCACAAAATCTGGGATCATGTCGCCGGCGTTGCCTTGGTGCAATCAGCGGGCGGTACTGTCACCGATCTCGACGGGACCCCTCTCGATTTCTCACAGGGCGAGACTCTGCCCAACCCCGGTATGATCATCAGCAACGGCGCGCATCATGGGCGCGTGGTCGAGGCGGTGCAGCGCGCGATGGCGGAATAGCGCTCAAACCGCAATGGCATGTGGCCTCTTCTCCGCGGTCAGCCGCGCGTAGACGTCAACGACCTCATCCATAACCGTCTCCCAGGATTGCCCCTCGGCGTAAGCGCGCGCCTGCTGGCCCATGCGCCGCATGGTATCCCGATCCCGCGCGATCTTGCGCAAGCCCTCTAGCAGCATCGCTGTATCGCCGCTTTCGAAGGTATAGCCGTTCAGGCCTTCGCTGATCATATCGCCGACGCCGCCCACCCGCGCCGCGACAATCGGCAGCCCAGCCGCCATCGCCTCAATCACGACCAGCCCGAAGGTCTCCAGCCGCGAGGGGAAGACGAAAATATCGGCGCTTGCGTAAGCCTGCGACAGCCGCTCTCCGCGCAGGTAGCCCATGAACTTGACTGATGTTCCAGCGAAGTACCGCTCCAGCTCGGCGCGCGCCGGACCATCGCCGACCAGAACCAGCCGCGTATTCGGCAGTTGCTCCAAAGTCGGGCGGATATGCTCGATCTGCTTCTCCTCCGACAGGCGACCGACGGAGAGCAGCACTGTATCGTCCGGGTTGCCCTCCGTCATTTCAGCGCGCATCGCCGCCGAGCGAAACCTGGGGTTGAACGCCTCCGCATCGACGCCGCGCCGCCACAAGCCAACATTCGAAATGCCCAGACGCCGCATCTGCCGCTGCACCAGTTTCGATGGCGCTAGGCTGGCGTCCGCCCAATTGAAGACGTTCTTGGTCAGTTCGTCGATCAACGGACGCGTGAATCCCAGGTCGAGCGCGCCCACCCGAAATTGTGACGCCAGCCGCGCGTAATCCAGATGGAACGAGGTCACCGTCGGCACTGCCATCCACTTCAGCATCATCATCGTCGGGATGCCGGTCATCACCGGGTGAAAGAGGTGCGCCACATCCGGCTGAAAAGCGGCCAGATCGCGATAGAGCGACAAGGTGGCGAAGCCCAGCCGCGCCTCCGGATACAGCGGAAAGGACAGGCTGGGCAGGCTGCGCACCGGCACATTGTTGTAACGCGGGCTTTCACCATAACGCGGTGCGATCACCAGCGCCTCGATGCCGCGCTTCGACAAGTGATCGAGCAACAGGCAGGTCACCTGGACGATGCCATCGACCTTGGGCAGGAAGGTCTCGGT
>JAAXID010000226.1 GCA_012270545.1 Anaerolineae bacterium | reverse complement strand
CGCTTTTATGTGGAGTTCCCCTATTCAAAGGCGGATCGGTCTACCGAGATGGCGCTGGGCGCAATCGACCTGCCATTGGAGCCGGCCGATATCGTCTTGAGTGATTCCGAAATGAGAGCGAAAATCCGGGCGATCGCTTGTTATGATTCGCAGATCAGCACGTTTTGGGAGAACCTGGGGGCGATGGAAACTGACGTGCGGCGCGCCTTCACCGACCCGCAATCCGGCGCTTATGTCGAACGCTTCTGGAAAATAGCCGCCGAGAAGTGCCGTCCTTAAAGCTCGCTGCAATCCCACATGAAGCCGCACCTGGGACAGCGCACCTTGCAGGCCTGCTTGTAGGTCTTGCTCGCGCAGGCGGGGCAGACGCTGCTCAGACTGTAATTCGTCAGGGGAGCGAGCATCTTGTCCGCGAACTTCCGATCACGATTGCCCCGATCGTGCTCCACATCTGAGCCTGCGCGTTGGACTCGGGTTTTCATCCGGGCAGCGCCGCGCGATGCCGCGTCTGAGGCGACGGTGGGATTCGAACCCACGAATGAAGGTTTTGCAAACCTCTGCCTTACCACTTGGCTACGTCGCCTGAAAGGACACATATTATACTTCGCAGTCAGCTCTTTTCAAGCGCAAGTTAAGAGGGCTCGTCGCTTGGCGACCAGCCGAAGGGCAGATCTTCATCGAGCGCTTCATAGGGGCTTATGCTATTAGTTCCCTGCGGGCTGTAGGTCTCCATTATGTCGGAGGCCTGGCGCGGCATGCCCCGACGAATCCGCTTGCGAAGGTCACGCGCGTAATAGATGAGCCGATCCTCAGCGGGGGACGTTGCGAGCTTCGCGACGCCGCGCGCAAGCGTGTCAACGGGGATCGGCGCGATCCGGCCCAGGTACAACCATGAGAGCGGCGGCAAAGCGCCAAGCAGGGACAACGTTCGGTAAAAGAGTGAGCGGCTTTGCCCCGGCACGTAGAGCAGCGGCGCGCGGACAATCGTGGCGCGCAAGCCCATTCTGTCGATGTAATCCTCGGCCTCTCGTTTGGAGCGGATATAGGCGCGATTGATCCAGGGCGCGCCGACGCCGCTGATTAGAATAATATGCTCTACGCCGTCACTGACGCACATGTTGGCGACGTTGCGCGCTGATTCAAAGTTGAGCCGGTGAAACGACAGTCCCTGTGCCGGATCAGCAGTCAAGCTGCCCACCGTGTGAACGACTGCCGAGTGCAAGCGCGCCTTGCCGCGCAAGCTGGCGGGGCTCCAGACATCAGCCGTCGACCAGCGCGTATGCTGCGCCAGCGGTCCGAGCTTGTCTTCGGCGCCAGGCCGCACCAACAAACTCACCTTGGCGCCTTCCGCCAGCAGAGCCGACGCAATGTTGTCGCCGAGAAAGGTGCCGCCGCCGGTAATCAATATGCCGCGTGAGCGCCTCGCCATCTTCACTCCCGCGAGCTGCCATTGCTCGACCATTGCGATCTGCTTGACCGTCTGCGCCTGGATGATGACTTGGTGCGCGCCGATCGGGTCATGCGCTTCATTCGTGATCTTTCTCTCATTCGACAATTTTGGCATCAATTGAGAGATCTGCCCTTGTTCACAAGCGTTAATTCCGCAAGTCGTCTCCCGTTTCGACAACACAATACTTGCCAATGCCTTTTTTTCTGTATATCTGTATAATAAAGAATGATTGGCCAATGACCGTTTAGTCATTGCCATCGTGCGAAGGAGTAAATTCAAGACCACCGACAAGAGTTGCGGCTCACAGGTGGAAGTAGCTGTGACAAGCTGAGGTGGCGATATTCATAGCAAATTCGGCGACATTTGCGCGTTAGCATGCTTTGCCGAGTTTGCGACTGCGGATCATACCGCGCAAATTGCGAGCGATCAATCAGCTCACCGTAGGATTGGATCAGGTTGACATGAACTTTCATTTCGAAAGTTCAGCTGTGGAGAATTTTGACACGCTTTGCCGTAGCGTTGTACAGGAACTGCGGGGCGTTTCGAATTGATTCTATTGGCGCTGTTATAGTCACCTAGGCGGTTTGACGCATCTTGTAATTTGTCGCTGGTCTGGCCGCAGCTTCGGAAGAACTGCGGTTGTTTGTATTGGACGGATGCGATGCCCGTGGTCACTGATCTGGAAGCGCATCAGCGAGACAAGGAGCGCGTGCGGCTCTACCTCGATGATGAATATGCCCTGGACCTGCCCCTGATGGCGGCGGCTCGCCTCAGCCGCGGGCAGACGTTGACCGAGACGGAAGTGGCTGAGTTATCCGACGCTGAGTCTCTCCAGCGTGCCTTTGATCAGGCTGTTCGTTTTCTGTCCTACCGAGCACGCAGTACGGAAGAAGTTCGCCGTCATCTTGTCAAGAAAAACGTACCGGCTTCTCTCATCGCAATCGTGGTTGAGCGATTGCGGCAGCGTGGTTACCTGGACGACATGGCGTTTGCGCGCTTTTGGATTTCCAATCGTGATCGTTTCAAGCCCATGGGTTCGCGCGCGCTGAGATACGAGTTGCGGCAGAAGGGCGTGGACGACGAAATCGTCGACGGCCTGTTGGCGGAAGTCGATGAGGCGGAAACGGCATTCCGGGCTGCGCAAGCGCGGATGTCGCGCTACCGGGGGAACACGCGTCAAGCATTCCGGCAAAAGATGAGCGCGATGCTTCGCCGCCGCGGTTTCGACGAGTACGCGATCAGGGATGCTGTCCTGCGCTTGGGGACGGAATTGGAAGAGCGTGATCCCGGTTACTTTCACCCCGACGATGCGGAATAGTTTCGGTGGGTTTTAGCCGAATCAAGTGAAGAAAGGAGCAAGACGAATGTATCCAATGGATACCGTCAAGCCACTATGGATGTCAATGTACTTGCAACCGTTTTACTCGCAGTTGTTACGGCCTTTGTTGGGATTATCGCGGGTTATGTTGTTGGAAGCCGCCGGGGCGTGCAAGCGCTGCTGAAGCGGCAGCAGGAAGAAGGGCAAAGCGCACTCCTCAAAGCCTCCGAAGATGCCAAGCAAATACTGAACAGCGCCGAAGCCGAAAAGGCGACGATCTTCGTTGACGCCGATAATGAAGCGCAGCGCCGCATCAGCGAAGCCGAAACGAAAATCTCACGCCGCCGCCGAGATCTCAACGACGAAGACGAACGCATACAGCGCCGGCGCAAAGATCTTGACAACCGGATGGAACGCCTTGAGCAGCGTGACCAGCAGCTGAACAAGCGCCAGAGCCGCCTCGACCGGAAGGAAAACGAGCTCAAGAAATCCGAAACGACCATGATCGAGAAACTCGAGGTCATCGCGCAGATGACCGTCGACGAGGCGCGTCAGCAGCTGCTGGATTCGATCGAGCTGGATGCGCGAAACGATATGGCGCGGATCATCCGGCAAGTGGAAGCGGAGGCGCGCGAAACGGCCGATCAGCGAGCGCGCAGCCTCATCGCTATGGCTATCCAGCGTCTGGCGTCCGAGCAGGTCAACGAGGTATCGGTGAGTGTCGTACACTTGCCCAGCGACGACATGAAAGGGCGCATCATCGGCCGCAACGGGCGTAATATTCGCTCTTTCGAGCTGGCGACCGGCGTCGATGTCGTCGTGGATGACTCGCCGGAGTCGGTCACCATCAGCAGTTTTGATCCGGTGCGTCGTGAAGTGGCGAAGCGTACCATGGCGAAACTGGTGGTCGATGGGCGCATTCACCCGGCGCGGATTGAAAAACTTGTCGAAGACACGCGGGCGGAAGTCGAACAGATTGTTCGCGAAGAGGGCGAACGGGCCGCATACGAAACCGGGATACATGGTTTGCATGTGGAAGTGCTGAAGTTATTGGGCCAGTTAAAGTTTCGCACCAGCTACGGACAGAATCAGCACGCTCATGCGATCGAGACGGCACATATCGCCGGCATGATCGCCATGGAATTGGGCGCCGATGTAAATATCGCCAAAGCTGGCGGCTTGCTTCACGACATCGGCAAGGCGATCGACCACAATGTTGAGGGCACGCACGCGCAGATCGGCGCCGAATTCGTTAAGCGCTATGGTGGGGTGGCCGCTGTTGTGAACTGCATCGCCGCCCATCATCACGAAGTTGAGAAAGAATGTGTCGAAGCCTTTATCGTCGAGGCGGCTGACGCCATATCCGGTGCGCGCCCCGGCGCCCGGCGCGAAAGTCTCGATTCTTACATCCGCCGGGTCAAGCAGTTGGAGGAAATCGCCAACACCTTTGACGGCGTGGATCAGAGCTATGCGCTGCAGGCGGGCCGCGAGGTGCGCATCATCGTGCGTCCCGAGGTGGTCGATGACTACGCCTCAATACAGTTGGCGCGCGATATCGCCAAGCGAATCGAGAACGATATGCAATATCCGGGTCAGATCAAGGTGCACGTCATCCGCGAGACGCGGCGGGTCGAATACGCGAAGTAGCGCCGATTACCCGCGGTCTTTGCCTCGTGACGCGGAGGCAATCTGGATGTGAGCGCCATCGCGAATGCACTAGCTCACCGCGGTGGCCATGTAAGGCTTGTCCACTACTGGGTCGTGCTACCTCGTTTTTCTACCCCATCCCCGACCGCCAGTGTCTACGCGGCGCNNCGAGCTAGGGAAGGGGAGCTATTCTCGGGGCATTCTGTAGAAATATGTTGCTTTTGCAAAAATTGACCGCCGTATATAGATGTTTTGTAACTATTTCAGCTGTCTCTGCGTAAGATTTGTAGTATCGGACAACCCTCGTAGGGGCGACTCATTGAGTCGTCCGTCTATCATGATCTCAGGCTCCCGCGCCTAGATGTCGCTCCTCAGTAGTATCAAGTTAATCATGCGAAGACTGATTACAAATCTATAGCGAGAGTGGGCGAGCTACCGGCTCGCCCGTACAAACTTTGCACTATTTTGGCAATTCCTTTCATGCAGCAATCATCGCATTGCCTTCTTGGTCTTATTTCTGTTTCGGCGTTTAAGCAGCGTGAATCGGCGGGCGATGCGCAAGACGAATTGCTGGCCGCGAAGAACTCTAATGCAGAAACCAAATGAAAAGCCCCTGCCATCTGACAGGGGCTTCTGAATCCTATTGCGTTCTGTAGCTTACTTGCTCGCCACCCTCAGAACCACGTCGATCTGCAAGATCTTACCATCGCGCAGGATATCGAGTGTCACTTGCTCACCTGGTTCGTGGAAGTAGATGCGGTTGCGCAGGTCAATCTCCAGCGTGACTGGCTCGCCAGCGACCGCTAAGATGATGTCGCCTTCCTGTACACCGGCCTTTTCAGCGGGCAGACCTTCAATCACTTCGGCGATGAAGGCGCCGTGGGTCACCTCGCTGCCCGCGAAATAGGGGCTGTCAGGCTCCAACTGAAGGTAGCGCACGCCCAGGGTAACCTGCTTCTCGTGCAAGCCCAGCCACTGCGAACGATCTTGATCGACCGGCTCGATATCGCCAAACATCAGTAGCGGCGCGGCGGATGCCGGTATGTCGAAGTGCAAGGTGCGGTGCGCGCGTTCGACTGCGATTTGAATCGTGTCGCCACTGAACAGATCAGCAGCTTCTTCCACAGGCGCCTCGTTGGCCTCGACAATGAGGTCAAATTGACGCAGACCAGCCGCGTAGAGCTCATGCGCCGGGTTCAGGACGCTCACGACGACGAAGCCATCGCCGTAACCCAGCTCAATATTGTCGGATACGTAAGCGCGCTCAACCTCCAAGCGTGGATGCGGCCGGCGTGGCGGACGCCGACGCGGATCCCGCCTGCGGTGATCTTCTGCGATGACCTTGATCGTCATTTCACGGTCGCCACGCAATATGTCGAAGCTGAGTTCGTCGCCTTCGCTCAAGCCGGATAGGGCCGCATCAGCCTCGCCAATTGTGTGGACTTCGTCGCCATCAATCGCGACGATTTCGTCGTATACGTGGAAGCCCGCGGTCGCCACTTCGGAATCGGATAGGGCGCCGATGACCAGCAGCTTGTCATTGCACTGTCCGACAAACAGACCGACCGAAGCCAAGTCCAGCGGCATCGCGTAGTCGGGATTCTCGAAGAGATCCTCAGGGCGCGCAACCAGGGTCAAATCTTGCTCAAATTGCCTGCCGTCGCGGTCAATGCTCAAGGAAACTGTGGCGCCGATAGCGTGTTTCCAGACGACTTCCCGCACGGTTTCAACTCGGATGGATTCGCCCTCGACAGCCACGACAATATCGCCCGCTTCCAGGTCCACCTCGGCCGCAGGCGTATTCGGGATGATGCCGGTGACGAACAGGCCCTCATCATGATGCCAGTAGCGAATGCCGATGAACGGCGGCGTGGCTGCGCTTTCATTTTGCGCTTTGTCCTGGGCGACGGCGACGGCGGCGGTCATCAAGAGCGCCAACAAGACGAGAGCGCGAATGGAAATGCCTATAGTTCGTTTCATTGCGGGATTCCCCCCTTAACTTCAACAATCTGTTCAGCGAAGTACCAACAGGTTGAAAATAAGCTTGCTACAGATAACTTTATCCGATTTATCGCCTGTGGTCAAATGTTTGCTTCCGAGGGAGTGATGAATCATTGATATACGAATTCAAATAGGTGAGCATTGTAATTGGGATACTGCTGACTGCGGTTTTGAATCCGGAGCCAGAGGCCTCATTGAGCCGGCACGACGGGAGACTTGGAAAATCAATGTCGCGGCGCTCGGGGGCAGTTATGGCCTTGGCCTCAGGTCTTGGCGTATTCGTACAGGATCGATTCGTATCGGTTAACGGTTTCTTCAAAGGAGAAAATGCTTCGGATATAATCTCTTGGCTTCGTATATCGGTCGAGATCTGCCAGCACCGCGAGCGTCGTTTCACCTATTGATCGCCAGTTCCCCGGTTTGGCTAGCTTGCCCATGCCAGTTATTGTAACAGCCACCCGTCCGCCGGCGATATCGGTCATCACGACTGGCGTCCCGCAGAGCATCGCTTCTCCCTGTACCAGCGGAAAACAGTCGCTGTCACTCGGCATGACAATTACATCGCAGGCGGCATAATAGTTTGCCAGTTCTTGCTTGTCACGCACGAGCCCAAGGAATATGAGTTGCGATCGGTAGCGCTCGACGAGGTCCTGGTGCCGCTGCCAGGTTCCTTCATAGCTGATATCGTATTCGCCGGCGAATACGATCCGAGCGTTGGGATACTCGCCGTTGACGACGTCCAGCGAGCGAATCAGCAGATCGGGTCGTTTCTCCTGCACAAAACGTCCGGCATATCCGATGAGCGGTCCGCCATCCCGCTGCCACATTTCTCGCAGTCTTTTGACGCCGACGGGGTCCGGTTCTGGAATGATCATTGGCGGGTAGATGATTCTCACTTTTTCACGAAAAGGCAGCAGATAGTATGAATTGTCCGCGTAGTCATCGCTCAGCCCAATGATGCAGGGAGCGCGCTTTGCCATATACTTGTAGAAGGCGAACATGATTCTGGTGATCATGTCGTTGATGGGATTCTTCGGCAAGATCAGGTCGCCATGATGTGTTGGGATGATATTCACGCCGGCAATGCCTGCGAGGAATGCGATCAGCGCCGTTTCCAACAGCGGAATGTGAATGTTCGCGACATCGTGTTCACGCAAGAGCTTGTTGATCGCCCAAGGGTAGGTTGGCATGATTCGGCCACGGCTCAAGGCGATGGGTGCCCATAACCTGACGACGCGCACGCCGTTGAGCCTGGTCTCGCCCAGCGATAAATCCCGGCTATGACAAGATGCGACCACCGTCACCTCATGACCACGGCAGACAAGCTCCTCGGCGAGCATCTTTACATAATGAGTTAAACCAGTCGAGTGCGGATGGTAATAGAGCAGAATGATGAGGATCTTGAGCTTGTTTTGCGGACGCTGGAGAATGTTGGTCATTGGCAAATGATGCGCTCCTCGACCTTAGCGCTGGCAAGCCTGCTGTCTACGGATATTGTTACGTTGCTTCTTCCAAATGTACGCATCGACGGTTAAGGCCACGCCCGTTGGCTCAGGATGAATTATCATTGTTCGTGCAGCCTATCGTGGAGAGTTGCCGTCTCCTTCCGTTTCGAGGAAAACGAGAGACACCGTATCATAGCACACTTGCGGGCTGGTGAAAGCGGCATGAAAGATCCTGCCGAATTCGCTAGGATTATGGATTGCCATATCCTCGAAATTAGACACTCCCCTGTCACCGGCAAACTTGACACCCGAACGCCGGCGGTCTAGAATGGATGAAGTTTGCGGGTATAGCTCAGTTGGTAGAGCGCCTGCTTCCCAAGCAGTAGGTCACGGGTTCGAGTCCCGTTACCCGCTTGTATGAAACCGCCTATTATATGTTGGCGTTTTCCTGCTCCCGCTATTGACTTGAGCCCGAAGCGCTCCTAGAATCAGTCGACTTTGTCCCGGATAGAAATCGCTCGCGAGTGCCCGCTTGCCGACGCGTCGAGCGTATATTGAGGAGTTTCACATCATGGCGGAATTTCAACTTGCCGCGGAACTGCGTCAGGCTCAGGGAAAGAAGAATCGTCAACTGCGGCGTGAGGGGTATGTCCCCGGAATCATTTACGGACCATCAATCGCCCCGATAAGTGTGCAGTTTCCCTATCGCTCGGTAGAAGTTACTTTGATGAACGCGGGCGGCACCAATCTTATAGATGTCGAAGTGAATGGCGACAGCTTTCCCTCATTGGCGCGTGAGGTACAGCGGGATGTCGTGCGTGGCGACATTCTACATGTGGATTTCCTCGCTGTTGATCAGACACAGCGCATCAGTGTAGAAGTGCCAATCGTGATGCGAGGCGAGAGCCCCGTCGTCGCAGCGCGCGAAGGCATCTTGATCACTGGCAGAAGTTCGCTGACGTTGGAGGTTTTCCCCAGCGATATCCGCGATAGCATTGTGATCGATCTTACAACATTGACCGAACTAGGCTCCGAAGTCTTAGTGCGCGACCTCACATTTGGCGAAAGCGTCACCGTGCACAACGACCCCAACGAGATGCTCGCCAAGATCGTCCAGCCGGCTGCGGCGCGCGCGGAAGAAGAGTTTGACGAGCTTGAGGAAGAACTCGAGGGCGAAGAAGGCGAGGCCGGTGATGAAGAAGCCGAATCCGAGGCCGAATAGGTGCGCCGGCGCTAATAGCTGTCAGTTTCCGAAAGCGATTTCGCGACCAGAACCTGGAGCCGATTTGGCTTCTTCACGCTCCGCTACCTGCGACTTGTAGACGTCTTCAGAGTACAGCGGCAAATGAATCGTCAGGGGTGACGGCGGGAGAATAGCGCGATCACATGTTGCCGTTGTGATCAGATAAACTGCTTTCTTCGTCGTCCTCAAGTTCGAGCATACTATCTTCAGCGTCATTCATGATGGCGATGCCGGCAACATGATCACCTTCATCAAGATTCATCAATTTGACCCCTTGCGTGTTTCGCCCGGTTTCGCGGATCTCGGAGACTTGCGTGCGCAGTACAATCCCGTTTTTGGAAATCAGCATCACACCGTTTCGAGAGATGAACATAATATCGTCATCATCGCGAATGCAGCGTACGGCGGTCACGGGTCCGGTTCGTTGATTTCGCTTTAGCGTGCGCACACCAAAACCAAAGCGTCCCTGCTGTCTGTATTCGGCTATTGGACTGCGTTTGCCGTAGCCGTTCTTGGTGACGACGAGCACATGTGTATGGTGGTCACCGACGACATCCATGCCAACGACTTCGTCGCCTTTCGCCAGGCGCATTCCCATTACGCCGGCGGCCTGCCGACCCATGGCGCGAACTTCAGCTTCGTGAAACAAGATGCTTTGCCCGTTGGCGGAGGCCATTACAATCTGTTGATCGCCATTCGTCCATTTAACCCAGCGCAGCGAGTCGCCATCCAGAACGTTCATAGCGATCAGGCCGCTATAGCGGACATCCATAAACTCGCCCTGCTCAACACGTTTGACTTTGCCTTGGCTGGTCGCTAAAACAAAGTAGCCCTCTTCCCGGTCAACTTGCTCCTCCGGCAGGGCAAGTATGGCAGTGATCCGTTCGCCGCCTTCCAAGGGCAGCAGACTTTGAATGAGCGTCCCTTTCTTGTCTCTTTCCGTATCGGCGATTTCATAAGCCACGCAGGAATAAACTTTGCCGCGATCACTGAAAAAGAGGATCGTATCGTGGCTGTAGGCGAAGAATACATCCAGCAGCGCGTCGTCGTCCCTAAGCC
>JAAXID010000068.1 GCA_012270545.1 Anaerolineae bacterium | reverse complement strand
GTTGGATATGGCAATGCCTATCGCACACAAGGCAGTGAAACCATCGCCGTGTTGCCGGTCGGCTATGCCGATGGCTTGCGCCGAACGCCCTACACGTGGCGCGAGGTCCTGATCCGTGGACAGCGGGCGCCTTTGATTGGGCGGGTCAGCATGGAGAAGATCACGGTCAACATCAGCCAGATCCCGGGTGTGCAGGCAGGCGATGAAGCGGTGCTCTTGGGACGGCAGGGCGACGACAGAATCAGCGCGGAAGAAATCGCGGGATGGATCCACAGCAATAATTATGAGGTCGTCACCTCCATCGCGCCGCGTGTTCCGCGCGCCTTCGTCCGCCGCTGACGCCAGATTCGTATTACCACAACAGCTCGCTCAGTTCTGCGGCAACCCGGTCCGGCGGCAGACCGAATTGAAAGCGCATAATCCAGCGTCCGCGCGGATCAAGCAAGAAGGAACCGACAGTGTGGTTCACGGAATAGGCGCCGGTTGCCGCTTCGCCAATGACCTCGAAGGCGAGCCCGAAGGGCGCTCCGATCTCTCGCACATAATCTTCGTCCCCGGTTAAGCCAATGATGCCCTCCAGCTCGCGGAAACCCAAATAGCTGCGCAGGACCGAAGGCGTATCGCGGCTGCCGTCGACGCTGATGAAGACGAATGCCAGCCGCTCCGCGCTTCCGCCGAGCAACTCTTTAATGCTTTGGAAGTCGCTCAACGTCAATGGACAGATATCGGGGCAGTTGGTGAAACCAAATGCAAGCAGGACATGGTGCCCGCGTAGATCGCTGACCTTGAATTGCTCGTCATCTTGATCGGTGAGCGTGAAATCTGGCACGACGATTGGCGGCTCTATCTGGATCGCGCCATCAAACTCGGCCTCGCCCTCAACACTGAAGTGACCGGTGTCGACCGCCTTTGGTTCCCGCAGTTGATCCTGGACGAGGTAAATGGCTAAAGCCGAAATGCCGATCAGCAACCCAGTGATCATGCCATAGAGCAGGCGCAAGTATGGTGTTGCGTTCCGCTTGCTTTTCACTGACGAATCCTGGCTCCTTTTAGGTGCGATATCCCTCAGCTGATTCTAACAGCAACTTTTGTGCTGATGAAGTTGGAGCGCGCGCTCAAGTGTTGAATGCCTGCGTTGCGGACGAGCGTGAAAGTCGTTAGAATGATTATGCTACAAGAAGAGAGATTCTGTCGACGGCAGAACGCCGAAGGGGCAAGCGACAAGACGCCAACTTGCGTGAAACTCTCAGGCAAAAGGATTCTTGGGGCAAGAACCTCTGAAGGTCAGGGAGACCGACAGGGCGCATTCTCGGCATGAGGTGCGCCCTTTTTCATTGATTTGCTTGAGGAGAGAGAACGATGGGCGATTGGAAGACAGCGACGGAACTGAAATACGCGGAGACGGATGAGTGGTTTGCCGTTGACGGCGATGTGGTGACGATTGGCATCACGGATTACGCGCAGGATCAGTTGAACGACATCGTCTACGTTGAATTCAGGGACGCGGGCGATGCGCTTGACGGTGGCGATTCCTTCGGTGAAGTTGAATCGGTGAAGGCGGCCTCCGAATTGTACAGCGCAGTCGCTGGTGAGATCATTGAAATTAATTCAGCGCTTGAGGATGCGCCCGAAACGGTGAATGCCGATCCCTTCGGCGCCGGCTGGATGGTCAAAATCAGAGCGAAGGACCTGGCCCCGCTTGATGGATTGATGGACGCGGCGGCTTATGCTGCCTATTGCGACAGCCGCTAGTTGCGCCGCCGCTGATGTTCCGGTCGAGCGACTCTTGGCGCGCCGACCCGGTTACAGCGCCGGACATGCATAAGAAAGGTTGAACCATAAGTGAGCTACATACCGCACACCGAAATTGAAACGCGGCAGATGCTGGCGGAGATCGGCGTCGATTCAATTGACGAATTGTTCGAGGCTGTGCCGGCGACGCACCGCTTTCCCCAATTGGAGTTACCGCCGCCGATGAGCGAAATGGAAGTGGCGGCGGAAATGCTGGCGATCAGCGAGGCGAACGACCATGCGCAAGACTTCGCCATCTTTCGCGGCGCCGGCGCTTATCATCACTTTATTCCATCGGTAGTGAATCACATTTTGCTGCGCGGCGAGTTCTACACAGCCTACACGCCGTATCAGCCGGAAATTTCGCAAGGTACGCTGCAGGCGACCTATGAATACCAATCCATGATGTGCGCCCTCACCGGGATGGATGCCGCCAACGCCAGCCACTACGACGGCGCCACCAGCCTCGCTGAAGCCGTCACCGTCGCCCTCGAAGCGACTCGCAACAAACGCAAAAAAGTCATCCTCAGCCACGCCATCCACCCGCACTATCGTGAAGTCGTTCGCACCTACCACCAGGGCCGCGACATCCGCATCATCGGCGATCGCGGACGCGGCGAAATCGTCGACTTGATGGAGATGCTCGACGAGAACACCGCCATGCTCGCCGTGCAATATCCTAACTTCTTCGGCCAGATCGATGACTTGGCGGCGCTGGCCGATGCCGTGCATGAGGCCGGCGCGCTGCTGGTGATGGTCGCCAACCCGATGGCGCTCTCGATCTTCAAGAGCCCGGGCGAGCTCGGCGCCGACATCGTGGTGGGCGAGGGGCAGCCAATGGGCGTGCCGCTCGGCTTCGGCGGACCCTACCTCGGCTACTTCGCCATCCGCCAGAAATACGTGCGCCGCATCGCGGGCCGCATCATCGGCGAGACGCTGGACGCCGATGGCAAACGCGCCTTCGTCATGACCCTGCGCCCGCGCGAGCAAGACATCAAGCGCGAGCGCGCCACCAGCAATATCTGCACCAACCAGGGGCTGATGACGCTTTCGGCTTCGGTCTACATGGCGCTGATGGGCAAGAATGGCTTGCGCAAGGTCGGCGAGCTCAATTATCACAAGGCGCATTATGCCGCCAACGAGATCAGCCGACTGGACGGCTACAGCGTCGATATGAGCAAGCCCTTCTTCAACGAGTTTGTGGTCGCTTGCCCGCGCCCGATCGCCGAGATAAACGACGCGCTGCTGGCCGAGGGCATCATCGGCGGCTATGACCTGGGGCAGCACTATTTTCACCTGACCGACCGCATGCTGCTCTGCGTGACCGAGATGAACGCCAAAGAAGAAATCGACCGCCTGGTCGAGATTCTGGGAGGGCTGCGCTGATGACAGCCGAACTCTTGCAACCACTGATCTACGAGATCGGCTCGCCGGGGCGCATGGGCGTCAACCTGCCCGAATGCGATGTGCCCAAGGTCGAGCTGCCGGCGGCGCTGATGCGCGAGGAGCTGGCGCTGCCCGAAGTGGGCGAAGTCCAGGTCGTACGCCACTTCGTCAAGCTGAGCAAGCTCAATTACTCCATCGACCAGGGCTTGTACCCGCTCGGCTCCTGCACGATGAAATACAATCCCAAGATCAACGAAGACGCCGCGCGCCTGCCTGGTTTCGCCCAGCTGCACCCGCTGACCGACGAGAGCGGCTCGCAGGGGGCGCTCTTCCTGATGCACGAGCTGCAGAAATGGCTGGGCGAGATCAGCGGCTTCGAGGCTGTAAGCCTGACGCCGGCCGCCGGCGCCCAGGGCGAATTCGCCGGAATCCTTATGATCCGCCAATATCACATTAACCGCGGCGAGGGCCAGCGTGATCTCATCCTCGTGCCCAACAGCGCCCACGGCACCAACCCGGCCACGGTGACCATGGCCGGCATGGACGTGCTGGAGCTGCCCGCCGACGACCAGGGCAATGTCGATATGGACGCCCTGCGCGCCGCCTGTGAAGGCGCCCTGCGCGACCGCATCGCCGGCATGATGATCACCGTGCCCAGCACCCTCGGCTTGTTCGAGCCGACCATCCTCGAAGTGATCGCGGCTGTGCATGAGGCCGGCGGACTGATGTACATGGACGGCGCCAATATGAATGCGCTGATGGCGGTCGTCAAACCGGGCGCGCTTGGCTTCGATGTCATGCACTACAACCTGCACAAGACTTTCTCCACGCCCCACGGCGGCGGCGGACCGGGCAGCGGCGCGGTCGGCGTCAACGCCAAGCTGGCGCCCTACTTGCCGGGACCCGTCGTGGGGATTATCGAACCCGCAACCCCCCACCCCAAACCCCTCCCCCACAAAGAGGGAGGGGCTTCAAATACATCAATGCAGTCAGAGCATTCCCCTTCCCTCTCGGTGGGGGAAGGTGCCGGGGGATGGAGGGGAGAAGAAGCCCCCCTTTACGGCTTCGTCATGCCGGAGAAGAGCATCGGGCGTATGAAAGCCTTTCACGGCAACTTCGGCATGCACCTGCGCGCCTACGCCTATATCCGCGTCTACGGCGATAGCGGCATCCGCGATGTGACGCGCTACGCCGTGCTCAACGCCAACTACCTGCGCGCTCGCCTGATGCAGACTTACACCGTGCCTTACCCGCGCTACTGCGGGCATGAATTCGTGCTGGAGGGGCATTTCGCCGATGCCGAGGACGTGCACGCGCTCGATATCTCCAAGCGGCTGATGGATTACGGCTTCCACCCGCCCACCAACTACTTCCCGCTCATCGTGCCCGAGGCGCTGCTGATTGAGCCGACCGAGACTGAAGTCAAAGCCGACCTGGACGAATTCGTCGAGGCGATGGAGCGGATCGCGGCCGAAGCGCGGGAGGACCCCGAGCTGCTGCGGGGGGCGCCCCACACAGCGCCCGTGCGCCGACTGGACGAGGTGCGGGCGGCCAGGGAGCTCGTGCTTTGCTGCGCGCCCGCGCGCGCCGCGGGTGGCCGGTGACTTTAGTGCGGTCCTAAGCGGCAAGGCTTGAGGATTCTGTGATGCGTCAATATGATGCTTCGGGCATTGCCGCCATGACTTGCGGGGTCGCTTCGTGCTTGAGCTCCTGACAATCTTCGTCGACAATATGATCCCCGTGCTGGCGATCGCGGCCGTGGGCGTCGCCCTGCGTCGCCGTCTCAATGTCAATCCGGCGATGGTTTCCAGTATGATGTTTTACGTCTTTTCGCCGGCGCTCGCCTTTGATGCCATTTACCGGCGTGACATAAGCGGTGGCGATTTTCTGCGCGTGTATATTGGCACGCTTGCGCTTCTTGCCGCGATCGGTGCGCTATCTTTCTTGTTTCTACGCTGGCAGAGAATCAGTCCACGCGAGTTTGCCACGACCCTGGTCTCCACCTTTGTCTTTAATGGCGCCAACTTCGGCATATCGATCGTGAGCTTCGCTTTTGGGGCGGAGGCGCTGACCTACGCCGTCATCATCTACATCGCCGGCTCGACCGTCGCCTGGACGCTGGGTCCATACGTTTCTTCGAGCGGCAAGGCATCCATGCTGCAATCGTTTCAAAGCGTATTGCGTACGCCGGTGGTCTACGCGCTTGTTCTGGCCTTTGCGCTGAAGGCGGCTGGCATAGAAGAATTGCCGCCGGCGCTCAGCCGTACGTCGCAGCTGCTGGCGGACGCGTCGATACCGTTGATGCTGGTCTTGCTGGGTTTGCAACTGGGTGGATTCCAGAAGCCCGATCGCTGGCGGCTTCTGCTTTTGGGCACGACAATCCGTCTGGTGCTGGCGCCATTGGTCGCGATTGTATGCGCCTCTCTACTTAACTTGGAGGGCGCGGCGCGTTTCGCCTTCATCTTGCAGGCGGGCATGCCGACCGCGGTGCTTACGCTGATACTGGCTTACGAATTTGACACTGACCGCGACCTGGCGCTGAACTTGATCATGACGACGACGCTGATCAGCCCGATCACACTGACTTTGCTAATCTACCTGCTTCAGAGCGGCATCGTTTGAGACCTATGATTCGCCAAGATTTCACATTTCAAACCGGCGCCACCTCCTTCTCTTCTGTAATCTGAGCCTGTTCACTGCCGTAATCGAAAATCGTGCTATCGAGCTGAAGCAGGAGTACAATGAGGTTAACGAGTGATCTATCGCGATGAAGGCGAGTGTAGGAAAGTGGCGGCGTGAACGAAGCACCGCATGAATTCTTGGAAAATCCGAATGACGAAAGCGCGCGGGAACGTATGATAGAACCGGGCGGCGACCCCGATTGGTTGCTCGCGGCGGGTTTCATGGATCAGAGCCAACCGCGTCCTAATTCGAGTGCGCGTGATGAGGATGGGGCTGCGGGCTGTTATGTGATAATCGCGGGGTGCCTAGTACTGATCGTGGCATTGATAGTGGCTGCCGCTATCTATTACAGTATTGTGCCGTATTCGTTCCTATAGGATGGGCGCAACCGAACCAGTGAGGGCATATGGCAGTGCACGACACAATGCCAGTCTGCTCCGTCACATTCGATTATTGGGCCGGGCATTCAACCGATAAGTAGCCAGCCCGTCTCACTTGCGCCGCGGGAAGCGCGTCAGGATCGTCAAGGGCTGCGGCATGGTGGCGCGCCCCCCGATGACGAGCTCGGCGTAATTGGTCGGCTTGGCCCGTCCAGCGCTCGCGAAGACCGCTAGCTGTGTGCCTGGCTTGCGGTAGCCGCGCTCCATCAGCGCTTGACCCAGTTGGTAGCCCTCCGAATCGATATTGCAGCTGGTGACCGTCCCCACGACGCGGCCGCGCGCGTTGACGATCGGGTCGCCATAATGCGCCGGGCGCGCTCTCTTGTTGTCCAGGCGGAAGCGGCTGACTTGGGGTCGCGTAGACACTGACCCGTCATGCTTGCGCAACGCTTCATGCGCGATGAAAGCGCGCTTGCCGATGAAAAAGGGTTTGTAGAGCTTGACATAGGCGCCGAAGCCGGCCTCGGCCGGGTTCAGGTTGAGGTCGCCCGCCAGCTCTAGGCCATAGAGAGGCAAGCCGGCTTCCGTGCGCAGGCTGTCGCGCGCTGCCAGCCCACAAGGCGTCACGCCCATGTCGACGAATGCGCGGAAGAGTTCGGCCGCCCGCTCGGGATGCACGAAGAGCTCGTAAGCGACTCGCTCACCGGTATAGCCAGTGCGCGAGACGATCAAGTCGATCCCGCCCAGCGTCACCTGGGCGACGCCCGCCCATTTCAGCCGCTTGACCGCTGCCAAGTCGGCCTCATCACCGCCGAGCGCCAGCAGATATTCGCGGCTCTTGGGACCCTGTAAGGCGATATCGACGCGGCCTTCGGCGCCGGCGGGTCTGTGTCTACGCGACCCCCATTGCCGCAACCGCAGGTCACGCAGCTCGAATCTATCGGACCCTTCGATGCGGCGGCTCGGCTCCAGCGGATCGATCATGACTTCGCCGGCGATCACGGCTTTCAGCCAAGCCCAGTTCTTGTCATTGTTGGCGGCGTTGACCACGGCGAGGAAGTGCTCGTCAGCGAGGCGGTAGATCATCAGGTCATCGAGCGGGATGCCATCGACGTCCAGCAGGTAAGTATAATGCGAATCGCCGACTTTCAGGCGTTTGACATCGTTGGTGGTGACCAGGTCAAGGAAAGCCTCGGCGCCGCGCCCGCGCAGATCGAAGACGCCCATATGCGCTACATCGAATATGCCGGCGTCCTCCCGCACCGCCGCGTGCTCATCGCTGACCGACTTGTACCAGAGCGGCATATCGTAACCGGCGAAGGGCGCCATCTTCGCGCCCAGCTCCAGATGCAGGCTGTGCAGCGGCGTCTCCAGCAGGGGGCGCGCCGAGGCTGACTCGTCCATGTCGGTCCCGGCGATATCCGGGACGAACTTGGGTAGTTCAGCCGCGGGCTGGGCGAAGGATCGCGCCGACACTGACCCGGCAAAGTTCTCGCCGTTGATGCCGATGTGGTAAGCCTTCGCGTCGTAGCCGGCGCCGGCAGCTAGCGCGATCGGCTTAGCCTCGCCTAGCACATTGACGGCGACCGGTCCCGGCAGCTTGGCGTGGATGTCCTGGTCATCAAAGAGGACGTATCCATCGCTTAGCGCGCGTAGCCAGGCGACGGCGCGATCGGCGCGCCCGGCGATATTCAGCCGATACTCGCTCGGCGAAATGCGCGTGACTTCGCCGCTGGCCATGACCGAGCCATCTTTTGACAGGATGTGCGTCGGCTGGCTCTCGTCCTCGCCCAGCGCGGCGACATCGCTGGTGGCGGCGACATGCAGGAAGTCGCCGGCGGACGCGCCCGCGACGCGCACTTCCAAGCAGCGCTCGCGCTCGAGGGCGGCCTTGGCGTAGAAATGCGGATAGCCATCCGCTTTGACGTCGGTGTCAATGCCGATGCTGGCGGATAATTCGCTCGATCGTTTGGCCGCGGCCTGCAGCGCGGCGAAATCAACTTTTGCGCGGGGCAGCGGACGGACGCGCCCGGTGAGGTTGAAGGGCAGGCAGGCTGCGAGCACATCGGCGATGATATCGCCCAGCGCGTCGATCTCGGCATTGCTCATGCCGCGCTGGGTGACCCAAGTTGTGCCGAGGCGGATGCCGCTCGGCCGCAGCGCCGAGGTATCGCCTGGTATCGTCTGGCGGTTGACGACGATGCCGGCCAGGTCGAGGATGCGCGCCGCCATGTCGCCGCTGAGCTTGGCACCATCGGGGCCTGTGATGGACTTGCAATCGACCAGCAGCAGGTGAGTGTCCGTTCCGCCGTAGGGCAGGCGCAAGCCGCGCGCCTCGAGCTTGGCGGCCAGACGGAGGGCCTTGGCGAGCGTCCCCCGCTGCAGTTGCTTGAACTGCTCGCTGCCGGCGATGCGCAGCGCGACCGCCAACCCGGCCATCGTATTGATATGTGGTCCGCCTTGTTCGCCAGGGAAGACGGCGCGGTCGAGCTTTCGTGACAGGTCTCGGCGATGCGTAATGAGGACGGCGCCGCGCGGTCCGTTGAGGGTCTTGTGGCTGGTGAAGCTGACGACATCGGCGATGCCGACTGGATTGGGGTAGAGGCCCGCGGCGATCAAGCCGGCGACGTGGGCGACATCGGCGAGCAGGTAGGCGCCAACCTCGTCGGCGATTTCGCGGTATGCGCCCCAGTCGGCGGCGTATGGGTAGCTGCTGAAGCCGCCTATGATCAGGCGTGGTTTGTGTTCGCGGGCGAGGTCGCGCATTTGGTTGTAGTCCAGGCGTTCGGTTTCGGGGTCGATGGTGTAGCTGACTACGTTGTAGTTGATGCCGCTGCGGTTTACGGGGCTGCCGTGCGTCAGGTGGCCGCCCATGATCAAGTCCATGCCCATGACAGTATTGCCAACATCGAGCAAGGCGCTGTACACGGCGTTGTTGGCCGGCGCTCCTGAGAGCGGCTGTACGTTCACGTAAAGGTCATCCGCGCCCAGGCCGTTGCTCGCGAAGAGCTCGGCGGCGCGCCGACGGGCAAGCGATTCCAGAATGTTCGCGTATTCGGTGCCTTTGTAATAGCGCTGGTCGGCATTGCGGCGAAACTCGGGCAGGCGCTGCTCATAGTCCAGGATTTCGCTTTGAGACAGCGCGCGCGAATTCTCCAGCGGATAGCCCTCGGCGTAAATGTTGTGGAATGACGAACTGATGGCCTTGCGCACTGCAAAGGGCACGGTACTTTCCGAAGGGATCAGAATCAGTTTTTCCTGCTGCCGCGCCGTCTCATGGCGGATCAGTTCGGCGACATCCGGGTCCAACGCTTCGACGCCACCGCGAAAGAGAAAGTCATTGAAAGTCATAGCCGGAAGGGGCTCCTGTATCGTCACCTGTAAGGGGCGATTCTATCATGGCTGCCTGCAGGGAACTATGCGGAGTCGAGCCGAGGTCATGCGCGCCGCTTAATTTTCTAGGGATGGATTAGTGATGGCAATCGAGCTGAGATTGTCAAAGCGTGGGGTGCGACAGCTGCCACTCTCAATGCAGGCGGCGATCTCATCGGCAACGACTTCGGCGAGAACAGCATGAATGCGCGGCCCATAGTGCTTCGTTGCGCTCCAGTATTCATCATCTACGTGTATCGGTTGCAGATGCTCTTCAAATGGGATGTAGTGATAGGCCTCGCGACTATGTTCGAGCAAGAAGTCGTAAACAGGGCGTGGGCGCGGCAAGTTGCTGAAATAGCGAATTAGATGACTTTGCAGAGGCAGATGCAGGACGACGTATTCGGCGCCATCTTCTAGGACATCTTGGGCAAAGGCATCGACAATCGCTTTGCCTAAGTCCCCGCCTTCGCTGCCCGCCGTATAGATGCCGGGATCATCATCGTCTTGTCTCAGCGCTTCGAATATTAGGCTGAGCAATCGGCTCGCCGACCACCAGCGCGCTGCCCTGAAGCGGCTCTGATAGTAGAATTCGAAGGGCGCGAGCGGGTGATCGCTGAAGTTTGCAAACACATCAATCAACTGTTCTGGCGGCAGGGTCGGTACATTCAGCAACTGAAGCTCGTCGTCGATCAAGGCGAAACGCGGTTTGGAAAAAGGGGGACCACTTCGATGAAGCAATTGCCTGAAGACATTCACATTCCGCTTCAGGTTTTCCGGCTGCAAACCGAAAATGACGATATCCGGTGAGAAGCGTTTGCCAAGATGCTGCCAGCGCAGATAGGCCTGCCCCATCCCATAGGCGCCGACGCCGAAGTTGAGTACTTCTGTGCGGATGCCAGCCTCATTCAGTTCGCGCTCGAGCAAGTAACTCCACACCTCATCATCGTTAACATCGTCGCCCGCGGTGAATGAGTCGCCGAAAACGGCGATGCGCAGCGTATCCGCAGGCGGGCTCGGGTCGAAGTCCCGGCGCGAGCGAAAGCCGGCGCTGTTAATTGTAAACCCGCCACCTTGGCGGACTGAATCGGGGCGAAAGGTCCAGCCCATCCACTCATCGTATATCACGACCGCGAAATCTTTATTGGCGATATAATTCTCGACTTGTCCGCGCAGCTCGTTGACTGGCAGTTCCTGCGCTTCCACGGTGAAGTTCAGCAACGTGAATCTCCCGTCAGCATCAGTTTGTCCGCCAAGGCGGACCAGGACCTCGAGCAGAATCAAAGTAAGCAAGACCGCGATAATCGCGATTAGGGTGTTTGCGAAGATTTTGCGGCGCAACCGTTTCTCCCTGGAATGCTGCCTGTCGTCGAGATTCAATTATACATTCGCGGTGCAATCGAGGTCTTGCGCTCGCGCTCAAGCCGGAGATGCGTCTTTGACAATCTCGCTTCCCGTCTATACAATCCAATACGCTCGCGGCCCGCAATGAGCCGCTATCTGTCAAATTCTGGAAGCCAGATCAAGGCTTGTGCCGGGGACAAATCGCTATGAAGGAATATCAAACGGAAAACATCAGAAATGTCGCCTTAGTGGGGCATCAAAGCTGTGGCAAGACATCGTTAGTGGAGGCGCTCTTGCACAGCACCGGAGCCACGAGTCGGATGGGACATATTTCCGAATCGAACATGGTTTCGGACTGGGATGATGAAGAGAAAGGGCGCGGCCTGTCCTTGTCCACCTCTTTGATGCCTGTTGAATTCAACGATGTAAAGATCAATGTATTGGATACGCCCGGTTTTACCGATTTTCAGGGCGAACTCAAAAACGCGATCCTGGCTGCCGATTCGGTGATTGTGGTGGTCGACGCAGTGGCCGGCGTGGAAGTCGGCACGGAGCTAGCGTGGGAATACGCCCGCATCAGCGAACAGCCGATCATTGTCGTCATCAACAAAATGGATCGTGAAAACGCCAATTACGAGGTCGTTATCGATCAGCTGCGCAGCCAGTTTGACGATTACAAGTTCATTCCTGTTATGCTGCCGGTCGGCCAACAGGCGGACTTCAAGGGTGTCGCCAACGCGCTGACGCAAAAAGCATATTTGGGTGACGGCGCTGAGCGTTCCGATCTTCCCGCCGAGTATGCTGATGCGCTGGAAGAGGCGCACATGGCACTGATGGAAGCGGCCGCCGAAGCCGACGATGAACTGCTCGAGAAGTACTTTGAAGAAGAAACGCTGTCATTTGACGAGATTCGCGATGGCATGCGCAAGGCATCACGCTCTCCCGAGCTTAAAACGGTGCCCGTCTTTACGACGTCCGCGACCGAAAACATCGGCACCATCCCGCTTTTGGAGGCGTTGATCGCATACACCACGGCGCCTAACGAGCGGCGTGTGAATATTATGCGCGGCGAGGAAGCGGATGTGCTGCGGGCGCCGCAGGCCGATAGTGATCCTTTGGTGGCATATGTCTTCAAGACATTGAATGATCGCTTTGTCGGCACGCTTAATTACTTCCGCATCTTCTCCGGCACAATTTCAAGCGATGGGCGCTATACCAATTCGCACAACGGCGCCGACGAGCGCTTCAATTCGCTCTTTGTCATGCGTGGCAAGGAACAGCTGCCGGTCAATACATTGCACGCGGGCGATATCGGCGTGGTGGCGAAGCTGACGGAGACCAAGACCGGCGACACATTTGTCGATGCGGATTCAAATATCCGCGTCGTCGCGCCAGACTTCCCCGCCCCGCTATACATGCTGGCGGTTGCGCCGCGGGGACAGGCGGACAGCGCCAAGATGGGCCCAACGTTAAGCAACCTCTGCGATGCCGATCCGACTTTGCGCTGGCGCCAGGATCGTGATACGCGGCAGACAGTCCTTGAGGGCATGGGTCAGATCCACCTGGAGGTCACGCTGAAACGGGCGGAAGCGCTCGGTGTCGGCGTCGAGACGGACATGCCCAAAGTGCCATATCGTGAGACGATTACGGGCAACGCCGAATCGAGCTATACGCACAAGAAACAGACCGGTGGCGCCGGACAATACGGCCGCGTGGATCTCACCATCGAGCCGACGATCGAGGGTTTCGAGTTCGAATCGTCAGTCTTCGGCGGGGCGATCTCGCAGCAGTTTGTCTCATCAACCGAGAAGGGCATCCGCGCGGTGCTTCCGGATGGGGTTATCGCTGGTTTCCCAGTTGAACGTGTCAAGGTCAATGTCGTCGATGGCAAGGAGCACCCGGTCGATTCCAAGGACATCGCCTTTCAGATCGCTGGACGCGAGGCTTTTCGCGAAGCCTTCCGCAAGGCGAAACCGGTTCTGCTCGAACCAATCATGGATGTCAAAATCACGGTACCCGAATCGATGATGGGCGATATCATGAGCGATCTGAATACGCGTCGGGGGCGCGTGCAAGGCATGGACACGATCGGCATCAAGAGCATCGTCACGGCGGAAGTGCCGCTGGCAGAGATGCTGCGCTATGGCAACGATCTGCGCTCAATGACCGGTGGACGCGGCATCTATACGATGGATTTCAATCGCTACGATCGCGTGCCGTCTTACGTCCAAGACGAGATCATCGCCGCGGTCGAGGCGGAAGCCGCGCAATAGCGGAGGACAGATTGAAATATAAAAGGCGAGATCACTGGGTCTCGCCTTTATGTTCACACAGTGTGGGCAACCGGCCCGGAGATTGGACTAGCCGGGTTCGCTCTCTACTTCGGCGGTCTCCTTTTTGTCTGAGCCATTCTGTTCCGCCGCTTGCGGCTCGCGCAAGTGCTTGGCAACCGACTCCGGCACAATATCGTCCGGGTCTTCTTCCATGCCCAGTATGCTCAAGATTTCCTCGCGCTCGACCGTCTCCTTTTCAAGCAGCGCTTTGGCAAGTTCGTCCAGCTCCTCGCGATGATCTTCCAGCAGCTCGCGCGTCTCCTGGTAAGCGACATCGATGATGCGCTTGATTTCGGCATCGAGTTTGGCGGCGGTATCATCGCTGTAATCGCGCCCGCTGGCGATCGCGTAGCCGAGGAAGGGTTGATCGGAATCGTCGCCGTAGTTGACCATGCCGACTGAGTCGCTCATGCCGAACATCTTGACCATGCGCCGGGCGATCTGCGTCACCTGCTGGATGTCGTTGGCGGCGCCCGTGGTGACATCGTCGAAGACGATCTCCTCGGCGACGCGCCCGGCCAAGCCCACGCGGATGAAGGCTTCAAGCTGTTTGCGCGATTGATGCAGCGAATCGTCCTTAGGCATATAGAAGGCGACGCCAAGCGCGCGTCCGCGTGGGATGATCGTCGTCTTGAGCAGCGCCATCGCATCGGGAATCAGGAAGGACACGATAGCGTGACCGGCCTCGTGATAAGCGGTGATGCGACGATCTTTGTCGTTGGAGAGCGCTGGCCGTTTGGTGCCTAGGCGAATGCGCTCGTAGGCGGTAGTGAAATCGGACATGGTGATCAGGCGCCGGTTGAAGCGGGCAGCGTGCATGGCGGCTTCGTTGGCGAGGTTGGCGATATCGGCGCCGGAAAAGCCGATGGTGGCGCGCGCGAGCGATTCCAGCTCGACATTGTTGCCGAGCGGCTTGTTTTTGGTGTGAATCTTGAGGATTTCGTGCCGTCCCTTGACATCAGGCAGATCGACCGTGATCTGCCGATCGAAGCGGCCCGGCCGCAACAGGGCGGGGTCCAGCACATCGGGCCGGTTGGTGGCGGCAATCATAACAATATTGGTGTCGTTGTCAAAGCCGTCCATTTCCGACAGCAGTTGATTCAATGTCTGTTCACGCTCGTCGTGGCCGCCACCCAGGCCGGTGCCACGGCGCCTCCCGACGGCGTCGATCTCATCGACAAAGATAATGGCGGGCGCGTTTTCCTTGGCGCGTTTGAAGAGGTCGCGCACGCGCGAGGCGCCAACGCCAACGAACATCTCAACGAATTCGGAGGCGGCGATGCTGAAGAAAGCGACATTGGCTTCGCCGGCGACGGCGCGCGCCATCAGCGTCTTGCCGGTGCCGGGCGGCCCAATCAGGAGGACGCCTCGTGGCACCTTGGCGCCGACTTTGACATATTTCTCCGGCTGCTTGAGAAAGTCGACGACTTCTTCGAGCTCCATCTTGGCGGCATCTTGACCGGCAACGTCCTCAAATTTCATGGATGGCATCTCTGGCGTATTCTCACGCGCCTGCGATTGGCCAAAGGAAAATATGCCGTTCATTTGGCCTTGCGCGCGGCGTCCCATCCAGACGAAGAAGCCGATGATCAGGACGAGCGGCAAAAAGTTGATAATAAGCGTCAGCCAGGTCGAGGGCTGCGTCCAGCTACTGTCAATGGTTTCGACGCCCCTTTCGTGCGCCATGCGCAAGAGTTCAGCGCCGGCGTAAGGCGGGAGCTGCGCCGAGAAGCGCGAGACATTCTGCATGCGGCCGGAAGCGGTTGAGACGATGATGCTGCTTTTGAACGTTCCGCTGACGGCGACATTATCCTGAAAATGCAACAGACTGACGTTGTTCATCGTCAGCTGTTCGTAGACGTCCGAGTAGGCGATTTCCGGCGTGGAGGAGAATCCGCCAAAGAGCCCCGGCGAGGAGATCAGCGCCAGAAGCATAACCAGGACGAGGAGACCCGGCGAAATCCACTTGCGCCAATTCGGCGGTGGTTGCGGCGGTCGGGGACTGTTCCCGCCCTCACGACTTTCGTCGTTCTCGTTATTTTCCCAAAACTGCATCGATTGATCGTACTCTCAAAAAGCAGCTTGCATACCCTGATTATACCGCATCAACGGCGTGAATTGTGCAAGTAATGTCTTAGAATGCGGCGGTCACGCCCTTAGTATTCGGGTACATTAGCTAATGATAACATGAAATACGTCCGATTTCGCCGGTCGGTTGCGGCATCGCCTGATGAGGAACGGGGCGCCCGCGCGATGTTGGCTGGGGTCGTTGAAGCGCGAAACACGATTTCACTTCGGGCGAAACTCCGTTATTCTTCTAGGAACTGACGCCGCGCGAGCTGCCATTGGCTACGATAGCTGACAGAGGTCGAGCATGAATCGATTGAAAGACGAGACAAGTCCCTACCTGCTGCAGCACGCGGACAATCCGGTGGATTGGCATCCCTGGGGCGAAGAGGCTTTTCGCAGCGCGCGGGAGCAGGACAAGCCGGTCTTGCTGAGCGTTGGTTACAGCGCTTGCCACTGGTGTCATGTGATGGCACACGAAAGCTTTGAAGACGCGGCGACGGCTGAGATGATGAACGCGCTCTTCGTCAACGTCAAAGTCGATCGAGAAGAGCGGCCCGATGTCGATGACATCTACATGGGGGCGGTGCAAGCGATCGCCGGGCAGGGCGGTTGGCCGATGACCGTCTTCCTGTTGCCTGATGGCCGGCCATTTTACGGGGGCACGTACTATCCGAAAAAGCCCCGCTTTGGCATGCCCTCCTTCACACAGCTGATGAGCGCCGTGCATGAGGCCTACCGCAATCAACGCGAGAACCTCGAAAAGCAAGCGGACAACCTGCACGAGGCGCTAAAACGTGATGTGCTGGCGATCGGCCGTGAGGACGACAGCGGCCTGAGCACTGACATGCTTGACGAGGCGGCGAATGCGCTGCTCGCAAGCATCGACCGGGAAAACGGCGGTTTCGGCACGCAGCCGAAGTTCCCGAATCCCATCAGTCTGGAATGCCTTCTGCGTTATCATGCGCGCACTGGGGACGAAGAGGCGCTCAATCTGGCGACGTTCACGCTGCGTCAAATGGCCAGCGGCGGGATATACGATCAGATCGGCGGCGGCTTCGCCCGTTACAGCGTCGATGCCCATTGGCTGGTGCCGCACTTTGAAAAGATGCTCTATGACAACGCTCAGCTTAGCCGGCTCTATCTGCATGCCTGGCAGATCACCGGCGAGGGCTTCTTCAAAGCGATAGCGGAAGATATTTACGATTACATTCTGCGGGAGATGACCGCGCCGAGCGGCGGTTTCTATAGCGCCACCGATGCCGACAGCGAGGGCGAAGAAGGCAAATTCTTCGTCTGGACCATCGAGGAGGTGGCGGCGGTTCTGGAGCCAATCGGCGAAGAAGTGCCGCGCGCGCTGGAGATCGCCATTGAAACCTTCGGCTTGACGCCTCAGGGCAATTTCGAAGGCTCGAATATTCTGCATCGGCCGCGGCCACTGGATGAGACAGCGAGCGGCCTGGGGCTGTCCACCGCCGAACTGACCTCTGCGTTGGCGAAGATAAAGGACCGCTTGTACACCGCTCGCGCTGAGAGGGTGCCGCCGGGCCTGGACGACAAGATTCTGACGTCCTGGAATGGCCTGATGCTGGCGAGCCTGGCCGAGGCCGCCCGCGTCCTAAAACGCGACGATTACCTGGCGGCCGCTCGAAGTGCCGGCGAATTCATCCTCGATCACATGGTGGACGACAGCGGTCGCTTGCGCCGCAGTCATAAGGATGGACGCAGTAAGCTCAACGGCTATCTGGAAGATTACGCCAATCTGATCGACGCGCTGCTTGAACTGTATCAGTCTACGTTTGAAGAAAATTGGTTCGTCGCAGCGCGGCAGTTGGCGGATGTAGCGCTAAGGCATTTCCGCTCGCATGATGGCGGATTCTATGACACGAGCGATGATCACGAAGCCTTGATTGTGCGGCCGCGAAACTTGCAAGACAACGTCACGCCATCGGGTAATGCCATGATGGCGAAGCAGCTCTTGCGGCTCGTAGCTTACACGGGCGAAGCGCGTTACGACGAAGCGGCGCGCGCGGTATTGCGGAAACTGTCGGATGCCATGCGGGAATATCCACAAGCTTTCGCCGAAGCGTTGAATGCTGCCGACATGCTGGTGCAAGGCATCGCCGAAGTGGCGATCATCGGCGACCACGCCGACGAGGCCATCATCCCGGTTCTGGATGTTCTTCAACAACCGTATCGCCCGAATCTGATCGCTGCCCTCGCGGCGGACAGTATTGACCAGCATGAGAGCATTCCGCTGCTGAACGCTCGCAAGAAGCTCGACGGGGTGGCGACCGTTTATGTTTGCCGCAACTTCGCCTGCAAGTTGCCGGTGACAAATGCCGAGGCAACCGCGGCTTTGCTATCCGCGTGGTAAACGCGGTCGGGAGCGGCTGATGGCGAAACGAGGCTTGAGATACGTCAGGCGGGTCTGGTGATGGTGCAGGAGCGTCAAGCCGGGCAAGATTACTTCAGGACCTTGCTGCGAACGGTGGTGGGGCAGGCCTTCAGCGCCGCCGGTTATCATTTGCAAGATGCGCCTCTGCAATGGGCGGGCGGGAAGTATCGCTTTGCGAAAGCCTTTCCCGCTGGATGCTTCGGCTTGATCGATTTCCAGGTACTGGTTTACAGCGATACGATGTGGTCGGCCGGGGCGCCTTCGCGCTTCAAGGTGCAGTTGACGCGTTCTCGCGACCGTCATGGCCTGGCGAGCGACCAGGCTGGCTATGTCACGCGCGGTCTGAGTCCACTGGTGGTTGAAGACTTTGGCGTCGCCATATTGCCGCGTGCCGATCATTGGTGGACCTTTCATGACACCGAGTCGCTGGGTGCGGCGCTGGCGGAAGCGGGACATCTCGTCGTCGGTTATGGCATGCCCTGGCTGGCCGGCGAGCTGGTCCCGCCGGCGAATGAGTATTCCGGCGACCTTTCTTGACAAGTGAAGTCTAGCTTCGTACCATGACGGATAGTTCTCATTCCACTGAGCAATTCTCGTGTTCCGTTACCTTCTCTCGGTTTTGACATTGTGTCTTCTCGCGAGCGCTTGCAATTTTCGCAGCCCGGAGCTGCCGCTGCCGACGCCGGATGAGGACAACATCATTTATGTCACGGCGACGCCGCTGCCCGTTGTGGCGCAGGCTGCGCTGNNTGAAGACAACATAATTTACGTCACGGCGACGCCGCTGCCGGTTGCGATACAAGCGGCGCCTACGGAAGCCCCGACCGAGATTCCGCCGGGTGCGCCGCCGACACCAGCTATCGATGCCAATCATCTGCTGCAGTTGGGCGAAAACTTCACACGCGACGGCTACCTGGAAGATGCGGCCGGCATTTATCGCAGCTTGCTCAACTATGGGGAGGCCATTGCGCCACAGCAACGCGCCGAGGCGGGCTTCCGTTTCGGTCAAGTCGCCTTGCGCGCCGGCTATTTTGAGCAGGCGCACGATGCTTTCAGTCTGTATATCAGCGAGTTCTCCACGGAGGCGCAACTCGCGCAAGCCTATTTCTTGCGCGCCGACGCCCGGCTAGGTCTGTCCCGGTGGAGCGAGGCGATCGCCGATCTTCAGCAGTATTTGCTTCTGCGTCCCGGCTTGATCGACAGCTACGTTTATGAGCGAATCGCCGATGCGCAGATCGCCCTGGGGCAGACGGAGGCGGCGCTGAAAAACTATGAGCGCGCGATCAACGCCAAGCGTTCGAAGGTGCCCCTGTTAATTCTGCGAGAGAAACTGGCGCAGATTCTCATCAATCTTGGCCGGCAGGCCGAAGCGGTCGCGCAATATGATGCGATATTGTCGGTCGCGCGCAATGTTCCCTATCGCGCGAATATCTCATTGACGGCGGCGCAGGTCGCGCTCAACAGCGTCGATAGCGAGACGGGTTTGGCGCGCATGAAAGCGGTCGCGGAGAATTACCCCGGTACAACCGCGGCCTGGCAAGCGCAGGATCAGCTGAGCCGACACGGGGAAAAATATGATGGCTTCCGCCGCGGCCAGGCGGCCTTCATCGCCGGCGATGCGCAAGCGGCCATCGAGGCTTTCAATCAGTACACGACGACGCAAGAATCGGCGGCGATTCCGGCCGAGCTGTTCCTGCTGCTTGGGCGCGCGTATCGACAGATCGGCAATTTCGCTGCCGCCTCCGTCGCATTCCAGACGCTTCTCGATCGTTATCCGCAGGATCCCATGTTTGGCGAGGCCTTGCTTGAGCGTGGGCGGACGCGCTTTCTGGCCGGCGATATTCCAGCCGCTATTCAGATCTATCTGTCGATCGCCGAGGATTATGATCACTTGGCGAATTCGGCGGGCGAAGCACTCTGGCGCGCCGGCTATCTGTTTGGCACGAACGGCGAGATGGCTTTATCGCGGCAAGTCTTCCTTCAGCTTGCCGATAGTTATCCCCAGCACGAACTGACCACAAACGGGCTTTTCATGGCGGCGTCGGCGGCTGTACGCGCTGAAGAGTGGAGTATCGCCGAAGGTCTTTACGCGCGAATCGCGGCCTTGACATCGGGAGAGAACCGAGCGGCCGCTTATCTGTGGATCGGCAGAATCGCGCTGAATCGTGATGACAGCAGCGCCGCCAACGAGGCTTTTGATCTGGCGATTGCCGCTGCGCCCGACAGTTATTTCGCGGCGCGCGCCGGCGATTTCCGCATCGGTCGCCAGCCTTTTCAAGCGCCCGACACCTATCGCTTTGACTTCGACGAACCAACCGACCTGAACAAAGCCGAAGATTGGCTCCGCCGCATTTTCGACATCGAAGATACGAAGGAACTGTGGCGACTATCGGAAGCGCTGAATAGCGATCCGCGTATGATACGCGGCCGCGAGTTGCTAACGGTGAGCGCCTTTGATGAGGCATTCATCGAGTTTGAGGACCTGGTTGACGAGGCGCGTGACAAGGGCGATGTTTTGGGCAGCTACCGCTTGGCGAACTATTTGCGCAATTTGGGTGTTTATCGAGAGAGCATCATCGCGGCGGCCGATGTGATCATCGCCTCCGGGATGGGAACCTTGCGAGCGCCGCGCTTCATCGCCCGGATGCGGTTTCCGGCCTACTATCTCGACGTCATCCGACCGACGGCGGAAGAACGGGCGATCGATCCCTTGTTGATGCTCGCTTTGATTCGGCAGGAGAGTTTGTTCAATACCTTCGCAACTGCCGCCGCCGGGGAGAAGGGCTTGATGCAAGTTATACCGTCTACGGCGCAATACATCGCCGATCAGCTGGACTGGCAGGATTATCAGCACAGAGATCTTTTCCGTCCTTATGCTGGCGTTGCCTTCGGCGCCTACTATATTGATGAGCAGTTGGAACTTTTCGACCAGAATTCGGTCGTGGCGCTGGCGGCCTACAATGCGGGACCCGGCCGCGCATACGATTGGAACGCCCTATCTGGCGGCGATCCTGATCTGTTTATGACGACGATAACGATCGATTCAACGCGGCATTACGTACAGTTCATATATCGCAACTACAATATCTATCGTGAGCTTTACGGCGCGGGAGAATGAGGGCGATCTCGCTCTAATTCGCTGATGAGAATTGCGCCTGCCACGCAAATCCCATAGAAGTTTTCAGTGTTATTGATAGCGACGCCGTCGGCCTTACGATTATGTTGGATGTGCTACACTGACAATAGGACGATCGTTCACGATACAAGGTGGTCATGCAAGCGCAGCGCCTACTTGAGAATCTACATGCTCAACATGACCGGGAACTCGATGCTTTTTTCGGCTGCCCCCGCCTGGTAGACGAGGCTCATTCCGCGTCTCCTTTTGTGGCAGTGAAACGAGTTGCCGTCTTGACAGAATCGTTCTTGCCCAAAGTTGACGGCGTGGTCAAAACGGCGTTTCTGACCGTGCGCTATTTGCAGGAGACGGGACGCGAAGTGCTGGTATTCGCGCCCGATATCGCCGTCGATCAGGTCGGGAACTCGCAGGTGATTCCCTTGCCATCCATCAGCGTGCCGCAAGCGCCGGAAACGCGCATGGCGCTGCCGAATCCAGTTGTGGCGCGACACATCGAAGACTTCAATCCGGACCTGATTCACCTCTTCAGCCCGGCGGCGATGGCGGTGAATGGCATGGCGGTGGGCCGTCATCTTAACCTTCCGGTGATTGCAAACTATCAGACCGACCTGCCCGGATACACCGAGCACTATGGCTTCCCCATGCTGTCGGGGCCGGTCAATCGTTGGCTGCGATATATCCATAATGGCTGTCATTTGACTCTGGCGCCGACGCGCACCATCATTCGGCAGTTGCGTGCGGTGGGCTATCGCCGCGTTCGTCATTGGGGGCGGGGCGTGAATACCGAGCGATTCAATCCGCGGCACGCGCGGCCCACGATGCGCCGACGGCTGTTAAATGGACGCGATCCCGATTCACTGCTTTGCATATTCGTCGGGCGCCTGGCTCAGGAGAAGCGCATCGACCTGCTGCAAGATGTCGCCCAAACGCCGGGTGTGGCTCTGACGGTAATCGGTGATGGCGCCCTGCGCGAGGAACTCGAATCCGCTTTTGCCGACACAGACGTCTTCTTCACGGGATATCTGATTGGCGATGAGCTGGCGCAAGCCTATGCCAGTGCCGATGTTTTCGCGTTTCCGGGCGAATACGAGACCTTTGGCCAGGTCATTCAAGAAGCGATGGCTTCGGGTTTGCCATCGGTAGTGGTGAACGCCGGCGGCGCGCCGGATGTCATCAAGGATGGCCTGAGCGGCACCGCAGTTGAGCCAACCGCCGCTGCCTTCGCCGCTGAAATCCGGCAGCTGCGCGATCAGCGGGAGATGCGACTGACGATGAGCCGCAACGCGCGAGCGATGGCGGAACAGCGCCCCTGGTCAGCGCTGATGGCGCAGCTCGAGGGCTACTACGAAGAGGCTTATACGATGAACCAACGCTTCAAGAGCTTGTTCGGCTTCACTCGCTATCACTTGCCGTTATCAATACCGGCGCAGTTGGTGCGCCGCCCCAAGAGTCTCTTCTAGCCCGTTTCCACCCTTCGCTCGCTGACTGAGACTGCATTTCTATGCCAAAACAAGCAAAAAGAAAGACGCTCGCCCTTATCTCCCACGATGGAAAAAAGGCCGATATGGTCGCATTTGTGATGGATCACAAAGAGCGGCTGCGTGAATTTGATCTGGTTGCGACCCATACGACGGGTACGCTTATTCGGGAAAAGACAGGTCTCGCCGTGAACTGCATGCTTTCGGGACCGTATGGCGGCGATGCGCAGATTGCGGCGCTGGTGGCGGAAGGGCGGGTAAACGCCGTCTTTTTCTTTCTCGACCCGCTGGGCAAACATCCGCATGATCCGGACATACAGGGGCTGCTTCGGATCTGCAATGTGCACAACGTGCCCCTGGCTACCAACATCGCGACTGCCGTGCTTCTCATCAATGCCTGAATCAGCGCCGATCTTACGAGTTTCTTGCTTAATCGCCGGGCATTCCTGCGGCATAATCAGACCTGCGGAGCGACCGCCTGCGCCAGCTGCTTTTTCTCTCCGAGGCCTAAGCTCCAAATTGTATTGATGGGACAAGGATAGAGCGTGCCGGAAATTGATCCCGTCATCCTCGAATGGGTGACGCTGGCGAAAGCGGGCGATTCGGATGCCTTTGCCGAGTTGCTCTACCTCTTTCAGGATCCTGTATATAACTTGTGCTATCGCATGTTGGGCGAAGGCGGAGAGGCGGAAGACGCGACGCAGGAAACGTTTCTGCGCGTCTATAAGAACCTAAATCGTTACGACACGACACGTCCATTCAAAACCTGGCTCTTGTCCATTGCTTCGAATCATTGCATCGACCGGCTGCGGAAGCGCCGGATGCAGTTGGTTTCGCTTGACGATGAGCCGACGGCAGCCGCGCTTGCGCTTCGCAGCAAGGATCCTACGCCAGAGCAAGCGGCAGTCGCCGGTGAACTCAGCAGTTTCATACAGAGCCTCTTGCTTCAGTTGGACGGGCACTATCGGCTTGCTGTCATTTATCGATACTGGTTTCAGTATTCCTACGCGGAGATCGCCGAACTCATGGATACGACCGAAAGCGCTATCAAGAGCCGACTGCATCGCGCGCGCAAGAAGCTGTCAGAGCTAATTGAAACGGCAGAATACAATCTCATTGAAGGCGACGACCGGCTGGCGGATCCTCTACCGAAAGGAAGTTGAGATGTCTCAAGAACGAGAGCCGCAGCAGCAGCTGATGCAAGACGCGATCGATGGACAGCTTTCCGAGGAAATGGCGCGAAAGCTGGTCGAGATGCTCGGCAGCGATCAAGCGGCCGCGCGGGAGTATGATCGCTTGCAGCGGGTGGAGAGTTTGCTCAAACGGGCGCCACAGCAGCGCGCACCGGCGCGTCTGGCGGCCACCATTATGGCGCGCCTGGCGCAGCGCGTCCAAGCGGAGACGGCGCTGGCCGATTTGCCGCCCGAAACGCAGCAGGTGATGATGCTCTGTCTGTCCGCCTCAATGATGGCGATGATGCCAATGATGGAAGCGGCGTCCTGGCTTGTGCTGAACGCGCAGCGCGATCCCGAGCTTTTGAGCAACGTCATGATCGAGACCATAGGCTGGATGACCCTGGTTACCGATGCCTTGATTCAATTGTTGGAAGACGCGGAGAATCGGGCGCGCAGCGAACCCGAAATCGCGACGGCGACGCTCGCGCTCACACCCTACCTGCTGCGATCGGTGCTCGATTATCTGGACGAACTGCCTCAGAAAGTGTAGCGCCGTCAGCCTGCTCGATCGCCGTTTGTCTTGGACAACAATGCCAGAAAACACAAAAGGGATACTGACCGGCAATATCCCTTTTTCGATCCGCAGCATACTTGGTCCTCAGTATTCGCCGTCCGGGATCATCTCAATCTTGCGCACCTTGTAGGTGACCAGCCCGTCAGGCACTTCTACCTTGACGCGGGCGCCTACCTTCTGGCCCAGCAGCGCTTTGCCAACTGGGGAATCGAGCGAGACGCCGCGCCGTCCGTGGGTGATCTCTTCGTGATCGAGCAGATCCAGTGTGAATTCTTCCTTTTCCGCCGCGTCGTAGACGGTCACGCGATTGCCAGCTGTGATGGTGTTCGGGTCTTCATCGGCATCAATTATCTCGGCGCGCGCTAGTACGTTCTGCAAGTGGGACACGCGTTCGTCAAGTCGTTCCTTGGACACCATCGCGTCAAAGAAAACCGCCTCTTCACCCTGATCGTCTTCGCGCGCTTCGGCGAGCATTTCGGCGACCTTAGAGTTTTCTTCGCTGGTTAATATGTTGAGTTCGCGCTGCAGCTTCTGGTAGCCTCGCCGCGTCAATTGAATGCGTCGTTCTGCCATGTCATCTTCCTTTCGTATTGCAATCACCATCTATACGGCGACCAGTGCAAAAGGTCTTATCTAGCACGTTGTTTGATAAGAAACACCATTAGTAGATGAAACGCCCTGCCCACTGGACAGGACGCGCAACGGCAACTCTGTGATCAAATATACGCGTATTCTATAAGAAATCTATTAGATTGGCAACTTGAGAATCATATAATATCGTAGACTTCCGGGTTGACACAAGTGGGCAGGCGCTCGCCACGGAGACCGGCGATCACATTGTCCACCGCCATCTCTGCCATTTTCGTGCGCGTCGCCACGCTGGCGCTGGCGATATGAGGCACGATCAGGCAATTGTCCAATGTCAATAGCGGGTCATCCGGCGGAATCGGTTCGGGGTCGGTGACGTCGAGAGCGGCCGCGAGGATCTGGCCCTCCTGTAGGGCAGTGTAGAGCGCCTTCGGATCAAGTACGCTGCCGCGGGCGGTATTGATCAAGATCGCCGTCGATTTCATCAGCGCCAGTTCTCGCTCGCTGATCATATGGCGCGTCTCATCTGTGAGGGGTACGTGCATGCTGACGAAGTCACTATGGACCAACAATTCGTTCAGGCTGACTTTCTCCCCGCCGAGTTGACGGATTTCTTCTTCGGTTTCAAGGCTGTTGACCAGAAGGCGCATGTTGAAGCCTTTTGCGCGGCGCGCGACGGCAGCCCCGATTCGTCCGCTGCCGATGATGCCCAAAGTGGCGCCGAAGACGTCTTGACCGGCCAAAACGGTCGGATGCCAGGTACGCCACTTGCCGTCCTGGACGTACTGCCGCCCTTCTGGGATGCGGCGCGCCACCGCCATCAGCAGGGCAAAGGCGAAATCGGCGGTCGTTTCTGTCAGGACGCCGGGCGTGTTGCCGACCGGGATGCCTCGCTGGCTGGCGGCGGTGACATCGATATTGTCGAATCCCACTGCCATATTGCTGATGACTTTGAGATTTGCGCCGGCATCCATGAGTTGCGGATCAATTCGATCAGTCAGCAGGCAGAGCAAACCAGCGAGATCACCCATCTTCCCATAGATGATCTCGTAGTCGGGCGGCAGGAAGTCATCCCAAACCTCCAGATCGCAATGTTGTCCCAATCGTTCTAGTGTCGTCCCCGGCATTTGACGGGTGGCAAATACCTTGTCTTTGCTCATTCTTGCGCTCCCAGTGAAGTTTATCGCGCGCGATTATAACGCAGATTGGCGCCTGCGGAAAATCGCAGCCGCGCGCCTAACATGATGCGTCAGGAATTGTCGGCTGCGGGGGATCGCGCTGCGGCCTTAGGGGTGATCAGGGAACGGTGTCGAGCGATACTTTGACCAAGGTACCGCGGTTTGGCACGCTTCCAATGGCGATTTTCCCGCCGCTGCCTTCGATAAAGGCCTTCGCCAGGTACAACCCCAGTCCCAGACCCGGGTTGTCGGCTGCGGCTTGCCAGAAGGGGAGGAAGGCCGTCTGCTTGTCAGTGAGCCGGAAGCCGCGGCCGCGATCGAGAATCGTGAAGTCAACGCGGTAACCAAAGTCTTGCGAATTGATACTTACATTCTTGACACCGCTGTGTCGCCATACGTTGTGCGCCAACTCGGCAAAGGCATAAGTGAGCAAGGTTTCGTCGCCGATGACAAGAAACCGCGCCGGTGGCTCTTCCATCTCCATATTCTTGAGGACGGATTTCATGCGTTGTATCAGCGCTGTGCCATCAAACTCATCGCTCGTATGCTCTAGCATGTCATGCTGCAGCAGCGAGTAGTGCCAGAT
>JAAXID010000099.1 GCA_012270545.1 Anaerolineae bacterium | reverse complement strand
AGCACGCCGGGGGCGCGGGGCGAAAGCAGCGGTCGCAGGCGCATCGGCAATTTGATCACGCCGGGCAACTGCACGAGCAGATGCAGAAGGGCGCTCAAGACAGCGCCGTAGGCTAAGCCCATGATGTTGAGATTGCCGACCTGCCCCACGTCCGGATGAGGCGGAAGGATTGGGGCGATAAAGAGCGCGCCGATGATGATGCCGATGTTGTTCATGCTGAGGGCGATAGCGGGTAGCCAGAAAGCGGCGTGTGATTGCAGCAAACCCATCAAAAGCCCGCTGATGCTGAAGATGAAGGGCGTTAGCATCATCAGGCGCACCATGTCGATCATCAGCTGCTGTTCCTGCGGGGAGCGTTCGCGATAGAGTACGAGCGTCACCAACTGCGGGGCGAAGGCATGAACGAGCAAACCGAGCAGTGCCGCGCCGGCCGCCGACAGGCTCATGACGGCGCTGGCGAGCCGCGATGCCGCCTCCTGGTCGATGATGCGATACTTGGCGTAGATGGGGATGAAGGATGAGCCGAGCGCGCCCCCCGCGACCAGCACGAAGACGGACTCGGGCAATTGCTGGGCGGCGGCGAAGGCATCATAGGCGGCGCCGGTGCCGAACTGCGCGCCGACCACAGCCAAGCGCAGCAGACCGAGCAGTCCGCTCGCCACGAATCCAGCGAGCACGATCGCGGCTTTTTCGATGATTTCTCGATTGTCCAGCGCGTTGCTCTGGCCCATCGTTATGCCTCAGCCGCACTCGTTGGCGGGGGTCGGATTGCCACTTGGCAGGGGCGGCAATATGGCTATAATATACCAGTTTAGTCAAGGGAAGACGCGGTCTGCCCGGCAGTTGACGCGGAAAATGTGAGGGGCTCGAATGCAGGTAATTTTACTTCAAGACTTGTACAAACATGGCGTCGCGGGTGAGGTGGTCAAGGTGGCCGATGGCTTCGCGCGCAATTACCTGATTCCCCGCAAGATGGCGGTGCCAGCGACTTCATCCGCCCTGCGCCAGACGGAAACGATCCGCCAGAATGTCGAGGCGCGCAAGGCGCAATACAACAATATGCTCAACGACCTGGCGCGTCAGATTGATGGCGTCGAATTGATTTTTGGTCGGCGGGCGGCGTCAACGGGCAAGCTCTTCGGCTCGGTGACGACGCAGGAGATCGCCGATGAATTGGACCGCGTGACCAGCGTCGATATCAATCGGCGGCGCATCAGCCAGCAGTCGCTGCGCGAGGTGGGGACGCACCGGGTTCCAGTGCGTCTGGGCACGGAGATCGCGCCAACGCTGACGATATCGATTGTGCCGGAAGATGATCTGCCGGAGTTCCTGGCGGCGCGCGAGCGTGGCGAGATGGTCAGCGCGGAAGATATCATGGCGGAAGGATTCCGCTACGCGACATCAGCTGATGACGCGACCGCAGAGACGGCGGATGCTCAAGACACCGATGAGACAGCCGCGCAAATCGATGAAACGGACGCCGAGATGGAAGTCGAAGCTGTCGAGGAGTAAGGCGAAGCAAGGTCAGCATCCCTGGACCACCAAGCGAGACGGAATGCGTAACCCCGTTGATTGCAGATTATACTCGACAGCGGGGTTTTTTGATTGAGGGTCGTCACAGCTGATGGATGCCTACTCCCTCGGGCAGATTCTGCGTGAAGCACGCGAAGCCAACGAGATCACAATTGAAGACGCGGTCGCGGCGCTGAGGATTCGTCAGCCGATTCTGGATGCGTTTGAAGCCGGGGAATTCGAGATCGCGGGATTGCCGGCGATTCAAGTGCGCGGCATGCTGCGGATCTACGGGCGCTTCCTCGATCTGGACGAAGAGAATGTGCTGCAGCTGTACGACCAGATGCGCGTCGCCCAAGAGAAGGCTCGACGCGGCCGCCGTGGTCGGTGGCGGCGCCGGGCAGATGTGGAAGCGGAGGGCGGCCTCAGCTCGACTCGGCCAATGCAAGAGATGCAGCTGGCGGAACGGCGTTCGTCCACTTGCGGCAGTCTGCTGCGGGTTCTGCTGCTCCTGCTGTTTTCAGCGGCGGCAATCGCCATCATTGCCTATGTGACGATTGAGCTGGTGGGCATTGAGAACATCACCACGCCGGGTCCAGGGACAGTAGCGACGCTCCCGCCGCCAACTGAGACCGGGGCGCCAGCGCCGACCGATACAGTCGCCAGCGCGCCGACGGCGTCGGATCGGGCGCGATTTGGCGGCAGCGGCATCCTTGTCAGCATATTAGTGACGCAACGGAGTTGGATGAGTGTGCTGGTGGATGAGGTCGAGCAATTCAGCGGCATCGCCGCGCCGGAGACCCTGCTGGAGTACAGCGCCGTGAACGAAGTTCGTTTGGCGGCGGCCAACGCGATGGCGCTCGATGTGATCTGGAATGGACAGCAGCAGGGGCAATTCGGCGGGCGCGGGCAATGGGCGGACATCCGCTTCACGGCGGCCGAGGTGCTCGTCGAATTGGGTCCCGCGGGGGCGCCGACGGCGGAAGTTGATTTTGCGGTGGAGTTGGCCGCAACAGAAGGAGCGAGTCCGGTGCCGACGGAGATATTAATCCCGAGCGAGACGCCGGCGCCGACGGCGACGAATACGCCTTGGCCGACGATAACGCCGCTGCCGAGCGCGACGCCGACGCCGGGTCCGCCGACGGCGATATTGCCGCCGCGGGTGACGCAGGCGGGATTGCCGCCGACGAAGGCGGGGGCCTGATGGATAGAAGAGATGAAATCGAATATGATGTTGACGCATCTGTGGCGGCGTTGCAGCTAGTTCAGCGCCCAAGTGAGGGGTCATGACAAAGTCGAAACGCAAAGATAAATACTATCTGCTCAGCCTCGGCTGCGCCAAGAATACGGTCGACAGTGAGAGCATGGCGCAGGTTCTGCATCAGAGCGGCCTGCGCGGCGTGGGCGACCCGGACGCGGCTGAGGTGCTGATCGTCAACACCTGCGGCTTCATCAACGCGGCGAAGGAAGAATCCGTCAATGCCCTGCGCGAATTGGTGCAGTTCAAGCGGCCCGAGCAGATGGTGATCGCGGCTGGCTGTCTGTCGCAGCGCTACGGCGATACGCTGGTGCAGGAGGTGCCCGGGCTGGATGGGGTGATCGGAACACGGCGCTGGATGGACATCTTCGATCTCATCAGGCGGCTGCGGGCGCGGAAACACCCCGAGCCGCTCTATCATCTGCCGGGCGATGCCGCTGTGGTCGGGCGCGATGAACGGGGTGTGCTGCGGGCGAGCGTGCAGGGGACCTCCGCCTATTTGAAGATCGCCGATGGCTGTCGGCGGCCCTGCGCTTTCTGCGCCATTCCGCGGATCAAGGGTACGGCGGTCAGTCGGCCGCTGGAGTCGATCGTGGCGGAAGCGGCTCGGCTGCAAGATATGGGCGTTAAAGAAGTCATGTTGATCGCGCAAGACAGCACCGATTATGGTTATGACTTGGGACTGAAAGACGGGCTGGCGCATTTGCTGGACGCGATTGTGGAGGCGGCGCCGGGAATCCCCTGGCTGCGCATCTTGTACGCATATCCCGGCTATGTGACGCGGCGTCTTATGGAGACGATGGCGCGGCACGAGCAGGTGTTGCCCTATCTCGATATCCCGCTGCAGCATGGCCACCGCGAGACCTTGAAGCGGATGAAGCGGCCCGCGAAAGTGGAATGGGTGTACGAGACGATCGGCGCGCTGCGCGAGCTAATGCCCGAGCTGGCGGTGCGCACGACCTTCATCGTCGGCTACCCGGGCGAAACAGAAGAGGAGTTTGAGGCGCTGCTGAAAATGGCGCGCGAGTTGGAATTCGACCGCGTTGGCGCTTTTCAATACAGCTATGAGCTGGGCACGCCAAGCGCGACGCTGCCCAATCATGTCGATGACGCGATCAAGCAGGAGCGATACGAACGCTTGATGGCACTGCAGAGCGGGATCAGCTTGAAGAAAAATCAGGCGCTGGTCGGGCGCGCGCTGGACATTCTGGTCGAGGGGCACGGCGCCAGCGAAGACGAAAATGGCGCCGAGACAGGCGATGTGATCAGCCTCGGACGCAGTTATCGCGACGCGCCCGAGATCGATGGCTATGTGCTGGTTGAGGGTGAGCTGCCAATCGGGGAGATCGTGCCGGTACGGATCACCGGCGCGACGACATACGATCTGATGGCGACGGTCGACATTGGCTCGCCGATCGTGATCGAAGCGGGACGGCGTTATGGCGAGGGGACGATTGACGTCGGAGGTTTAGACTAAAGCCCACCCTGAATCCCACTCCGATGAGCGACGTCTACGCGCCCCTCATAAAGGGAGGGGCTTGCATCTCAGCCGGTTTTGACACCTAGGGCGATGCCGTCGCCGACTTCAATGATGGTGCTGTCAAACTGCGGATGCTTCGCCAGCCTTCGATTGAACGCCACCATGGCGTGGTCGTCTTCCGTCTGTGGATTGAAGATGTTGCCCTGCCAAAAGGCGTTGTCGGCCACCACCGCCCCGCCTGCGCGCAGATTTTCCGCCGCCCATTCGAGATAATTGTGATAGTTGCCCTTATCGGCGTCGATGAACATGAGATCGTAGGGACCATCCGCCACCAGCTTCGGCAAGACTTCTATTCCAGCGCCCTGCAGAACGGTCACTCTGTCTGCCAGGCCAGCATGTTCAAAATGAGCGCGCGCCACATCGGCGTGCACGCTGCTCACTTCAATGGTGATTAGCTGGCCGTCGGCGGGCAATGCACGGGCGATACAGATGCCGCTGTAACCGGCGAGGGTGCCGACTTCAACGACGCGCCGGGCGCCGCAGAGCTTCACCAGCAGTTGCAGCAGCTTGGCTTCATTGGGCTCCAGGTTGATCTGCGGGATGCCGTGGGCTGCCGTTTGCCGGTGCACGTAGCGCAGCGTATCGTCTTCGCGCACGAATAATCCGTTGACGTAGTCATTGCAGCGCTGTAACAGGCTTTGGCTCATCTTTATTCGCCTCCTTCAGGTAAATCATCAGCGTCATTCTGGCGATCTTGCGCTTCGATCTTTTGCGGTAATTTGTCACGAAAGATGGCGAAGTGATCCAGATCGCGCGGGACATAGGAATCGGGAAAGGTCTTGCGGACTTCGCTAATTACTTCAAACTCGCGATAACGGCGCGAAATATGAGTCAGAAAGAGAAACTTCACATCGCAGTCACGCGCCAGTTCGGCCGCTTGGCGTGCGGTGATATGGCCAACTTCGCTCGCGATATCAGCGTGTCGGTCAAGATACGTCGATTCGATAACCAGGGCGTCGGCGCCTCGCGCCGCTTCGTGTATGTCATCGCTGCGCGCGAGATCGCCGGTGATGACAACTTTCGCGCCCTTGATGACATCGCCCAGGACTTCGTCGGGATGCACAATGCGGCCCTCCGGAGTGACGATTGATCTGCCGGCGACGAGCTGACTGCGCTCGGGACCGTGCGGGACGCCAAGCGCTTCCGCTTTGTCCGCCAAAAAAGGACGACGCGAGTCTTCTTCGAAGATATAGCCATAGCATTCGCGGCCCCGATGCGACACGGGAAAGGCGCGAATCGTAAACTTCCGCCCCTGGAAGAGAATCTCAGCGGGCATCGTGCGGTAGAAATAGATGGGAACAGGCGGCGACTCCCGCCGGAAGATCACTTGATAGACGAGGGATTGCACCCGTTCAATCGCGGGCAACCCGCCCCAAATGTGGATTTCGTCCAGCGCTTCCCAACGGCCATAGGTCGAGAGCAAGCCGCCCAAGCCGAGAATATGATCCAGGTGCGCATGGGTCAGGAAGATCCGGTTCAGCCGTTTGAAGCCGATGCCGCTGCGCAGGATTTGGCGCTGTGTGCCTTCGCCACAATCGACCAGGAAGCGCTGCTCGCCCGCCAGTACCGCCAGCGCTGGCAATCCACGATAAATCGAAGGCGCGGAGGCCGATGTGCCCAGAAAGACGAGTTCGAACATCAACCGCCGCTTTCATCGGTTGCGGTCAACGGCAGCACCTCAATGTCGTAGAGAAAGATGCGGTCTCCATGTGGTTGATCATCTTTCAGGGCGGGCAAGCGTTCCTGGTCGCTTTGTCGATACGCGCCGACCGAGACGATGTATTTTCCGGGCAAAGTAGTTTCGCGCAATTGTACTGGGGTCACTTGAATGAAAACATCGCGTTCCCGCAGCGTTAACGGGTTGACGCTAATGACATCACGGATGCCAATCGGTGTCACCGGGTCGGAGAGGATATGATGTTTGAGGATGATATCGGGAAGGAACTCGCCCTCTACACGCCAGTAAGTGATGACATCGACACTTTCGCCGGGCAGGAACCTGCGTTCGCTAGCGGGTTCGTAGCCGAGGAAAGTGAGATTGCCGCCGAAACGGATCGGCGGCGCGATCGGCTCCGGGTCGGCCACTTCCGGCGCGTAAGAGAGCGGCGCGGTGGTGGTGAAGGCGCCGGCGCGATCGGCCAGCAGACGCGCTGTTTCGAGTTCGATGATGGTGTTGCGCGGCAGATTGCCCGTTAGCCATTGCCCGTGTGACAGCCACTCCTGAATGTAGGGATGCAAGCCATCCAGCCCTGCGTCGTCAAAGAAAAAGATTCGCTGCTTCTCACCGCCATTAGTCAGCAAAAGGCTCTGGCTGCAATCCGCCTCATTATAGACAAACTTCGAGCGATTCATCATCAGAAGCATCTTGTCGCTGAGTCGTATGACGGGCTCTGGCTCGTTGATATCCCAGGCGGAATTGCAGAATACGACGGGCGTTTCGTCCCCGACTACATCAAGATAATGCGCGATCTGCCCCAGTTTACCGTTCACCAGCGGTACAACGGCCTCGTTATTGCGCCAATCGACAAAGAGATCGCTCCAGGTCCAGATGACATTAACGCCCAGCAGAACAAGTACACCGGCGACGGCCAAACGGCGAAAAATCGCGTCGGCGAATATCGGCGCGCGAATCACTGCATAGAAGCCTATGCCGAAAAAGATCGCGAGCTGTGGGAGAATCACAGTCATGCGGGCGAAGTTCGGGCTGTTTTCCACGATGAGGGCGGCCGGCAGCGTTAGGGAAAACATAATGAGCATCAACATGAAGCGCGAGCGGTGACGCCGCAGCACGCAAATGACAATCCCGACGAGCATCAACAGGCCGCTGAAGGCATCGACCAGCGGTCGCCCGGGCAGATTATGGAGCGGATTCGCGTCGCCGTTGGCGACAATCGCCAACAGACCATCGCCGATCGAGCGCAAGAGCCCATCGCTGTAGTGCGAAAGAATGCGCTGGGCGGCCGAATACTGTGGCAGATTGATGGTCGAAATTAAATAAGGCATGCTGATAATCAGCATGAGCAAAATGGCAAAGCCGGTATAGCTGCGGCGCTGCCGAAACATGACGTTGCGGATATAGAGCAAGTAGGCAATGTATGCCATTGCGCCCAGCGTGATGAACAGGCTGGACGGATGCAGATAGAAGCCGATGCCCAGTAGCGCGCCCAAGGCAGCGAAGGAGACGATATTAGAGGTGACGACGCGCATCCGCCGATAGACAGGCAGCGAGCGTGCCAGAGCCAGCATAGTTGCGGAAACGAGGAAAAGCACGGTGGCATCGCTTGAAACCGTCCGCGCCAGCAGAATACTGCTCATATTGACGGTTACCAGACCAGCAGCCAATACGCCGACAGTCGGGTTGAAGAGATGGTTGCCGAGCGTATAAATGATCGCAATTGACAGCAGGCTCAACCAGACGGAGGAAATGCGGAAACCGATCGTGCCTTCGCCGACGAAAGAGGTCATAAAGGCGGCGAAGACGTGGTAAGCGCCTTCGCGCCCGCCATCGGCGCCAGGGTAAAAGACAAAAATGTCGCCCTGCCGAACATTATCGACCAAGCGAATGTTGACAATCTCGTCTTCACTGAAGCCCAGCGGCAGATTCGCGAGATCGTAGGTGCGCAAAAGGGCGGCGAGCAAAAGCAGCAGGATGACCAAGAAATAGCTCATCCGGCTGGTCATCACGGCATGGACCTTGTCCATGTTGATCAATGTAGATTTGGCTGTCATGCTGTCAGCAAGTATACCTCAAATCGCCCTCTAAACGCTTTCCACGGGCGCAAGCAACAGTGCTCTACCGATCGTGTTCCAGGTCCTGTGAAGCGCTCGATTCCTAAGCTTTGTATTACATAGCTTCAATCGAGGAGCCTTATGCGGGGCAAATCGGCGCCCTGATTATACCGAGCGCCACGTGACCATCCGACGCGCGTTCGGGAATGACGAAATCGCCACAGACCTTGCGCATATTAGCGACGGTGATATACGCTGGCCGCGGTCCGCTGCCATCGGGTTCGAGAATGGACCACCAATATTCTTCGTCCGCGGGCTGCCAGGCCGGGTCGGGCAGATAAATCAGCACCATCAAGCCGACCCAGGGGCGCCAGTGGGCGATGGCGTATTCATAAGCGCGCTCCAGATAATCGGCTTGTTCCTGCTCGGACACGCTGAACCATTGATAATCAGGATTGAGGCGGTCGGTGGTGTAGCCAAATTCCAGGATCGCCATTTGCCGCGCCTCATCGCCGTAGTTCAGCATGATTTTGCGCAGATCCTCGACGCGGCGGAAGGTAAACCAGCGCTGCCTCGCCCCCTCATCATCCGGTCCGATCTCGGGCGGGGCGTAACCCGGCGCATGCACGCCGACCACATCAATGTAGCGCTGGAATCCGTGGCGATACATTTGGTCGAAATAGACATCATCGGGAAGAGCAAGCTCATCGTTATTGCCGGTGGGCGCCAAACCAGCTGAGATCAGGGTCGCGTTCGAATCGGCCTCTCGGATGGCGCCGCTGCAGGCCGCCAGCAATTCAACGTAGCCGGCCGCGTCCGGCCGTTGATCGCCCCATTCGCGGCTGAGATTGGGCTCGTTCCAGATTTGATAGGCACTGATGCGGCCGCGGTAGCGTTCGGCAACCGCCGCGCAGAAAGCGCGCCACTTCGACATATCGACCGGTGGCGCGTCGCGGGCGTGCAATGCGCCAGGCGAGCGTGCCCACGCCGGCGCCTGCCCCAGGCGAATGACGAGCTGCAGATCGCGGCGCTCGGTCTCATCGAGGATGCGATCGGCCCGCTCCCAGTCCCAGATTCCCGGCTGCGGTTCTAGGTCGCGCCAGGCGAAGGTCTGCTTCACGTGGCTGAACGACATCAGGCGGACCAAGTCCAAATGTACGCCGACGTTTCCGCCATCCCACCACAGGAATGTGTGCACGCCATAGGTCAGGGAGGGATAAGGCGCGTCGGCAACGGCGCTTGCCTTGAATGGATCCCAGTGCGGCTGCATGTAACGCCAGCCAAGAAAGCCGAAGGCCGTAACCAGGAGGTAGACGAGCGCCAAGCCGACTAGTTTATGGCGAGTTAAACCCCGCATTTCAGGATTCCACGCGCGCCAGATAGTCCTGCTGCCAAGACTTTATTGAATCGTAGGCGGGGCGGAAGGTGAAGCCTGGACCGATCAACGAGTAGGGTACGTTGTCGTTGCTGATGGCGTAACCGGCCTGGGGAGCGAAATTGAAATTCCAGACGATAGCCAGCCAAACGAAGCCCCAGGCCTCCATGTTGCTCATGGCTTTGGGAATCCACTCGGCCTGTTCCGCGAGGGTGTTATCCAAGGAGAATTCGAAGCCCTGGCGCGCGCCTCCGAGGTCTTCAGAAGAGGGCCAGCCGAATTCGGTGACGCAAAGCTTGGTGTCTCTTCCCGCCGCGCGGATGCGTTGGGCGTAGCCTTCCAGCGTACTGCGGAAGCTCCAGCTATGATGCCTGTTGGTGAAGGGACCCCTGAAGATCGCCGTAGGGTCATCGGGGATATCGAGGTATCGATAATCCGGGCTGACGTTATAGCCATTGTGATGGGCGCCGACGCAGTCCGTCCAATCCAGCGCGCCGGCATCGATTTGCCGCTCCATATATTTGAAGTCGTCAACCGCGGAGACACCGTCGTCGACGCCTGTCGGCGAAAGGGCGCCGCTGATGACAATGATTCCAGGCTCAAGGGCTTTGACCGTTTTGTAAGTGGCGCGCAGGAGCTCGACATATTTCTCCGCGTTGAGCCCATGCGCCGATGTCCATTGGCGGTCGAGATTCTGTTCGTTCCAAACTTCGATGGCGTGAATCTGGCCGGGAAAGCGCTTGAGGATCGCGGCGACGAAATCAGCAAAGGTCTGCGGATCGGCCGGCGGCCCGTGCCGACCAAGGAATGCATCCGGTTCGCGCGCCCATTCCGGGGCTGTCACGATTGAGAGCAACATCTTAATGCCGAACTTCTGCGCGCTGGGCATGACAAAATCGAGCAGGCGCCAATTGATCTGGCCCCGCTCCGGTTCCACCTGCGCCCAACGCAACTGCTGCTTCACCCAGCGCATGCCTAGATCGGCCGAGACCGAGCGATACCAATTGTCCTGGTATTCGGGATTGAAATCGGGCGATTCTTCCACCTGGATGCCGACCTCATAACGCGTAACATCAACGGGAAACGGTGTCGGGATCGGCGTCAAAGTCGGTACCGGCGTCGCGGTCGGCTCAAGCGTGACTTCTTCCAGGAAGACCGGCATGGTCGGCTCGGGCGGGGTGGGCGTCGGCGAGAATGTTGGCTGAGGCGATACGCTTGGCAGTACGACCACGACCTCCGTCGCTTCTTCCGCCGCATCAGCAATTGTGGCTAGGGGCAGCGGATTCCTCGATCCTGGCTCGAGCCCCATTGTGTCCGACGTGAAGTAAATGGCGAGAAAGGTGGCTATCACCATGATGAATGTGATGGCGAGCCAGATGAAGACAAAACCGCGAATCTGTTTGTGTAAAGCTCTGGTAGCCACGTCAGCCCCCGCCGGTCATCGGCCATCCCTGAGGTTACATCAAATCGCGCCAGCGCGGGAGTCCTTAAGCGGCGCTAGCGTGCGCCAGCCAATGCGTGACAGGCCGGACAAGAACCATCGGGACGGATGATGGCGTAGCCCGCTTGCGGATCCGCTCCGTAGTGGGTGAAGTCGATATTCCAGACGATAAAAAGGCGAACCTGTCCGCTCTGCGACGCCAGCGCCGCCGCCTGCGCCAGCCAAGCGGCCTGCTGCTGAATGGTGACATCCCTCGCCCAGCTGAAGTATGAGGGCAGGGCGGGAAGGCCGGCGGATGTGAGATAGCCCACTTCGGTGAAGCAGATGGGGCGGCCGGTGATGCCGTAATAAGTGTTGAGCATGCCGTAGAAATAACGCGTATAATAGTCGCCCCCACGCGGATCGCCGCTGGTTTGGTTCGGCGGGATTATGCCTTCGTTGTAGTGGGCGCCAACGCAGTCGAGATAGTTCAGCCCGCCGCCGGACACCATCTCGCGCAGCCAGCGATCATCATTCATAACCTGGCCGGGGAAGGCATTCTCGGCGCCTGTGGGAGCGGGCGCGGCGCTGATGACCATGGTGGCGCCGTTAACCTGTTTGATCTTTTGATAGGCGCTTTCCAGCATGCGCGCGTAGGCAACCCCGCTGATCTGGCCGCGCGGCCATTCCCGGTCGATGTTCGGCTCGTTCCAGACTTCGATGGCATCGGCGCCCTGCGTCGCGATTCGCTGAAGCCAATCCGTGTAGGCATTGACATAGGCTTCACCGCCATTCGCCAAATCCGACGGGTTGCCCACTGTACCGACCAGGATCTTGAAGCCGTTGTTGTGCGCGTTTGCGATTTCGCCGGAGACGTCTGGCGGACCATGTTGGTAAAAGCGCGACTGAATTTTCATCCAGGTCATGCCGGCCGATCGCATTGCCTGGACTGCGCGGCCGCTGCCAGTGTTGGTGACGTGGCCGCCGAGTTCAATGCTGATGCTGCCGGGCGGTGGCGCAACGGCCGCGAATCTGGGAACGCTGGCTTCTACTCTGGGCGCCACAACGACAGCGGGACGCGGAATCGGCGTTGGCGTCGGTATCGGCGTTGGTGTTGGTGTTACGGTCGGACGGAACAAGGGAACGACAGCGCCCCGGCGGGCGCTTTGCTCGCCAGTGTCGTCAACAGCCGACCAATTGATGGCGTAGTTGCCATCGGGCGCATCGAGGGTCAGCACCAGGTCAGCGTCCAGATTGCTGACCACTTGGTCGAGCGCGCCCGTCTCCCCTTCAATTGACCAGCGCGCCTTTAGCTGCACGGGCTGCGTGCCGTCAGTCCCCCCCGCCTTGAAGTTGAGAATGGCAGCCGAGAGGCCGGGGCTGTGTTCAGCGGCGAGCAGATCGTCAAAGGCGACGCCGGCAAGCCCATGCGATGTTACGCTTTCCAGGCGATGGTGCAGGGCGGCGGCATCGGTCAGCCAGATGCGCGAAATCGCCGCAGAAGATTCAGCCTGATAATCGATGTAGGCTGTTTGGATGTTGTTCAGCATGCCTGACCACGCCTTGTAGCCGCTGAGCGAGGCGCGTATGACTGTGCCGGGCTCAATCGAGCCGGTCTGGCTGACGGCGTCGGCGCTGAGGATCACATCGCCCAAGGCGGCGAAGGCAGCGTGCCAGCCGATGCGGCTTTGCAGTCCTTCGACTTCGCGTACTGACCGGGCGCTCAAACCAAGCAAGACTTTGTTTCTGGCGACGACGCCGGTCACACCCCGCAGGAGATCGACTACAGGTCCCGATTCGTCCCGCGCATAGTCGAGGGGATTGATCAGCGGACGCAGCTGAAAATAGTCGACCGCTTCGCCGATTCGACGCCAGTCGTAGGCGGCGCTCTGCCAGGCGCCATCCGCGCCTCGTTCCGCCCCGACGACGACGCCAAGGCGCAAATCATGCTGAGCAAAACTTGCAGCCAGTTCGGAAATAAACAATGCGAAGTCGGCGCGATGATGGGCCGCCAGGCCGCGATAATCGATGAAGACGCCAGCGAAATTATTGAAGGCAGCCAGGTCGCTGATGCGGGCAATGTGATTCTTTCGCAGACGCGGCTGCGAGATGAGCGTCTCGACGGTCGCGATATCAATGGCGCGCGGATCGGAAAAATTGCGGATCAGAGGCATGAACAAATAGGGCGCGTCAGTAGCGCCGCCGGGCGCCAGGCCCCCGATCAAGCTGCCTTCGAGCGTGGGGCGCAGACCGGCCGGGCTAAGGATTGTCGTGAAAGCGGCAATCTCGGCGTCGAGGTCTTGCGCAACCTCTTGCGAAATTAGAACAATGGGCGCTGCCGGGATAATCTGGAAGGCTGCGATAGCGCGCGGGAGGAAGTCTGCGGCGCCAAGCAGCAGGCCGGCGGCGTATTCCGATGGGATGAACCGCCAGCGCTCCCCGCTCCAGCCGTAAAGCGAGAGGCGGTTTGTGGGCGTCTCCACTACGGCCGGGGGCTTCAATTCGATTTGCAGACTGGCTGGCGGTTTTCCGCGAGACTCGATCAGATAAAGCGCACTACTGAGCGCAAGAANNAGCCAGGGCCGTTCGTCGGCGTCCGCGGATTCGAATTCGTTGGCCGACAGGCGCTCTATCTTGACGGCGTAGTCGTCGACTGTTTCGCCCGCCGGCAGGTTTAAATAGAATTCGCTGTCAAAGGCGATGGCGGGCGCCGCAGCGTTGAGGGGAACGTATTGGCGGGCGAGAAGGCGGTCGGGCAGGTTGATGGGCGGCAGGAAGAGGCTGAGGACGATGAGGATAAAGGTGATGAGGAGGGATGTGAAGGCGACGAGGCAGGAGGCGGTGCGGTGGTAGTGGCGAGGTTGGGGATGTGAGAGCGAGTTGGTCATCGGCCAATCCATTACGAAGATGTACTGTTCACAACACGTCCGCGCACCGGAATGATCGCGTTCGCCTCCTCAAACTGGGTCAGCTTCAGATCCTCTAGCAATTGATCAAATCGGTCTCCTTTGCCACGCACAACCACGCATTCATTCAAGCCAACCGCTTGAGAATCCGCCACTTTGCATTGGATACGATTGCCCTCATCTTCATTCATTGTAAGCAAGAAACTGCGTGCACCGCGATACACTTGTTTTAGTGCCAGCCCTTCCAGGTCAGCCTGTTTCCAGCGTTCGCGCAATGAAGTCTTGCATGACAAGACTACGGGCGCCTTCGGATGATATAGAAGGATGTCATATTTTACGCCCGGAATGAATTCGACTGAGGCTTGGAAATAAGCGGGCAAGATGCTCGCACGGAAGAGGGATTCGAGAATTAATCCTTCAAAGACTTTACCGTTCACGCTGCGATTCGAACCGTGCGCAGACAAGTACATGTCGTAGGCGAGGATAACAAGCTCCGAGCCGGTCAATTCATCCGACACGCCGTCCAACGCACTCTCAAGGTAGGGAAGCATTCCAAGGCTACTATGCCAATTGCTCATCGGTCGCGCCTACAGTAGCCTTTTGACCACGCTCTTCCAACGCCGTTTCTACTCGATTCTGCGCAAGCGAACAATACGCCTCGTCTATGTCGATGCCAATTCCGATACGGTCGTTATGAACGGCAGCGATTAAGGTCGTTCCGCTGCCGACAAACGGGTCCAACACGGTGTCCCCGACATAGCTGAACAGCTTTATTGCCCTCGTTGGTAATTCGAGCGGGAAAGGCGCTGGATGCCCCACACGTTTTTTACTTTCACCACTGAACGTCCACAGCCCATTAGTCCAAGCCATGAATTCGTCTCTAGTGATATCGCTTTCTTGGGAACCACCTTGTTTCTTCCAATAATGTTTGTAAAGAACGACTATCAACTCTACCGGCGCAATAACGTATGGCGCTGACGCGCTCATCCAAGATCCCCAAGCAGTTCGACGAGATATATTACCCTCATTCCAAACAATCGTCGAATGGTACTGATAGCCAATGCTCTTTGCAATTGATGTTAAATCTGCGCCAACGCTCTGTTGTCCGCCCTTGTTCTTATCAAGCGGAATGTTAAGGCAGAACCGACCATCACATTTTAGCCACTCGAAACAGCGCGACATCCATTCGCGGGAGAACTTCAAATATGTCTCGTAACTGATATCATCGCGGTTGCTGCCGTACTGAATATCGACATTATAAGGTGGTGACGTCACAATAAGGTCGATGCTGTTTTCACCTACAGAATCGGTTGTCAATAAATCGGCATTAATGATGACGACATCGTCGGTTTGAAAATAAACGCCGTTGTTCATCGCTAGCTCCAAGCTCGCTATGCCTCAATTATGTCACTCTTCCGACGAAAGTACCAAAGCAATGACTTCTCTTTGAGCGATCGTCAAGCTGCTCCACCCCGCCCACTCGCCACCGCATTCACCAGAATCCGCGCCCGACTCCTTATCCGCGACCTCGACCAGCTGCCATCGCCGACCAGCCAAGCGCCCATGCCACAAGCGACCGCGCCCGCCCGGATGAACTCGCGCGCGTTTTGATCGTTCATCGCGCCGTTGCACATGAAGGTCATGTGCTTGAGGGGACCAAAGATCGCCCTGAAATAATCAATGCCGAGCGCGCCCACCGGGAAGAGCTTAATGAGCGGCGCGCCCATGCTCCAAGCGGCCACCGCCTCGGAAGGCGTGGCGACGCCCGGTCCCATCAATACGCCGCGGGCCATGACCGCCTTCACGACATCGGGCTGGAAAGCGGGCGATACGACAAAATCAGCGCCGGCGTCCAGCACGCGTTGGGCGGATTCCACATCGAGCACGGTGCCCATGCCGACGCAGGCCTCGGCGCCGAATTCGGCTTTGACGGCGCGCATCGCCGCGATCGGCTCGTCCGAGTTCATCATCAGCTCGAAGACCGTGATGCCTTCGTTCAGCAGGACTTCGGCCACGTGAAGCGCGACATCGGGCGGAAAAGCGCCGCGCATGCCGGCGACAATGCCGGTCGATTTGATCGTGTTCAGCGCAATGTCACTGTCCATCTCTCCGCCCTGACTCAAACTGATATAATCGACTCGCTTATCATAGTGTTTGGAGCGCAGTTTGCCAATGAACGAAAGAGAGCGCATGAGAATTCTTGTATCCTCGGGCGCCTTCAAACAGAGCCTGACCGCGACCGAAGTCTGCGCCGCTATCGCGGGCGGGCTTGAGGAGTCGGGTCTGGACGCGACGGTTGAGCAGCTGCCGATCGCCGATGGCGGCAACGGCACGCTGGATGCCTTTCTAGCGAGCGGCGGCGAGCGGATTCGCGTCCCGGTTATGGATCCTTTGATGCGCCCGATTGACGCGGACTTTGGGCTGATAGACGCGGGACGGACGGCGGTCATCGAAATGGCGCTGGCTTCCGGGCTGGAGCTGTTGAGTCCGGCTGAGTTGAATCCGCTCGTCGCGACCACGTATGGCACGGGGCAGCTGATGGCGGCTGCGCTGGCGCGCGGCGTCGAGCGGATCATCATCGGCTTGGGCGGCAGCGCGACGGTCGATGGCGGCATGGGTTGTTTGAGTGCCCTAGGCTTGCGACTGCTGGATGCGAGCGGGAATGCGATTCCAGTTGGCGGCGGTGGGCTGGAGCCGCTCGCTACAATTGACAAGGGGGGCATAGACGGGCGCTGGCGCGATGTCGAAATCGTGATCGCTTCCGATGTGGAGAATCCGACCCTGGGCGAGCAGGGCGCGGCGCGAGTATTTGGGCCGCAAAAAGGCGCCGACTTGGCAATGGTGGAGCGGCTTGAACGCAACTTGCATCATTGCTTCACGCTCGTATTTGAGCAGCGCGGAGTCGATGTGAGAGCGGTGGCGGGTGGCGGCGCGGCCGGCGCCTTCGCCGCTGGCCTGCTGGCCTTTCTCAACTGCAAGATTGAGTCGGGAATCGACTTGGTGCTGGCGCACAATCGCTTTCGTGAAAAGCTGGCTGACTGCGCGCTGGTGATCACCGGCGAGGGTCAGATCGACGCGCAGACGCTCGCTGGCAAGGGACCGCTGGGGGTGGCGAAGCTGGCGGCGGCGCACGGTGTGCCGACCATCGCCATCGTCGGCGGCCTGAACATCGATGACCGGTTGCTGCGCGAAGCCGGCGTACAAGCGGCATTCTCGATCGTGGACAAGCCGATGCCGCTGGCGGATGCGCTGGCGGACGCGGAAGACCTCACAAGGCGAGCGGCGCTACGGCTGGGTTATGTGCTGCAGTTGGCGCGCCGAGATTGAGCTTAGGGTTTGTAAGGCCAAAGAGAATACATCTGTTCCGGCTACCAACTTGAGACAAGCTGCCATAGAATGCCCGCTGAAAGGGGACTGAGAATGAGACGGATCGTCCTCAAGCTGGGCACGAGCGTGCTGACCAAAGGCACGCCAAACTTGAATCGGCAGCGCATGCTGGAACTGGTGCAGCAGGTGGCCCGCTTGCACGAAACTGGCTACGAGATCATCATCGTCTCATCGGGCGCGCAGACGGCCGGACGCAGTCAGCTGAACTTCCCCGATTTGGGCAAGTCGGTGCCGGCGAAGCAGATGCTCAGCGCGGTGGGTCAAAGCCATCTCATGCGCATCTACCAGGATCTTTTCGACTTGTTTGAGATGACTGCGGCGCAGATTCTGCTGACGCGGGATGACCTCAGCCACCGCGTCCGTTACCTCAACGCGCGCGATACGCTCGACACCTTGATCGAGCAGCGAATTATCCCCATCGTGAACGAGAACGACACGATCGCTACTGAAGAGATTCGCGTCGGCGACAATGACAATCTGTCGGCGCTGGTCGCCAGTGTGGTCGATGCCGATTTGCTGATTATCCTCACCGACCAGCCGGGCATCTTCACCGACGATCCGCGCAAGAATCCGAGCGCGGCGCTGATCCAGAACATCTCGCAAGTGTCGGATGAGCTGTTTGAGCTGGCCGGGGGCGCCGGCAGCAATGTCGGGACTGGCGGCATGGTCACCAAGATACAGGCAGCGCAGATCGCAAGCCGCAGCGGCATTGAGACTATCATCGCCAGTGGGAGCGAGCAAGATGTCGTCACGCGACTGATAGCGGGCGAAAAGCTCGGCACCCGCATTCAAGCGGCCAAGGATCGATCGGAAAGCCGCAAGCGCTGGCTGCTGACGGATCGCGCGCAGGGATCGGTAATGGTGGACGCGGGCGCGGCGAATATGCTGCTGCGAGGTGGCGCCAGCCTGCTGCCGGTCGGCATTCGCGAGGTGCGCGGCGAGTTTGAGCGCGGCGCCACGCTGGCCGTGCTGACGCCCGAGGGTCGCGAGATCGCGCATGGCATGAGCAATTATCGCAGCGCTGACCTGCGCCAAATCTGCGGTGTCAAGTCGCGCGAGATTGTCGATATTCTCGGCTACAGCTATGGGGATGCCGTGCTGCATCGCAACAACCTGGTGCTACTGTAGCGGGCCTGGCAAGTTTTCGGATTCCCGATCAAATTGAGTTGTTCTTGAGCTTGAGCCATTTCGGAAGCGAGAACAACATGGCGCCAGAGACACGTCTATACACGGTTGACGACGTTTGGGAATTACAACGTCAGGCGCCTAGTCACATCAAGCACGTCGAGTTGATTGACGGAAGACCTGTAGAAACGGAGCCTGCGTTCTTGCTGCAAGGCGTGTTGGCGGCCAAGTTGTCGAGCATAATAGCAGAATTCGCAGAAGAACGAGACTTGGGCACAGCAGGCATTAGAGGTGGATTCTATTCCGAGAAGGACAGACATACTCTGCTAGCGCCATTCATAGTTTTTGTCAGAAAGGCGAGACTGCCGGTTTCCCCGCCGGACGGATTCTTAAACTTCATGCCAGACTTGGCTGTTGAGATTGCCGCGTCCAATAATCCAGTTTCCTTTTTACGCAAGAAAGCGCAAATCTTGTTGCGGTATGGGACGCAAATGGTGTGGATTGTGCTACCGGAACAACGAAGCGCCGAAATTTGCAGTCTCGCCGAAGAAGACCAGCTCAAGATAGAACCCGTCGGCATCGATGGAAAATTGGACGGTAGGGACGTCTTGCCCGGCTTTGAACTCGAGTTGCGTCAGCTATTCAAGGGCTGAGGCAATCTAGGCGGAACTGCCTCCCGCATCCCCCATTTTGAAAATCATTGCATATCGGTGTTTCATGTGCGATATTTGGCGCATTATCACTCCGACGGACTCGAGGACGAATCATGGCGCAGACAGTTCTTGAATCACTTGATCTCCTGCAAATGGGAAAGCGGGCGAAGGCGGCCGCGGCCCTGCTGGCGCGGAAAAGCACCCCCGACAAGAACGCGGCATTGCTGGCTATCGCCGATGCGCTTGACGCGAACATCTTGAGCATTCTGGAAGCCAATCAGCGAGACCTGGAGCTGGCCGTGCGAAACGGCGTTGATCCGATCTGGATTCGCGATCGAATCGACCTGGAAAAGCGGACGGCGGACATCATCGCTGATGTGCGCAAGGTCGCTGAATTGCCGGACCCGGTCGGTGAGGTCTTGCTGGATTCAACATTGGAGAACGGCTTGCAGCTGATCAAGCGCCGTACGCCACTTGGCGTGCTGGGGACGATTTACGAATCGCGGCCGAACGTGACGGTGGATGTCTCGACGCTGGCGTTGAAGACGAGCAATGCCGTCATCTTGCGCGGCGGCTCCGATGTACTCTACAGCAACATGCGCTTGACGGAGGTGATGCAGGACGTGCTGGCGGCGCATGATTTTCCGGCGGAGGCGATTCAATACATCAGCAGCACCGACCGCCGCTACGTCACTGAAATGCTGCGGCTATACGAATACATCGACATGATCATCCCGCGCGGGGGCAACGGCCTGCACACTTTCTGCCGCGAAAACAGCAGCATACCGGTGATCACAGGTGGCATCGGCGTCTGCCATATCTTCGTTGATGAGAGCGCGCAACTGGACAAGGTGCTACCGGTGCTGGACAACGCCAAGACACAACGACCGGCCGTTTGCAATTCGATGGAGACGCTGCTGGTGCATCGTGATATCGCCGAAGAAATTCTGCCGCAGGTTGTCGCGGTCCTGGGGGAGGCCGGCGTCGAGTTCCACGCCGGGGAACGCGCCTATCAAATTGTCGGCGGGGACGAGCGTGTCCTGCCAGCTGCCGACGATGACTTCGACACCGAGTGGTACAACCTGACGCTGAACCTGAAAGTGGTCGAAGATGTGGACGAAGCAATCGCCCACATCGAGCGTCACGGCACGCAGCACTCGGACAGCATCTTGACGGAGACGGCAAGTCATGCCGAGCGCTTCCTCAATGAGGTCGATTCGGCGGCCGTCTACTGGAACGCGAGCACGCGCTTCACCGACGGCAGCGCGCTGGGTATGGGCGCCGAAGTGGCGATCAGCACGCAGAAGCTCCATGCGCGCGGTCCCATGGCGCTTGAGGAGCTGACGACCTACAAGTGGATCGTGAAGGGCGACTATACATCGCGGCCATGAGATTCATGTCTGCGCCATAGTGATCTCGCCAGAGGACATGGCGGCGTGGCTCGGCGGTTCCGAGCTAATAATCAGTCTGGCTCACCCCTTCGCAAATGGTTAGGAGCATGGTCACCCCGATGATGACGCGGCGCGCAAATTTCTACTGCCAAACTGAGCGCAGGTTTGGACATTGGATTTGGGCGCTTCCAGTTTTACTGGTTGTGTCGCTGTTAACGATCCGCAATCTAGACCATCAGACGCCATCTCGAGACGAATTTGCCTCCTTAATGAACGTCGGCTGGGTGATTGACGGTCCCTATTCGCCGGCCGACGCGCTAAAGGCTTTAGCGAGGAACAGTCCTGACCAATCGCCGTTCTATTTCCTCATGCTTAATCTATGGGGCAGCTTCGTGCCAAACGACATTGCCCTTGCACGAGTACTTTCGATCTACTGCGGCTTGTTGTTTCTGGCTTTCGCTTTCCGCTTGGCGCGGGACTTTATCGCCCCAGTTTGCGGCATCCTATTCCTTATGATCATCGTGAGCAATGCCTTTATTAATCTATACTATCCTGTTGCACGCATGTACCAGCTGCTGCTGCTCGCCAGCACGCTATCGCTCTGGACCTACCTGCGCATTATGGTTCGCCACCGTGTACCAGCCACCAGAGACTATATTGCTTTTTTCTTGTCATGCCTCGTTCTCGCCAGTACGCACGCTGGCAGCGTTTTCTTGATTCTGTCGGTAGGCGCATATCATGTGCTTGCTGCGCCCAAGAGCAAGCGATGGCTCCATGTTGTATTCTGCGCCGCGCTTGCCTTGCTATTTTATTCTCCATGGGCGATTCATCAATTTACGAACGGTCTTACCAGATTCACTTCAGTCAATAGCGGCAACACCATTGTCAGCGTAATCCCAGTCCTTAGCGCATTTGTCGACATTCTGTCAAACGGAAGTCTTCTCTTGGTATTTGTAACGATAGCAGGGTTGGCGCTGGCATTGCGCAAGCAACACCAGCCAGCCAGGAGATTCACCGTTCTTTTTCTCATTTATCTTGCGATCATTATTTTTTTTGAGCAGGTGTTCGGTATTTTCAACACATCGCGCCTTCGTTACTTCCTGCCTGGCGCGTTACTCGCCTTGCTCTGCATGGTCGCTGCTTTGTACTCGCTTTACCGGTATAAACCTTTACTTATTTTAGTCGCGCTTCTCTGGCCCATCCTGGGGCTTGCTTATCAGCATCGGGCCGGCTGGATGCAATACATTGGAGACCTGCGCGTATCAATTGGTAAAATTCCATATCACGCCATACTCCGGGAATCCAGAGACACACGCATTGAACCTCGTTACATTGCTTATCGGACTCATCCTTACCATTTGACGAAGCCTCTATTTGGCGTCCGACCAATTGACATCTATTCAGGCGGGGGGACAATCGACTTTAGTTCGGCGCAATCGCTGGAGCAATTCATTGATTCTTCAAATGCAGACGCTTTAACTGCGTCTGACCAATGGATCATTTTCCACGAAAATATCGTTGATGCCGACGAAACAGAATTCATGAAACAAACAATGGAGAATCTGAATTATCAGCTCTGTAACACACAGAAATTCTCAAATGATACCCTTGTGCTCAAGTTTGGATGGGTCACGCTCCAGTGCAATCCGCCACAGCCGCTGGTATCAGACTCGACAACGCTTATCCACTACCAGTTTCTGGGAGCGCGCGAAATCGACAGTGGCAGAACCTTAGCCTTTAGCGACACGTGGATGGCCAAGGCAGGAGCTTCTACGGATCAATACAACATGTCCTATCAGCTGATAAACGCAGATTGGGAAAACGTCGCCCAATTGGATTTGCCCTTAGTCCACGAAGGCATCCCGCGACAATTCACAATTGACATCTCTCACCTGCCCGCGGGAAGGTATCGCTTTGTCGCAGTGCTTTATGAGCTCGAGAGCGGCAAACGCTTCAACTGGTCTGGTGGTGAAGAACTCGCACCCTGGATGCTCACACTGACGGAAATCGAGCTATAGAGGGTTTGGAGCGGCGTCGCTGAAACAGGTTCTTGCGGTCTTTCGCCCATATCGGCAAGCATCAAAAGCCACTTGACAGGTGGCAGCGCGCACTGCGATAATGTCTCCAATTCAATCAGGCATTCAAAGGCGAGGACGAAGACAGTCTGCATGGGCGCGAGATCGCGTCTGTCAAATCAGGGAGCGGGTGTCATGGACTGGAAGCGCCCGCGGAGGCAGTTGCAGAATTCCCTTCCGAGCTGACGGGTGAACGGGCATTAAATTGCGCGCTTGAGTAGCCCGCTCCGCTAGTCCAGCGTGAATGGACAAAACGAGTGCGGCGCCGGCTATAGGCGCTGAAACAGGGTGGTACCGCGGGAACGTTCGCGCTCTCGTCCCTAGTTGGACTGAGGGCGTTTTTTGTGGGAGGGGACTCCCGGTCGATTCGCGGATGCAAAGGTGAGGGACGAGATGTCTGATTCTATTACGGAGATTCGCCAAAAGGCGCTGGATGCGCTGCGGACTATCACGGAGGGTGAGACGCTGGCCGATTGGCGCAGCCGCTACCTAGGGCGGCGCGGCGCCGTTGGGGCGCTTTTCAGCACCATCGGCGGGTTGCCACCGCAAGAACGCGCCACCTTTGGGGGACGGGTCAATGCCCTGCAGCAGGAGCTGAGCCAGGCATTTGACGAGCGCGAGTCCCTGATTCAAAGTCAGCTGCTGGCGCGCGATCTGGAAGAAGGCGAGATCGATATCAGCTTGCCGGCTTATCCCAGGCGACGAGGCGGACTGCATCCCTCCACCCGCACCCACCGCGAATTCCAACTGATCTGGGCGGATATGGGTTTCCAGGTTTATCAAAGCCGCGATGTCGAAGAGGACGAGTTCAACTTTACGCTGCTCAACCTGCCGCCGCATCATCCAGCGCGCGATATGCAGGATACATTTTACACGAAGGATCCGCGGGTCTTGCTGCGCACGCATACATCGCCGGGGCAGATACGCGCGATGCGCGAGCTGGGCGCTGGCGGCACAAAGCCGATTCGCGTCATTCTGCCGGGCATGTGCTACCGGCAGGAGCAGGTGACGGCGCGCAGCGAGATCCAGTTCACGCAGGTTGAGGGGCTGGCGATTGGCCGCAACATCCGCATGAGCGACCTCAAGGGCACAATCGCCGAATTCGCCAAGCGCATGTACAACCCCAATGCGAAGGTGCGTTATCGAGCGTCTTATTTCCCCTTCACCGAGCCGAGCATGGAAGTCGATGTCGAGTGTTTCCTCTGCGGTGGCGAGGGCTGCCGCGTCTGCAAGTACACCGGTTGGCTGGAGATCGCCGGCAGCGGCATGGTGCATCCCGATGTGCTGCGCAACGGCGGCTACGACCCCAGCGTCTGGAGCGGATTCGCCTTTGGCATGGGTCCCGAGCGGATCACCATGCTGAAACACGGCATCCAAGACATCCGTTATTTTTGGGGGAACGATTTGCGTTTCCTGCAGCAGTTTTAGGGCGGCGATGTTAAACGCAACCGGGCGCATCGACGCGCTCCTCAGTCATTGGCTTCTGGCGCTGCCCATCTTCCTGATTGTGGCTTGGCTGGGCTTGCGGCTGATCGACGCCCATCCTCCGAGCTACGACGAATTCTATGCGATGGACAATGCCGGCTGGCTGCGTGGACCCTACTCGCCGCTAGAGGTTCTGCAGTCCTTGGAGCGCAATAGCTCGAATCAAAGTCCACTCCATTATCTGCTGCTGAATCTTTGGGGGCGGCTGGTCGGCACGAACTTGCCGACGGGCAGATATCTAGCCGTCTTGTGCGCCCTGCTGGCAATGGCGATGGCCTACAGGATGACGAGGGACTTTGTCGCGCCAGCGGCAGGCATGTTCGCGCTGGTCATCATAGCGGGCAATGCCTTTTACAACTTCTACATCAGCTACTTGCGACTGTATACACTCCTGGCATTCCTGTCTTTCGCCGTCGTGTGGCTGTATCTGCGCATTTCCCACAAATTGCCAGTGGTTCGTCGGCGCGACTATTTAGCCCTGTTCGCTGTCGTCTATTGCCTGCTCAACACGCATTTTTTCAGCGCGCTCCTGCTGGCGGCGCTGGGATTGCATCATCTGCTGTTTGTGCCAAAAACGCGGCGCTGGCTGGGGACGGCTGCAGCGGCGATTATGGCGACGGCGCTCTTTTCGCCCTGGCTGGCGGTGCTGCTGTCCGCAGGATTAGAGCGTCAAGCTTATTCCAGTCCGTCAGTTCCGGATTCGGCCTGGATGGTGCTGGAGGCTTGGTTACGCATACATTTCAATGGCAGCATTCCGCTGCTGGCGCTCGCTATCGGAGGGCTGTTCTTGGGCTGGCGAAAGAAGCGGCTAGCCTTCAAGCAGGGGTATCCGCTGATCATATTCTACGCGCTTACTCTTGCGCTGCTCGTCGAGATGAGCGGTCTGATTGCCCAGCGTCATATCCGTAGCACATTGCCCAGCCTGGCGCTGATGATTCCGCTTTTGGCAGCCGCGCATTTCGCGCTTTATCGCTGGAAACGACCGCTAATCCTGTTGCTCCCGCTTTGGATTGTCGCCGGACTGCAAATGCAGAGCGCAACCAAATGGACAAACCTAAACTACGGCTCACTTCATGTGGGGCCGCCTTGGCATGCGATAAACCGCGACAAAGGACTGTTCGGAGCGACAGATGTGGTCTATCTATTGACTCGGCACAAAGAATACATTCCTAGAACCTATGATGGATACACGCCTGCGGAGCACTATTTCGGGATCGATGCGAGTTACTTCCGCTACATCGCAAGCACAGAAGGCCTTACCTACAGTGCCTGGAATTACGCTACGCATCGGCCCGGATTGAAGATAGCCTGGGACGCAGCAGATTCTAATCAGGACCTGGTGGCTGAGTTGGACATCCGGCTCGGCGCGCTGAACTACAGGCGCTGCGGCTTGACGCAGCCTCATCCACGATTGAATGTGGCACATTATTCCTGGAAGACGCTGCGCTGCCAACCGCCACAGATTGCTAACAGCGGGCGGACGGCGCTTATCGAATACGCGTTTTACGGAACGCTTTTGGAGAAGGGCGACCTGTTCTTCGTCGATCAGTGGGAAGCAGCCGACTTCAATCCAGAGCGCCACAGCATGTCCTACCAGCTTATCGACGCCGACTTGCAAAGTGTCGCCCAACTCGATTTGCCGCTGGTGCATGAAGGCAGCCTGCGCCAATTCTCAATTGACATTAGTGGAGTGCCACCGGGCAGTTACCGGCTGATGGCGATTCTCTACGACAATCAGACGGGCGAGACCGTCGATTGGATTGACAATCCCGGCTGGACGCCGCAGATGCTGGCGCTAACCGACGTGGAGATTCCTGAGTAGAAACGAGAACGCAGGACTAAACGCAAGAAAGGAATTGACGAACGATGCTAGTCCCCGTTTCATGGCTGAGAGATTTTGTCGACATTGATGTGCCGGTGGAATTGCTGGCGGAGCGCCTGACCGTGGCCGGGCTGGAAGTGGCGCATCTCAGGTACATCGGCCTGCCGCAGCAATCCCTGCCCGGCCTGCGGATGCCGCGCTCGGATCATCTGGTTTGGGATCGCGGGAAGCTGCTGCTGGCGCGCATCGTCGAGGTGAAGGCGCATCCCAACGCCGATCGGCTGGTGCTGGCGCTGGTCGATTTTGGCGGTGAAGCGCTGGAGCAGTGCGTCACCGGCGCGACCAATCTCTTCCGCTACAAGGAGGAGGGACCCATCGATCCGCCGATTTGGAGCGCTTTCGCGCTGGAAGGGGCGGAACTCTGGGATGGGCAGAGTGACAAGCCGAAGCGGATGACGCTGAAAGGCAAGGAGCTGCGCGGCATCTACAACAAGAGCATGGTCTGCTCGGAGAAGGAGCTGGGCATATCGGACGAGCACGAAGGCGTAATCGTGATGGAGCACGAAGCCGATTATGTCGCCGGGACGCCGCTCGCCGATGTGTTGGGCGATGTGGTGCTGGATATCGAATTCACGCCCAATCTGGCGCGCTGCTTCAGCATGATCGGTGTGGCGCGCGAAGTGGCGGCGATCCTCGGCGTCGACATGCGGTATCCAGCCTTCAATTTCCTTGCCGAGGGCGACCCGATCGAAAGCCAGGTGAATATCGACATTCGCGAGCCAGAGCTGAATCCGCGCTTTACGCTGACGCTGCTGCGCGACACTGCTGTGAAGGCGTCGCCCTTTTGGCTGCAGCGCCGTCTCAAACTGATCGGACAGCGTCCGCGCAACAACATCGTTGATGTGACGAATTACCTGACCTTCGAGCTGGGTCAGCCAATGCACGCCTTTGATTACGACAAGCTGGTCGAGCGTGCCGGCGGCCTACCGACGATCATCACGCGGCTGCCCCACCTCGGCGAGCAGTTGAAGACGCTGGATGATGTCCTGCGCGATTTGGGTCCGGAGACGATTCTGGTGGCGGATACCGCCGGCGCGCTGAGCCTAGGGGGCGTCATCGGCGGCGGCGAAACCGAGATCTCTGAGGCGACGCGCAATGTGCTGCTGGAGGCGGCCGCCTGGAACAATATCAGCATCCGCAAGACGATTCGGGAACAAAGAGTTCATACGGAAGCCTCGACGCGCTTCAGCCGCGGCGTGCATCCGTCGCAGACGATTTTGGGCTGCCAGCGGGGCATCGAGCTGATGCGGCAGTTGGGCGGCGGCACGGTCGCGGGCGGTGTCTTGGATGCCTATCCGCTGCCGCCGGAAACGGCCACGGTTGAAGCGGCGATTGAGCGAATCAACAGTCTGCTGGGCATGGAAATCCCTATTGAGCGGGCGGCGGACGTGTTGCGGCGGCTCGAATTTGAGGTAACGGTTGAGGGTGATGTCATTAGAGCGACGGCGCCCGATCACCGGCTGGATATCAGCGCCGATCCAGTTGTGGGGCAGCATGACCTGCTGGAAGAGATCGCTCGCATCATCGGTTATGACCAGATCCCGGATACGATCATGGCGGATGAGATGCCGCCGCAGCGCGAGAATACGACAGTTCTCATCGAAGAGCGCATCCGCGATATTCTGGTCGGGGCTGGCCTGTATGAGCTTATCAATTATCGCTTCACCAGCCGTGAGAGCGAGGCGCTGCTCGTGCCGTCAGGCGCGACCTCATCGCTGCCTCAGGCGGGCTACGTGGAGATCACCAATCCGGCCGCTAGCGAGCGGGATGTGCTGCGGCATACGCTCATGATCAATATGCTGGAAACTGCGGCGAACAACGCAAGATACCAGAAAACGCAGCAGGTATTCGAGGTGGGAAAAGTTTATCTGGGCGCGGGTGATTTGCTGCCGGAAGAACCACTGCGTCTGGGCATTCTGTTGACGGGACCGCGGACCCCGACCTGGTGGGAGGGCGAAGAAACGGGCTCCGAGATGGACTTCTTCGACCTGAAGGGCGTGGTAGAGAGCTTGCTGCATGCCTTACACATTGAGGACTTCACGTATGAACGCGGCGCCCACAGCAGCTTCCATCCCGGGCGCTCGGCAGATCTGCTGGTGGCGGGCGAAAACATCGGCAGTTTCGGCGAGATCCATCCGGAAGTGGCCGCGCGCTTCAAGCTGACGGAGGCGAAGGTCCTCTACGGCGAATTCGCTGTCGAGCCATTGATCCGGCAGCAGCAGCGCTTGCACGCGATCGAGGCGCTGCCGACAACCCCGGCGGTGCTGGAGGATATCGCGCTGGTCGTGAACGCGGATACGCCGGCGAGCGAGGTGGAAGCGGTGATCCGGCAGGCGGGCGGGCGGTTGTTGAAAGATGTGCTGCTATTTGACGTCTACACGGGCGACCAGATCCCCGCGGGCAAGAAAAGCCTGGCTTATTCGCTGACTTACCAGGATGAGAAAAAGACGCTGACGGACAAGAACGCGGCCAAGATCCGTAAGAAGATCATTGGCGCGACGCGGCACCGGCTCAACGCGGCGCTGCGCTCCTGAATGCGAACGGATCGAGCAATCCTAATAGCCCTTGGCGCGATCCAACTGATTAAGCAGCGGGCGGTTCTCGAGGTAGCGGCGCAGATTCTCTTTGAAAACGAGCGCCGCCTTATCGTGATAATCACGCGTAAAGCCCGACAAGTGCGGCGTTATGATGACGTTATCGAGATTCCATAACGGGCTGGTATTCGGCAGCGGTTCTTCTTCGAAGACATCCAGCGCGGCGCCGCCGATTTGGCCCGAGGACAAGGCGGTGATCAGCGCCTTTTCGTCGACGATGGCACCGCGCGAGACGTTCACCAGCACGGCCGATTCCTGCATCGCTTCAAAGACTTCTTCACCAATTAGATGCTCGGTTGCGGCCGTCTGCGGCGCTGTCACGACCAGGTAATCGCAATCTTTCGCCATTGAGGCAACCGTATCCGCGGGATAGATGCGGTCGGGGATATCGCCGCTGGGATCGCCGGTCTCGGGCATGGCGAAGGCGTTGACCTCGGCGGTATCGCTGATGTCGCGTTTGGACGCCAACACGGTCATGCCCATGTTTGCGCAGAGACGCGCCAATTCGCGGCCGATGCTGCCGTAGCCGACGATGCCGACCGTCCGCCTGTCCATATCCACCGGCCTGAACACATCATGGGGGCGCTCGGGCCAGTCGGCTTTGCTTTGCAATTCAAATGCCGCGCGCATCTGATAATTGAACATCAACATCATCATCAGACAGTAGTGCGCCATGTTGGTGGCGTGGATGCCGCTGGTGGACGTCACCATGATATCCTCCGCCTGGACGATGCTGTGCCCGAGAGCCTGGTTCATGCCAGCCGTATTCATCTGAATCCAGCGCAGCTTGGGCGCCTGCTCCGGCTCGGGATAGTAACTCGTGGTATAGAGGACTTCAGTCCTGGCGATGACATCAGCCGGCACATCCGGAAAGTGGCGCTCGACTTGCAAGCGCGGCGAAATCTCGCGCAGCTCCAACAGGATCTCATCGGAGAAGTCGATGGCGATGGTGACGAAAATGCGCTCTTGTTCAGACATGGGCGACTCCATTTGTCGCGGCCGAAGCAACGGCACAGCGAGCCGCGCGCTGCCGATTCTCGCTTGCTTTGCCAATTACGAGGTTAGCAGGTCGCATCGCCGCGGTCAATGCGGTCGTGGTCTGGCAAGCCCCGTATCAATGCGATAAGATACCCACAATCACGCCAATTCCGGTGGCACCCCCAGAGGCACAAACGCAGTTTCGCAACCAGTAGGAGGCGTCATGAGCGAATGGGAAGACATCACAATTGCTCGACACGACAAGCAATATAGTGAACGTCCGACGGCCGACGATGCCGAGCTGAGTCGGCAGGTATTTGTGCTAACTGATATACCCCCACCGCGTTGGGTGGAGATCTGTAATGCCGCCTTGGTTGGTTCGCCTGGCAGACTTGGTAGAAAGGCGGAGGTCAGTGGGAAAGCCCTAACCATATGGGGCGGTCCAAAGATATTCGACGAGCGCGACGCCAACCACCTCAAGACGTTGGTCGCCTATACCAACGAACAGTACCGTGCAATCCTTGAGCCAGTAGATCTCAGCGGTCTCGACGCATTCGGCGAATAGGGAGCGCCATCAGATGTTGATTGACGGAAACCTTGTCTTGGGATTTGTTGGTGGCTTAATTGCGGTCCTGGGTGGCGTCTGGACTGCATACCGGCTGCTGGGTCATGCTGTTTACCGAGAGCTCGACCAACAGCGAGAGCGCATAAATTTGTTACAGACGCAGGTGAATAGCGAGGCTGAGAGTCTCAGCGACCGGATCAACCGTGAGATAGAGACGCGCCATCAAATGGAAAGAGAATCGATCGCAGCTCGCGCTCACCTGGGCAGCCGGATTCAATATCTTGAATCTGAGGTTCGACGCGGCGCTGGCAAGGGACAAGACGATTGAACAATGTACTAGCAACTTAGTGAGGACAACATGGGCTTACTGGATGGCAAGATCGCGTTGATTTTCGGCGTCGCCAACAAGAATTCCATCGGCTGGGGAATCGCCCAGGCCTTGCGCCGCGAGGGCGCCAGCATCGCTTTGAGCTATGCCATGGATAAGCTGGAACGGCGCGTGCGGCCGCTGGGCGAGTCAATCGGCTGTGAACTCTTTGTCCAGGCGGATGTCACCAATGCCGATGAGATGGACGCCGTTTTCGCCGCGGTGAAAGAGAAATACGGGGTGCTGGATGTGCTGGTACATTCGGTGGCTTTCGCTGAACGCGACTCCCTCGGCGGGCGCTTCGTCGATATGCGACGCGAGGCTTTGCTCAGCGCCATCGATGTCAGCGCGGTCAGCCTGATCGAGCTGGCGCGGCGAGCCGAGCCGCTGATGAAGAACGGCGGCAGCATCATGAGCCTGACCTATAACGCGTCGCGCAAGGTCATCCCGAATTACAACGCCATGGCGATCGCCAAAGCGGCGCTGGAAGCGATCACGATGTATCTGGCGGCCGATATGGGGCACAGCAAAATCCGCGTCAACGCCATCAGCGCCGGCGCCATCAAGACGCTCTCCGCTGGCGGGATCCAGGGCTTCCGCGACCTGCTGAAATACGCCGAAGTCACCTCGCCGATGAATGAACTGGTGAGCCAGGACGATGTCGGTGATCTAGCCCTCTTCCTGGCGTCGGATCTTTCGCGGCGTATCACGGGGGAAGTCATTTATGTCGACGCCGGCTACAACATCATGGGCTATACCGATGTTGAAAGCTTGATGGAGCAAGTCTCGTAATTGACGGAAATATCGCAACGCCGCTTACAGCAGCAGAGTTAATATAGTTCCCAAAAACAAATAGACTCGGAGGCGGCAAGGATGAGCTCGATATGGCAGTTAGGCCTCTGTCTTTTGCTAGCTTTTGGCTTTGCTCTTCCATTGATCGGACAGGAGACGACGCCGGCGGCAGCGGAAGACGGTCAATCCGAAGATGAGAAAACCATCCGCATCTGGGTAGGCAGTTTCGAGGAGTACGAAGAGGAAGGCATCCCCTACGGCTGCGGCAGTTACTTGCTGCCGGTTGACACTGCGCTATCCCGCACTGGCGATACGAGCGAGGACCTCAGAGTGGCGCTCGAGGCCTTGTTCGCCCCCGAGCTCAACCATGCGGAGGCGGAAACCGAGGACTGGCTGAAGGGATTGGGACTCTCGGTTGAAGAGATCACCCTCGACGAAGGCGAGGCGATCGTGACTCTCGCTGGCACGCTGCTAGGCATCGGCAGCTGCGGCGACGCGATTATGGAGGGCCAGATTCTACAGACCATCTTCCAGTTTGAAGACATTGAGCGTGTTAGGGTCAGCGATGGCGTCACCAACTTGTGGGAAATCATCGACTTGACCGATTGGTACAGCGAGGCCTATCGGAACAATTACGTCTATCAACGCTCCGATGCAAAAGTGGAAACCATCCAGTTTTGGGTAGGCAGTTTTGAGAATTACGAAGAGAAAGGCATCCCCTACGGCTGCGGCAGTTACTTGCTGCCGGTTGATACCGATGTCACGCGCAGCCGCAACCCGCATACAAACCTCAGCATCGCTTTGGAGGCGCTGTTCAATCCGGACCTCGATCACCCGGAGGCGGAAACCGAGGCCTGGCTGAAGGGATTGGGACTCTCGGTTGAAGAGATCACCCTCGAACAGGGAGAAGCCGTCGTCACACTGAGCGGCCCGTTGCTCGGCATCGGCAGCTGCGGCGATGCGATTATGGAGGGCCAGATCCTACAAACCGTCTTCCAGTTTGACGCGATCGAGCGGGTCAAGATCAGTGATGGCGAAACCAACTTGTGGGAAATCATCGATCAAAGCGATAAGCTCAGCGACGAAGAACGGCAGAACTACGTTTACGAACGGTCGGAGAACGGACCTTAGTCCAGCGCGTTGGAGAGGATGGCCGCGAGTTCAGCTTCGCTGTGGACGTCCTCGCGGTAATCTCTGACATATCGTAACGCGAGCCAAGCGACCGAGAGCCCGACCAAGCCCAGGCAGAATACGGCGCCATAAGCGGCAGCGTGTTCGCCGGAGAGAGCCAGCATCAAATCACGAACGATGCCGCCGCCGGCCACGCCTGCGCCTCGCGCCAAGGTCACGCAGAAGGTCCAGAAGCCGAGAAAGGCGCCGGCGCGGCCCGCCGGGCTCCAGTCCATCATCAAGCCGAGCGTGCCGATATTCCAGACGCCTAGCCCTATGCCTAGCAGGATCAAGCCGGGTGTCACTAGCGGACGAACTTCGGCGATAGACGATATGGCGAACACAAGATAGGCAAGAATGAGAACCAAGACGCCCGCTTGCGATATGTTGCCGTGGTTGAAGGCGGGTGAACGGCGCAACAGCAGAAGCGAGGCGAAGGAGCCCAAAATCGCCATCCCCCCCCAATAGGCGGCGAAGCGATTGGTGATATGCGCCTCCATGCCGAAGACCTGGCCTGCGAAGGGTTCCAGCACGGTATCCTGCAAGAAAGCGAAAGCCATAGACATGGTAAGATAGAAGAGGAAGAAGCGCATCTGTCGGCTGCGCCAAACGAGCGACAGGTCCTGGCGCAGACTGCTAGTCGTTTGATCCTTGGATACCGCGAAAGCGCGTGTTCGCTTTTCTTCGCCCAGGAGCGAAACAAACCAAATCAAGGTCAGCGCGCCCGCGGTGACGATGAAGAGCGTCAAGACAGAGTCGGCGCTAAAGGCGATGGCGCCGGCGCTTTCGTCGTGCGGCAGCATGATGCTGAAGAAAATGCCGCCGAAGGTGAAACCCAAGAGCAGAAAAGTCCATACCAACCCGACGGCGCGTCCACGCTGATGTTCCGCTGCTCGATCATAAATCAGCGCCAGGAAGGTGCTGCCGGAAATCGCGCCGCCCAAGCTGAAGAGAAGGAAAGAGAAGATCAGCGCGCCCCATAGCGCCGCCGGGCTCGCTCCCGCGGTTTGCCCGCCCGCCCGCCGCACCAGCTCCGCCGTGGCAAAGCCCAGCGTCAAGGTGCTAATCGCCATCAATGCGCGACCGAGCCAAATCCAGAACAAGCGCCTGAATCCGCCGATCCTGTGGGTGTCGGAATAGCGCCCGGCGATGACGCCGATCGGCGCCAGGAAGTATCGCAAGCCGGTCAGCAAGCCGACGAAGGTCGCGCTGAAACCGAGATCAGCGACCATGATCCGATTCCAGACGCCGGTGGTCAAGACATCGGCCATGCCCGAACCAAGGTGGAACAGCGCGATTTTTAGATTGTGACCGATGGACAGGTCGGCACTCTTCAGATTATCCATATATGTTTATGTAGAATTATGCAGATTTCCGACATTAATTGTACAGATTGGCTGTTTAGCGTCAATGGTCAAATGAGAAAAGTTTCACAAGCTGTGATATACTGAAATCCAGAGCTATTTACGAGGGAAGAGAGGTTCCGATGTTCCAACACCGACCGTTCAAGAAAATCGTTGTGCCGACCGACGGTTCCGCTTGGAGTGAACGAGCGATACCTTATGCGGTTGATTTCGGGCGCATCAGTGATGGCGAGGTGATTCTGCTGCATGTTTTCACGCCGCCAATGCACGAGTTTGTTGATTCGCTGGCGATCGCGGGCGAATACGAACTGGCCAACCGGATTCGGGAGGAGATCAAACAGCACCTGCTCGGGCTGCGCAACGAGGTGCGGGAACAAGGCATCGAGTGTCGGTTGCACATCATTGACGCGGTCGGCGTGGCGCAGCACATCGTCGATTATATCGAGGAAGAAAAGGCGGACCTGGTCGTCATGACTACGCACGGTCATTCGGGCTTGGTGCGCCTGGTCTTCGGCAACGTCGCCAACAAAGTAATGCACGATGTCAACGTGCCTGTGCTGGTCATTCGGCCCGATCTCGAGTGACGCGGCCGGATCCTCATGTCGGTAAAGGCAGCACTTACTTCACGCGGATTTCATCAAAGGGAGGCAGGCACTTCTCGACAAGGCGACGAATCGCACCCACCGCCTGCCAGGCCTTTTCCACATCGCCCTTCGGCAAGTTCAGTACAGCAAAGTCATCTTCATCCAGGAGCAGCGTTCGACCATCGGGGTATACCAAGAGGTCGAGACACAGGTCTTCGGCCGCCACTCGATTTGGCTCAATGATGGGCGGCCGCGTAACATTGCAATACCAGCCCTTTAGCGCGTTCGTTTCACCATCCTCTACGCGAAAAATATTGAACCAGCGATCGGCGTAAAACCACTCGCGGAAACGATCGCCGCGGCGCAGCTTGATGTAGCCCAAATCGCGATCGGAAAACTTGAATTCGGCCTCAACGCAAATGAAGGCATCTGTACGTTCGCGCAGTACGCCCTCGTAGGACAACTCGTAATCGCCGCAGGCATCCAGTTTGATGACGGTGAAAGCTGTCATCAGGCGCGTCCGCTGGTGTGGACGACCAGCAGCAGACCCGCGCGAAAGGCGACCTCCACCGATTCCCTCAGCATGACATTGCTTATGCCGCGCGCCGGACCCAAATGCAGCGTTTCCTCCGCAAGAGGATATTGCAGACCGCGGGTCCTGATGCCCTCGGCGGCGGCGAGCGGAATCAGCGAAACCGTATCGCCGCGCTCGCCATCGATGCGATGAGCGCCGGGCCGCAGGAGGCGGACGACCTGTTCACCGTCGATGACTTCGATGCGCATGTCGCGTAAGGCGGAGTGCGTCAGCAAGAAGATATTGGCAATGGTCTGATCGAAGCGTCCGCCCAGAGCGCCCAGAATGTGGATTGACGCGGCGCCGATACGCCGGCAATGGTGCAACGCCAATTCGAGATCGGTTTCGTCTTTTTCCACTGGGTGCTGTATGACCTCTGCGCGGGCCGCTCTGAATTGCGCGACCTGCTCGGCGGTGAGCGAATCGAGATCGCCGATGATCGTATGCGGCCTTAAGCCAAGCGCGCGGGCCTGGAGCGCGCCCCCATCCGCGCAGATGACGTGCGGCGATGCGAGCGAATCAAGCAGGCGCTCAAGCATCGTGCCCCGTTTGAGTTCGCCGTTGGCGAAGAGAAGGATGTCCACCGGGCGATCCCTCAAGTTCGTTAATCTGTAACGGCTTCCAAGCTGAATCTTACCATCGGCGCGTTAGGGGACAAAATCGTATTGATCAATGGGTGCAGTTTTCGGGCGACCCAATGGATTGCCCCTACATCTTCGTTCAGGAGCGAATAGGTGAGGCATTGGCGCAGTGACTTTGCAGCGGGCACGCGCTATGCTAGCCTATGAGCGCAGCTGTCAGTCTAAAGGCGGTCCGTGATGCCGGTTGACGCCATCAGTTTGGAAGTCTTCAAAAATCTCTTCGCGGCGGTCGCTGAAGAGATGGGCGTGACCCTGCGGCGCGCCAGCTTCAGCCCGAATATCCGCGAACGTCTGGATTTCAGCTGCGCGGTATTTGACGCTGAAGCGCGCATGATCGCGCAGGCGGCGCATATTCCGGTGCATCTGGGCAGCATGCCGGCCTCGGTAGCGGCGGCGGTGGCCGAGTTCGAGGAATTCTTCCCGGGCGACATGGTTGTGCTCAACGACCCGTATCGCGGCGGGACCCACCTGCCCGATATCACCATGATTTCGCCGATCTTCGCCGGTGGCGACTTGTGCTACTTCGTCGCCAGCCGCGCCCATCA
>JAAXID010000172.1 GCA_012270545.1 Anaerolineae bacterium | reverse complement strand
AGCGAAAAGCGACAGCTCGACGAGCAGGGCTATCTCCCGCTGCCGGGGGTCATGAAGCCCGCGCAGGTCCGCGCCATTCGCGAGCGGGTAAAGCAATTGATCGTTGAGGAAGGCGAAGATGCCGGCAGCGAATTCGGGCAGGAAAAAGGCGCCGTCCGCCTCGCCAATCTCGTCGACAAAGACCCGCTCTTCGAAATCTGCTTCACTCATCCCCGCGTCCTGGCGGCGATGAACCATGTCTTTAAGGGGGACTTCAAGCTCTCATCACTCAACGGCCGCGCGTCTGTGCCCGGCGATGGCCTGCAAGCTTTCCACGTCGATTGGCACAGCGGCGTCGATCCGAAGGACTTTCAGGTCTGCAATTCGATCTGGCTCTTGGTCGATTTCAGCCGCGAGAACGGCGCCACCCGCGTCGTGCCTGGCTCCCACCGCTCTGGCCAGAACCCGAAAGAGATCCTCGATAATCCGTGGGCGAAGCACCCGGATGAGATACTCCTAACCGGCGAGGCGGGCACGGTCGTCGTTTTTAACTCACACCTGTGGCACGCCGGCACGTCCAATAATACCGAGACGCCGCGTTATGCCCTCCATTCCTACTTCACCCGCCGCCACAATCCGCAGCAAATGGACCAGAAAGCCTCCCTCAGCGCAGCGACCCTGTCCCGCTTGAGCCCGCAGGCGCGCTTCATTCTCGATGTGTGAAGGACCGGCAATCGATCATCAGCACCCCTTTGATCCGATTGCATTCGGCGCAGAGCAGCTGAAGGTTTTCCAGCCGGGATAAGCCGCCTTTGGCGATAGGAATCACATGATCGAGCACCAGGTTTTCGCCAGCGCCACAATTGGCGCAGCGTTCGCGGTAATCCGCCGCAAGCTGCCGATACCATCCGCGGTAATGCCGCTGCAGCGTCCGGCGTTCCCGCCGCTTGATTTGAGGCGGCACCGCCCTTTTTGGCGCGCGCTCAAGCAGCTTCTGAATGAATGGTCGGCCGCCACGCGCCAGCAACCGACTTAGGTCACTTTCCGGTTTGTGGCAGGTGCAGCGGCGCTTCAATCGGCCACAGTATGCGCAGTACATTGTGCCTGTGCTTGATAGACCAGCTCACCCTGGATAAAGGTCCCCCGCACACCCTGCTGCGGATCCCAGAGGATGATATCGGCGTCCGTTCCCGCTTCCAGCGAACCCTTCTGCGGATACATGCCAAGCGAACGTGCCGGAACGCGCGTCAGCATCGGGATGGCTTCCTCCAGCGTCAAATCGCAGAAGCGCATCATATTCCTTAAAGCCTGCGATATCGTCAGCGTGCTGCCTGCCAAGCCGCCGGACGGTGTTCGCGCTTGACCATTGTGGACGGTGACAGCGACATCGCCCAAAGCATACTCGCCATCGCCCAGCCCGGTCGCCACCATCGCATCGGTTATCACCACGACCCGTTCAATGCCGACCAGCCGCAGCAACATTCTGACGACGGCCGGATGTACATGGATGCCATCGGGAATGATCTGGAAGGTGACATCAGGGTTCTCGAGCGCGGCGATGAAGATGCCAGGCTGACGGTGATGGATGCCGGGCATGCCGTTAAAAGTATGCGTGACCTGTCGCGCGCCCGCGGCGAAATAGCGAGTCGCCGCTTCATAATCCGCGCCGCTGTGCCCGACTGAAACGACTGCCCCGTGCGCCAGCGCCTCTCGCATCAAGACCTCTCCCCCAGCGATTTCCGGCGCCAAGGTGATCATTTTGACCAGCCCGGTCTTCAGCCAAGGCCTATATTCTTCAGGTTTGGGCTCGCGCAGATGCGCTGCCGGTTGCGACCCGCGATAGGCAGGGTTGAGGTAAGGTCCTTCAATATGTACGCCCTGAAATGGCGTGCCCGGCTGCTCAGCGAAGGTCCTCATCACCGACAGCGCGGCGTTGATTCGCGCGGCTGAATCGGTCATGGTGGTAGACAAAAAGCTGGTCACGCCACCCCGAATGAGGAAATCGCACAAGCTCCGCAAAGACATGAGCGATCCGTCCATGACATCAACACCCATGCTGCCGTGAATATGCAGATCGATGAAACCCGGCAACGCATAAGCCCCGCGGCCATCTACACGCCGATCGCCGGGCAGACGCCCTAGGTCCGCTTCCGGCAGCAAACCGACAATGAGGCCGTCGTCCAGGACCAGCGTGCGCCCGGAGACGAATCCGTCCTCCTGCCAAACGCGGCTGTTTTCGATCAGAATCCGCGACACTTGGCTTTTACCATATTGACTGCGACATGCGCGCGAGTATAACACTGATTCTGCGCGGCTCGGCGATCAGATCGCAGGGCGGCCCCGCAGAGCCAATCTGGGATGTGGGCGACACTCTGCTAGAATGACCGAGCGAAATGAGGAAACACTGGATAAACCGATGACGCGCGGGCAATACACAGAAACGGAAATCATGAGCCAGCCGGCTGTATGGTCGATTGCGCTGGAGGCCTTCGGCGCGCAGCGGAATAACTTCGCTTCGTTCTGGGCGGAGGCCGCCCCGGAGGCCGTCATCGTCACCGGCTGCGGCTCGACCTATTACCTCGCGCTGACCGCCGCCCGTCTCTTGCGTCACAGCGGCATCGATGCCAGCGCCTGCCCGGCGTCGGAGCTTCTGCTCTGCAGCGATGCGATTTGCCCGCCCGGACGTCAATACCTGCTGCTCACGCTCTCGCGCTCCGGCACAACAACCGAGACCCTCCGCGCGCAGGGACAATTCAAGTCCCGCACAGGCGGAGCCGTCATCACCGTTACTTGTGACAGCGGCAGCCCGCTAGCGGATAGCGCCGACCTCGCAATCGCCATCGACGCGGCCCAGGAAAACAGTGTTGCGCAGACGCGCTCCTTCAGCAGCATGACCGTCGTTGTTCAGCAGATGGCGGCGCACCTAGCCGGAAACAGCCTGGGTGATAGCCGCCAGTTGCCCGCGGTCTGCCGGCAGCTCCTCGAATCTCACGGGGGCCTGGCAATCTCGCTGGCGGAAGACGCCGCCATAGAGAAATTCTTCTTCCTGGGGATGGACGCGCTCTATGGCATCGCTTGCGAGGCGATGCTCAAAATGAAGGAGATGTCACGCTCCTATAGTGAAGCCTATCATACGCTGGAATTGCGCCATGGACCCATGTCGATGGTCGGCGAAGACAGCCTCGTTATCGGGCTGATCTCGCCGGCGACGGCAAATCAGGAAATCCGCGTACTGCGGGAAATGGCCGAAATGGGCGCACGTCTGCTGGCGATCGGGCAATCACCGACTGAACTGGCGCCTGAAATTCCGCTGCCGGCCGATCTGCCAAGCTGGTGTACGCCCATCCTTTATCTTCCCGTTCTTCAATTGCTCGCCTACCATCGCGCCTTGTTCAAGGGCTGCGATCCCGACCAACCGCAGAATCTTAGCGCCGTAATCTCGCTTGAAGACATCTAGCGACCGGGCGCCAACACAGGATAAATGCCGCATGTCCGCAATTACTCTCTTCCCTCAACCGCAGCAGTTGGAACGCAAGGCCGGCGCCTTCACACTCAATGCGCACACGCGCGTATTCGCTGCCGAAAGCGCGCTTGGCGAAAGGCTCGCGGATTATCTGCGCCCCGCCACCGGCTTCGACCTGCCCGTTTACCCGCTGGACGGCGACATACTCGCGGCGGTGACGAACGCAATCTTGCTAGTGTCATCCGCTGAAGAAGAAGCAAGCGAGGCTTACACGCTCGATGTTGCGCCCGAGCGAGTCACCTTGGGCGCCGGCGGACGCAGTGGCTTTCTGCACGCGATGCAGACGCTGCAGCAGCTCCTGCCTCCGCAGATCCTCATGGATGAGCCGCAAGACGAGGTCACGTGGGAGATACCGTCCGTGCGAATCGGCGATGCACCGGCTTTCGGCTGGCGTGGTTTGCATCTTGATGTTGGGCGGCACATGTTCCCCGTCGACTTTATCAAGAAGTTCATCGACACGATGGCCTTCTACAAATTCAACATTTTCCACTGGCATCTGACTGAGGATCAAGGCTGGCGGCTCGAAATCAAAAAGTACCCGCGCCTGACCGATATCGGCTCCCAGCGGGCGGAAACGCCGATTCCAGCCGATCCGAAGCAGGGGGACGGACAGCCCTATGGCGGCTTCTACACACAGGACGAGGCGCGCGACATCGTCGCCTATGCCGCCGAGCGCGGCATCACTGTCATGCCCGAGATCGAATTGCCCGGCCACAGCCTGGCCGCGCTCAGCGCCTATCCCGAACTCGGCTGCGTCGGAAGCGCTTACGAGGTGCGAACGACCTGGGGCATCGACCCCAACATCTATTGCGCCGGCAACGATGAGGTTTTCGCCTTCTTGGGAGACGTGTTTGAGGAAGTGCTCGCGCTCTTTCCCTCCGAGTACATCCACATCGGTGGCGACGAAGCGCCAAAGGAACGCTGGGCGGCCTGCCCCAAATGTCAAGCGCGCATCAAAGCCGAAGGGCTGGCCGATGAGCACGAACTGCAAAGCTGGTTCATCCGTCAGATTGAATACTGGCTCAGTGAAAGAGGCCGCCGTCTGGTCGGCTGGGACGAGATTCTGGAAGGCGGATTGGCGCCTAAAGCGACGGTCATGAGCTGGCGTGGAAGCGCTGGCGGCATTGCAGCGGCAAAGGCCGGGCATGATGTTATCATGACGCCGAATACCTATTGCTACCTGGATTATTACCAGCACGAAGACTGGACCCGTGAACCGCCCGCGATCGCCAGCACGCTGCCGCTGGAGCAAGTCTGGCAATATGTCGTCCTGCCCGACGAGATCGCCCCGGAGAAGAGGCGCCACATCCTCGGTGGACAAGGCAATATCTGGACGGAATACATTCCCAGCGCCGAACACGCGGAGTATATGGCCTTCCCGCGCGCCATCGCCATCGCCGACGTGCTCTGGAATCATCCGTCCGATCGCAGTTACGATGCCTTGGTGCAGAGGCTTAAAGCGCATCTGCCCTGCCTTGAGATGCTGGGAGTCAACTATCGTCCCCTGGACGACTAAAGGACAGGCGCATCATGCACCTGCAAGCAGAAATCGCGCAACAACCGGCTGTCATCGAACGGCTGCTAAGCGAAGGCGCGGCGACGGCGGCCGCCGCCAAAGCGATAGCCGACTTCAATCCGGTCTTCGCTTGCATCGCCGCCCGCGGCACTTCGAATAACGCCGCTCATTATGCCCAATATATGTTTGGGGGGATGCTGGGCACCCCGGTGATGTTAGCGACGCCGTCACTGCACACGGTGTATGGGACTGCGCCAGATCTGTCACGCGCGTTGGTCATCGGCATCTCGCAATCGGGGGAGGCGGAGGATGTTCGCGCTGTCTTGCGCGATGCCAATCAGCAGGGCGCGCTTACCTTAGCGATCACGAATTTTGAGGACTCGCCGCTGGCGCAGACCGCGAAATATCATCTGCCGCTGCTTGCCGAGCGGGAATTAAGCGTGGCGGCCACCAAGACCTATACCGCGCAACTGACAGTCATCGCCATGCTGACAAGCGCGCTGACAGGTAGTGAAGTTATGCGGAAGGAGCTGAGCGCGCTGCCCAAGCTCGCGGCGCAGGCGCTTAGCCTCTGCGAAGAGATCACCGCCTGGGCGCAACGCTATCGCACCATCAATCGTCTGGTGACCTTGGGGCGCGGCCTCAATTACGCCACCGCCCGCGAAGTCAGCCTCAAGGTCAAAGAATTGAGCTATATCGCCAGCGAAGGCTATAGCGAAGCCAACTTCCGTCACGGTCCTATCGCCGCTATTGACTGCGGGCATCCGGTCATCCTGGTAGCGCCTCAGGGCAAAACCCTCGCGGGGATGGTGGATATGTGTCAGCGGCTCAATGAGATGCGCGCCGAAACGTTGATCATCAGCAACAACAGCGACCTGCTTGGGCAAGGTACGCAAGCCATGACGATACCAGCGACGCCAGAATGGCTCAGCCCGATCCCGGCGGTAATGCCCGGTCAGATCTTCGCCCTGCAGCAGGCGCTGGCGCGCGGCTACGAGGTCGACAACCCGCGCGGATTGTCAAAGGTGACGATTACCGAGTGAAGCTGGGCAGCAGGAGCGGAAGCAGTTTTCGCAAGCGATCGATCCTGTATTTGACAGGCGGCAAGTCGCTGGCTTGCGGATCGGGACGGTAGTGGCAGAAATCGATGCCCGCGATACGTCGCGAGGCAGCTGTTATTTCGGCGCAAACGCGTTACTATCAGTACATTGCGTGTAAGCCAAAAGGAGCGTCTCATGTCCAGCGACCGCTTGCAGCGATTTCAGGGTATCCTCGCCGAGCACGCCGATCTCGCCTTCTTCCCGCTCTCATCCGACCTGCAATACTTGACCGGCGTCCCGCGCGATTTTCCCAATTACGGCAATACGATCCATCCCGGCGACTGGCTCGAGGGCGCCTGGATCACGCCCCATCAGGCGCCCGTGTTGCCGCTGCCACGCATGACGGCTGAGTTCGGCGGGCTGAGCCGGCTGGAAGGGATTGACATCCGCGTCCTGGGCGACTGGGATGAACCGGCCGAGATGGTCAAGGGCATCCTCGATGGGTTCAACTTGCCGCAGAATCCGCGTGTGGCGATTAGCGATTTCGCCACCGGCGAGACCGTCTCTCATTTGCAGCCATTGCTGCCCGGCGCCTCGTTTCTGTCGGGGACGGCGCTGCTGCGTCCGATGCGCGTCATCAAAACGGAAGCGGACATCAACCTAATGAGGGAGGCGGGGCGTATCACAGAAGCCGCCTTCGCCGATACGCTGAAAGCGCTGCGCCTGGGCATGACCGAGTTGGAAATCGTTGAAGAGGTCAACTACCAGCTGCGCAAACATGGCTCGCTGGGCCAATCCTTCACGACATCGCTCTATAACTCGGGACCGAATCATCCGCTTCTTTTCGGGGCGCGGATGGAGAGTTGGCATCGCAAACTGGACCCGCCGGTGTCCATCCTCTTTGATTTTGGCGGCATCTATGAAGGCTGGTGCTACGACTTCGGGCGCACGGTATTCTTCGGCGAGCCAGACGCTGAAGCGCAGCGGGTCTACGATGTGATGATGGCGTCGCAGGCCGCGGGCGTCGTGGCCTTGAAAGCGGGTGAAGCCACCACCACTGACGCTGACCGCGCGGCGCGCCAAGTGATTGAGGAGGCCGGCTACGGCGAGGCTTTCCGTCACCGCCTCGGGCACGGTATCGGCATGGATGTGCACGAGCCACCCTTCCTGACCAAGGGCGATGAGACGCCGCTGCAAGAAGGCATGCTGTTCACCATCGAGCCAAGCATCATGCAGATCAATAGCTACTCGGCGCGGGTTGAGGATGTGGTGGTGGCGCGGCCCGGCGGCGGCGAAAAGCTCAGCAATGGCTGGCAAGAGCTGATCGTAATTGGGTAAGCAACTAGGTCCATTCTCACGAATACAGGCGATACTCCGCGCGCAATCGTTCAAATTCTCGCAAGTCAGGCTGCCAGCTCTCGATGAGCGCTTCGACAGCTTCGTCCGAATCGAGATGACGGCGCAAACTATCGTCCCCCCATAACAGGTCAATTGGCGGGCGTGACCCTTCTCTCCATGGTCGGCGCCAGCTGAATTCGTCGGGGTAGCGCCGCTTCAGCGTCTGCAATACATGCAGCATAGCGCTCACCGGCTGGAAAATGTCTCGGTCGATCACATAAACGTGAACACCGGCGCAGAGCTCGCCTTGATGCTTGCTGAAGGTGGGCACAAAATAAACCGGTCGAAAGCGCAGGCCCGGCAGCGACAGTCCATTCAGCTGATCGGCTAAGGATTCCGCATCATCTATCCACGGCGCGCCAATATATTCGAAGGGACGGGTCGTTCCTCTGCCTTCCGATAGGTTCGTACCTTCGACGAGGCAGGCGCCCGGATAGAGCGTCAGGGCCTCCAGCGTCGGCAGGTTGGGCGAAGAAGGGATGAAGGGCAGCCCCGTGTCATCGAACCACATCGTCCGTAACCATCCGCGCAGCGCGATGACGGTCAGGTCGCAGCCGATGTCCCGGTCGTTGGCCAGCCGAGCGACTTCACCCAGGGTCATGCCGTAGCGTATCGGCAATGGATAGGGACCAACGAAGGAAGTATAGGCCGGATCAAGAACGGGACCCTCGACGCGATTTCCGCCGATCGGCGCCGGACGATCCAGCATGATCACCGCGATGCCCGCCTCCTTGGCCGCCGCCATAACGTATAGCGTCGTCGCTAGAAAAGTATAGAAGCGGACCCCCGCATCTTGCAGATCGATAATGATGACATCAATGCCGCTTAGCATCTCGGCTGTCGGTGACTGTGTTTCACCGTAGAGGCTGTAGACGGGCAAGGCCGTTAATGGATCGATGGCGGACGCGACCGGACGGCCGGCTTGGGCGTCGCCGCGGATGCCGTGTTCGGGACCAAAAAGCGCGACCAGATTCACATCGGGATGCCGATGCAAACGTTCGACAGCGCTGCGCAATTGGCTGTCGACGCTGCTGGGGCAGGCCAGCAAGCCGACGCGCAACCCGGCGACAAGGTCCAAATGCGCCTCAAGAAAGACTTCCAAACCCAGTTCTGTCGTCATGCATTCTGCTCTCTTTCACGTATACCGCGCCTCCCTCTCTATTGTCGCATGCTCAGGCTCGTTTTGACAAAGCATGGAATAAAAGCCATAATCGACGATGTACGCAAAGCCTCCAGCGGGAACGCGGGCGATGGCGCGTTGCGGCGGCAGCGCAACCAATGTAAAGTCATTTAGTAATGGAGCATTTCAAGAAGGAGAGAAAGTCATGAGCGAGAGAAAGCTATCACGCAGGGATTTTCTGCGGGCAAGTATGGCGGCGGGCACAGCGGCGGCGATATCTGCGATGCCGGCGGGCCTAACCTACGCGCAAGAGCAGGCATTCCTCAATTATTGGACGGGCTGGAGCGGCTTCGAGTTTGACGCCCTGCAGGCCCTGGTCGATCATTTCAATGAAGAGCACGAGAATATCTACGTCAATATGACGACGGTTTTCGGGCAGTACGAGAAGGTGTTGACGGCGATCGCGGGCGGGAATCCGCCGGATGTCGTCTCCGCCGTTTGGCTGCATCAGCTGGTGCAGATCGCCTCGCAAGGCGCCCTGACACCGTTGACCGCCTATGCCGAAGCGGCCGGCATCGACGGCTCTGAATACTTCCCGCAACTCTGGGACAATTGGTGGTACAACGGCGAGCTTTGGGGGTTGATGTGTACCTCCAACGCGCGGATGCTGGCCTTTTCGCCGCCAGCGATGCAAGAGCTCGGCGTCAGCGAAGCGCCGACCAGCATCGCCGAGCTTGACGAGGTTTCGCAAGCCTTCGAGATCATCGATGCCGATGGCAATATTGAGCGCGTCGGCTTGCTGCCGGCCAATCTCACCTGGTGGGGTCACGTCTTCGGCGGCAGCTTGTACGATGAAGACAGCCAGACCATAACGGCGAACGACCCGGCCAATGTTGCCGCCCTCGAGTGGATGGCGGGCTATTGGTCACGGCTGGGTCCTGAGAAGGTCGCGGCTTTCACCAGCGGCTTCGGCGATTACATCAGCACGCAGAATCCCTTCTTCGTCGGCAAGGAAGGCTTCAAGCAAATCGGCGAATGGTTCATCCAGTTCCAGAAGAAGTTCGCGCCAGATCTCGAGATGGACATGATCGCGGCGCCTTATCCCGATGGCGGCCGTCCGAATTGCACGACCTTTGGCGGCAGCGTCTTCACGATTCCGACCGGCGTCATCAATCCGGACGCGGCCTGGGAATTCATCCGCTGGCTCAGCGAAGACGAGCACATGGGCGAATTCTGCTTCAATATTCAGAATATCCCGCCCAAGGTTGGCGCGGCGACCGCCGAGCGCTTCGTCAGCGATCATCGCTTCCAATTGGCGCTGGACCTGCTGAATGGACCCAACGCTTTTGGTCCTGCGAAGATACCAGTGAACGATTTCTACAATTCGCGCCTGGGCGAAGCCGAGACGTCGGTCAAAGCCGGAATGCTCAGCGCGCAGGAAGCCCTGGATCGCGTGACCGAGGAAGTCCAACGCGAGCTCGATATGGCGATGATGTAGAATCACCTATTTGATATATTCGAGCTTGAGGGCGGCCGGATAGGTCGCCCCTACACCACCATCGTTTCAGGTCAGTAGCGCTATGTCAGGGCCAGCCAGCCAGCGGCAGACGACCGTAGTTTGTCCGCTGGCCTGTTTACCTAATGAACATCGCATTGCCTAGGTTTCGCTTAAGCAAACAGCAGCGGCGCGCCCTAATCGTCGGCTTGCTATTCATTTCGCCGGCGATCATTGGTTTCTTCGTCTTCAACATCGGACCCATCGTTCAATCGCTGCAGTACAGTTTCACTCGCTATAACATCTTGCAGCCGCCGCGCTGGGTCGGATTGAACAATTACAAATTTCTGATCGAGAGCGATCGCGTCTTCCGCATCGGCATCAGCAACACGCTTTACATGGTGCTGATCGGCCTGCCGATTCACCTGGTCTTTAACATGCTGATGGCGCTGCTGCTGAATACCAGGATCAAGGGTCTGTCGATTTATCGCAGCATTTTCTACATTCCATCGATCACGCCGGTGGTCGCTTCCACCATCGTCTGGCTCTGGATCTTCAACGGGCAATTCGGCATCTTGAACGAGTTTCTCAAGTTCATCGGCCTGCCGCCAATCGGTTGGCTGACTGACCCCAAATGGGTCAAGCCATCGCTGATCTTCATGGGCGCCTGGTTCGGCGGCAACACGATCCTGATCTATCTGGCGAGCCTGCAGGATGTGCCCTACGACCTGCTGGAATCGGCCGAGCTGGATGGCGCCAACGCGATACAGAAGACCTTCAGAATCACGCTGCCGATGATCAGCCCGGTCATCTTTTATACGATCATCGTGAATGTGATCGGCTATTTCCAATATTTCACCGAAGCCTGGGTGATGACGGCGACGCGCGACGGGTCGGCGGGCGGGGTCGCCAATTCAGCCATGTTTTATTCGATGTACTTGTATCAGACCGCCTTCCAGCAATTCAAGATGGGTTATGCCAGCGCCCAAGCCTGGATACTCTTCATGATCGTTTTGATCGCCACCGTCATTCTGTTTAAGACGGCCGGCTGGGTCTACTACCATGCGGAAGATTGAGCGATGACGGCGAGAATCCACTGGCGGGAAAACCGCATCGTGCAGGATCGCATCAAAAAGTCGATCGCCTACACCATCGTGATCATCATGGCGGTCGCTTACATCTTCCCGCTGTACTGGCTGATTGTGACGGCGCTGAAGACCGATGTGGAGATCTTCCAGCAACCACCACCAATCTTCCCACCCAACCCACAGTGGCAGAACTTCGGCGAGTCCACCACTTATATCCCTTTCTGGCGCTATATGTGGAATACGATTGTCATCTCCGGCTTGACGGTGCTGGGCACCGTGCTGTCTTGCACATTCATCGCCTATGGCTTCGCGCGCATCCGCTGGCCCGGACGCAACATCATCTTCCTCATTTATCTCAGCACTATCATGCTGCCATCGCAGGTGACGCTGATTCCGCTTTATCTGATCTTCCGCGATCTCGGCTGGGTGGGCACGATCTTGCCGCTGGTTGTGCCGCATTTCTTCGGCAACGCGCTCTACGTATTCCTGCTGCGGCAGTTCTTGCTCACGATTCCGCTCGAATTGAGCGATGCCGCCAAGATTGATGGCGCCAGCGAACTGGGCATATTGTGGTACATCATGATTCCGCTGATGCGCCCGGCTTTGGCGGTGGTCGCGCTCTTCACATTCGTTCAGACTTATCGAGATTTCCTCGGTCCGCTCATCTATTTGCAGAATCAGCAGGACTGGACGATCTCGCTCGGTTTGAAGCTGTTCCAGAACATGTACGGCGCACAATGGCAGCTGATGATGGCCGCTTCGACGCTGGCGATGCTGCCGACAATTGTGCTGTTCTTCTTCACACAGAAGACCTTCGTGCGCGGCATTGCGCTGACCGGTCTGAAGGGCTGAGAGACATGACAAAAACACGTGCCGCAGTCATCGGCGCGGGTGGCATCGCCGGGGCGCATCTGCGCGCTTATGCTGCGCAGGCTGAACGCTGCGAGATCATCGGCATCGCCGATATCGATGAGGCGGCCGCACAGGCGAGAGCGGAAGAGTATGGTGGACAAGCATTCACTGATGGCCTAGCGCTGCTCGACCAGCTTCGGCCGGACGCCGTCAGCATCTGCACGCCGCCCAAATACCGGATTCCCTACGTTGAAGCGGCGGCTGCGCGCGGGATTGCCGTGCTCTGCGAGAAACCGCCGGCGCGTACGCTCGCCGAAACGCAAGCCATCGTGGACGCGATGCGAGGCAGCACCCTGCAATTTGCCTTTTGCCATCGCTTTCATGCGCCCTTAAATGCCGCGCAAGCCCTGATTCGCAACGGAAAGCTGGGAGCGCTCATTCAGATCGAGAATCGATTCGCCTTTCGTTTCGCGCGGGCGGGCAAGTCCTGGTTCACCGACGCGGATATCGCCGGCGGCGGCATCTTGATCGATACGCTGGTGCATAGCCTCGATATCTTCCGCGCCTTGACCGACGACGAGATCCAGAGCGCGCAGGCACAGCTGTCCGCCACACTGCCAATCGAGGTGGAAGACAGCGCTTCCCTACTGGTGCGGAGCAGCGGTGGCGTTCTCGGCAGCCTGAATTGCAGCTGGGTGACGCCCGTCGCCGACTCCTTCGTGCGGATTCATGGCACGGAGGGGCAGGCCGTCATTGACTACACTGCGGCGGCTGGATTGCGCTTCAAGCTGGCCGCTGATGAAAACTGGACGGTGCAGCGCTTCGATGAGCCCGATCGCTTTCTGCGGCAGGCGGCGCACTTCCTCGATTGCGTCGAGGGAAAAAGCAGTCCTCTGGTCAGCGGGGAAGACGGGCTGGCAGTGATGCGCGTGATTGAATCAGCTTATGAATCAGCGGGGGTAAGCAAGTGAAACTGAGCTTAAGCATGTACAGCTGTGTGCGAGCGGTCCAGGCCGGGCAGCTTGATCTGATGGGATTCGTTGACTACGCTGCAAGACAAGGCGTGGAAGGCGTGGAACTGCTCGACATCTTCTGGACCAACGCCGAGCGCGAGATTCCCGCTGTCAAAGCTCGCATTGCCGATGCCGGGCTGGACCTGGCTGTGTATTCGATCAGCAACAACTTTATCCAACCGGAGGTGAGCGCTCGCGCGCAGGAACTGGCAGATTTGAAAGGCGGCGTCGACATTGCGCTGGGGTTGGGCACAGACATCGTGCGCGTCTTCAGCGGCAGCGCGCGCGAAGGCGTCTCGCAGGAAGAAGGCAGAGACTGGATCCTGGAGGGATTAACGGCCGGCGCCGCCTACGCGGAAGCACGCGGCGTCACCCTGGCGCTGGAGAACCACGGCAAGTTCGCCGGACGCAGCGATCAAGTGCGTGACATCATCGATGCGGTCGCTTCACCGGCGCTACGGGTCAATCTCGATACGGGCAACTTCTTGCCAGTGGGGCAGAATCCCACCGAGGCGGCTAAGCATTTGGCGGATCTGGTGGTTCTCGCGCACTTGAAGGATATGCGTCTCGCCACTGGCGACGAAGCGAGCCATATATTTGCAGATCCAGCTGGGCAATTGCTGACTGGGGCTGTGATTGGTGAGGGCCTGGTTGATCTCGCGGGGATACGCACGGTCCTGGATAGTGTGGATTACGCCGGCTGGTGGTCGCTGGAATACGAGGGCGCGGATGAACCGCTGGCGGTTGGTGTGCCGCGGAGCCTGGCGAATGCGCAGAAGCTGCTGGGCTGAAGGCTTGAGGCACACAGGATCCATCAGACAATCGGCCTGTCTTCGCAGATGCATCTTGGCGCGGCTGACACGGCGTTCACACATCCTGCTGCTTCGCGATGATGACCAGATTGCGAATCGTGACGCGGCGCGGGCGCGAAAGCATGAAAACCGCGGTTTCCACCACGTCTTCCACCTTCAAGTAATGTTGATCACCCACCGTCGCCTTTTCAATCTCGGCGGGATCGGTCAGATTCCATAGCTCATTGGCGACCCGCGCCGGCGCCAGCGACATCACGCGGATGCCGTCAGCGGCAACCTGACGGCGCAGCGTATTGACAAAGGTCTCAATCGCGTGTTTAGTCGCGCCGTAAGCCGGCCCACGATGGAGCTTTTCATGACCCGCCACCGAGCTGGTGACGAGAATATCGCCCGAACCCTGCGCCTTCATAATCGGGATGACAGCGTGGGCACAGCGCATAACCGCGTCAACGTTTATCGTGAGCATGTCGGAAATGTCCTTGACGTCGTTCGCGGCGAAATCGCCATGGATGAAGATGCCGGCGTTGGCAAATAGCACATCGATTCGTCCAAAGCGATCGAGCGTTCGCGCGATCATATTTTCAATGTCGGCGGGGACGGTCATATCTGCGCGGACGACTAGATTCTCGCCGGGCAGCTCCATCGCCAGCGCTTCCAATTTGTCGACCGAGCGGGCGGCGAGCGTCAGTTTGCAGCCCTGTTCCGCCAACAAACGAGCGGCGCCCGCGCCGATGCCCGAACTGGCACCGGTGATGATGACAACTTTGCCATTGAGTGATTCGGGCAATTTCTGTCTCCTTCAATGGGCGATGCATATATCGCCCCTACATTATTGGCGGATTAGGCTGGCATTAGATGCGGTTCATCTGCGGCAATATAACCAGATCGCGAATGGTGACGTGTGGCGGTCGTGACAGCATGAATAAAATCGCATCGGCGCAATCTTCCGATGCCAGGTGCGATCCCACCTCTTCAACCGCGCGTTTCTGCTCCTCCGCTTCATAGAGCCATTGCATCGGATTGGCTACCGGACCGGGCGCCAGAGACATGACGCGTATGCCATCGGCCGCCACTTGTCGCCGCAGGGTGTGAACGAAGGTCTGTACGGCGTGTTTGCTGGCGCTGTAAACCGGCTCACCCATGATGTCTACATGACCGGAGATTGAGCTGGTGACGATAATATCGCCGCCGCCCTGCGCTTTCATGATCGGGATGACCGCGTGGGCGCAGCGGAATACACCATCGACATTGAGCTTTAACATCATCGAGTAAGAATCTATATCGCCATCCGCGAACTGCCCAGGGACATAGATGCCGGCGTTGGCCAGCATGACATCGATACGACCGAAGCGTTCCAAGGTGCGCTCGACCATGTTCGCGATATCGGCGGGCTGCGTCATATCGGCGTGCAGGACAAGGCAATCGGTCGCCAGCTCTTCGGCCAGTGATTCCATCTTGTCGACCGAGCGAGCGGCGAGCGTCAGCTGGCAGCCTTGTTCAGCCAGCAAGCGGGCGGCGGCTTCGCCAATGCCGGAACTGGCGCCGGTGATGATGACAACTTTGCCAGTGAGTGCTTGGGTCAATTGTTCTCTCCTTCAGCGGGCGATACAAATGTCGCCCCTAGTTTTTGCCACCTATCGCGGTCTACGGGGTCAGCGTAACTTTGACGGATTCGCGGCCGGCGGCGACCAGATCCATGCCGGCGTGGAAGTCCGCCAAAGGCAGTTGGTGCGTCATGATGCGGTCCATCGGCAGCAAACCTTTGCTGAGCATATCGATAGCGAGGGGATAGGTGTATGGACTCAAGTGTGAACCGTGGATATTGAGCTCCTTAGTATCGCCGATGATCGTCCAATCGGCCGTGACCGGCTCGCGCATGACGCTGAATTCGACGAAGGTGCCCAGCTTGCGGATCATTTGCAAGCCTTGCAGCACGGCGGCCGGGTAACCGGTTGCTTCGATATAGACATCGCAGCCGTAGCCCTCGGTCAGCTTCAGCACCTCATCGATGACATCGATTTTCTTCGGATTCATGCTCATGTCGGCGCCGCAGAGCTCAGCGATTTCCAGCCGCTCGTCGTTGAGGTCGATGGCGATCAGCAGGCGTGGATTCTTCAAACGGGCGGCGGCCACCATACCCAAGCCCAATGGACCGCAGCCGGCGATCACGACGACATCATGCAGCTCGATCTCGCCGCGCTCCACCGCGTGAATCGAACAGCCCAGCGGCTCGATGAAGGCGGCATGATGGGCGGGCAGCGCGTCCGGCACCTTGTAATTCAGCGCGCCGACCGGGAAGCGCATGTACTCCGCCATCGCGCCGATGGTGGCTTGGCGGAAGCCGTAGACATCGTGCTTGTCCTGGCACATCCAGTATTGCCCGCGCTTGCAGAAGCGGCAATTCCAACAAGGGACGATCTGCTCGGAGACGGCGATATCGCCCAGCTGCAAGCCGTATTGCTCGCCGGCGCCTTCGCCGAGCGCGACCACCTCGCCGACGAATTCGTGGCCGGGAATGACCGGCGGCTGGCAATAACCCGCGCGCGTATCATCGCCCCAGAAGAGCGGCGCCCCTTGATAGCATTTGAGGTCGCTGGCGCAGATGCCCACCGACTGCACCCGGATGACCACTTCGCCGGCGGCCGGCTGCGGCACCTTCCATTCTTCGAGACGATAATCTTCCGGTCCGTGGCAGACGATGGCCGGCATCGTCTTGGGCAAGGCTTCATTAGCGAGATAGGCCATAGGCGCTTTCTTTATCCAGCAGCGCGTCGGTACACACAGTAATTCTAGCGTCTGAGCGAGCAAAATCAAAACCAGGCGTATGAGCAGAGAATGCGCCCTTGTTGGCAATGGCAAAGCCGCTCGCTATAATGAGTTTATAGACGAGCGTATTGAGAACTCACTATGACCGCCCTACAGCCCGATACCACAGTCCGCACAACCTGCCCCTACTGCGGCGTCGGCTGTCAGATGAATCTCCATATCAAAGACGAGCAGATCTACCGCGTCGAGGCGCCCTTCGACAGCGCGCCGAATTACGGCAATCTTTGTGTCAAAGGGCGTTTCGGGCTCGACTTCGCCACCCATCCGCGCCGCCTGAAAAAGCCGCTGATTCGCGATGGAGCGCGCGGGGTTTTCCGCGAAGCAAGCTGGGATGAAGCGCTCAATTATATCAGCGAAAAGCTAGCCGCGATTGTAAAAAAGCATGGCGGCGACAGCATCGCCACCTACGCCTGCGCCAAAGCGACAAACGAGGACAATTACGTCTTTCAGAAATGGGTGCGCGCGGTGATGAAGACGAACAATGTCGATCACTGCGCGCGATTATGCCATGCCGGCAGCGTTACCGGCTTGCAGCTGGCGATCGGCTCCAGCGCGATGAGCAACAGCATCGCTGAGATGGAGCAGCTCGATACCTTCATCGTCACCGGCAGCAACACGACCGAGACGCATCCAGTCATCAGCTTGTTCCTGAAGAAGGCGGTGCGTGCCAACGGCGCCAAGATGATCGTGATTGATCCGCGCCAGATCGAATTGACCGACTTCGCGACGCTTTGGCTGCGACAGAAACCCGGTACGGATGTGGCTGTTTTCCAGGCGATGGCGAACGTCATCGTCAGCGAAAACCTCTTCAATCCCGAATTCATTGAAGCGCGCACCGAAGGCTTCGAAGACTATATCGAATCGCTGGAACACTGTAGTCCGGAATGGGCTGAGGGGATCAGCGGCGTTCCCGCCGACGATATTCGCCAAGCGGCGCGTATGTACGCCACCGCCGAGCGCGCCGCCTTCTACTGGGGCATGGGCATCAGCCAGAGTACGCATGGCACCGATAATGCGCTCTCCCTGACCAATCTAGCCTTGATGTGCGGCCACGCAGGAAAGCCGGGCACGGGTCTGAATCCCCTACGCGGACAGAACAACGTGCAGGGCTGCTCCGATAGCGGCGGCTTGCCCAATGTCTACACGGCTTATCAGTCGGTCGCTGATCCCGAGATCCGGCAGAAGTTCGAATCAACCTGGCGCACAGACCTGAATCCGCAGCCGGGATTGACCGTCACCGAAATGGTCGACGGCGCGCTGATGGGGCGAATCAAAGCCATGATCGTCATGGGCGAGAACCCGATGATGAGCGAGCCGAATCTCTCACACGCGCAGCACGCGCTGGAAGAATTGGATCTGCTGGTCTGCATCGACATCTTCATGAACGAGACCGGCGAGATGGCGGATGTGATTCTGCCATCGGCGAGCTTCGCCGAGAAAGAGGGCACCTTCACCAACAGTGATCGCCGCGTTCAGCGGGTGCGGCAGGCGCTGCCGGCGGTCGGCGAGTCATTGCCGGATTGGCAGATCATCTGCGCGCTCGCCAAGCGTATGGAAGCCGAACTCGGCGTCTCCGAGAGCGCCGGTTTCGATTATCGCGATCCCGAAGCGATCTGGGAAGAGATGCGCGCCGTGACGCCGGACTTCTTAGGCATCACCTATGCCCGGCTGGATGAAGAAGGCGGCGTGCATTGGCCCTGCCCGGCCGCCGATCACCCGGGCACGCCCTACCTCTTCGAAGACGAATTCCCGCGGGGCAAAGGCAAATTCTGGGAATTGGAGTATGGCACTGAAAGCGAGCTGCCGGATGAGGACTATCCCTATCACCTCACGACCGGGCGCGTACTCTTCCACTGGCATGGCGGTACGATGACGCGCAGCTCCCGGCTGGAAGAGGCTTTCCCGGTGCCGATCGTCGAGATGCACCCGGCCGACGCCGGCGCGCTGCAGGTCGTTTCTGGCGATTGGCTTCGCATCACCTCGCGACGCGGTTCAGTGGAATGCCAGGTGATGGTGACCGGGCGTTCACCGGCCGGAACGCTGTTCCTGCCCTTCCACTTTGTTGAAGCGGCGGCCAATCTGCTAACGCTGGACAAGATCGATCCGCGCGCGAAGATCCCCGACTTCAAGATGGCGGCGGTCAAGCTGGAGAAGGTAGAGCGGGCGGCGACCGCGCTTGAGGAGCAGGGCGCCATCAAAGACCCGACAAGGTTTGTGCATTAGGACAAATCGCGGCGAAATTCTTGATTCTTCCTTCGAGCCGACGTAAGTGTTATGATGAAGTAGACATAGGATCTGATGAGGGCTGAGATAGCGAAGGTCAACCTTCCCGTTAAGGCAATTCGGGCGTATTGCGCCGGTGAACCGATCGAACGACTATCTGATTTCGGTTCGCTGATGCCGGACATGCTGCGTCAGAATACAGAAATTGGACTTGTGGTCGAGTATAGTCCTGGCGCGTCCATCACCTATATTGATATGGCAAGACAGGAACGCGAACTGGGCACGATGATTGGCAGCGCGGTTGACTTGCGTACGCCCAACGAGCTAGAACGACGTTTTCGGCAGCAGATCCTTGAAAGTGCTATTCTTGTCTTTGCGAAAAACTCTAGCTAACGATCCAACCCGCTTGCGTCACATGTTGGAATGGGCGCAAATCACCGAAAGTTTTGTTATAGGTCAATCGCGCCAGTCACTGGACGAAAACCGTATACTGCAACTTGCCTTGGCACGAGCATTGCAGATTATCGGTGAAGCCGCTAACAATATTACAGATGAATCCAAGAGAAATAACGCCAGAATCCCCTGGGTTGACATAATAGGAATGCGTCATCGTCTCGTCCATGTCTATTACGCGATTGACCTAGATGTAATCTGGAGGACCACTACCGAATACATTCCGCCACTAATCAAGGACTTAGAGCGACTGTTGGAATTGGATGACATGTCCTGAGGCGAACCGAAAGCGACTCCTTGAACGACAGCGTGTATGAATAACGCTATGTCAGACTTCTCCCTCGCCATCATCGCCGGTGGCCAGAGCCGCCGCATGGGACGCGATAAAGCCTTCGTCGATCTTGCGGGCAAATCCCTGATCGAGCGCGTCATCGAGCGCAGCGCCGACCTGGGCCAGGCGGAAACGATCCTGATCACGAACAAGCCGGCGCAGTACGCTCATCTGGGTTTGCCGATGTATCGCGACCTGCTGCCGGGCAAGGGATCGCTCGGCGGCATATACACCGCGCTCGCGCGGGCGAAAAGTCCCGATGTGCTGGCGCTGGCATGTGACATGCCCTTCGTCAACACGGACCTGCTACGCTATATGGTAGATCAAATTCGCGCTGACATCGACATACTTGTGCCGCGCGTGGCGGGTTATCCACAGGGCTTGCACGCGATTTACAAGCGAACTTGCATCGAACCAATCGCGGAACAACTCGCTGCGAATCGACTGAAGATCATCCGCTTCTACGACCAGATGCGCGTGCGCTATCTCGACGAGACTGACTATGCCGCATTTGACCCGGAGGGAAGCGCTTTCGCCAATATCAATACGCCCGCGGAGCTTGAGCAAGCGCGACAGAAAGTCATTGGGCGCATGACGGAAAGCCGAACTTCATGACGGCAGAATTTGACATCGACGTGACATTGGCCTCCTATCAGGGGCGCGGACGCGAGGCGCTGCTGCCAATCCTCTGGGATGTTCAAAGCGCCTGCGGCCGCATCAGCCCCGAGTACGTTCATCGCATTTCCCATATATTGCGCGTGCCGGAAGCCGATATCTTCGGCGTGATCGGCTTTTACACGCTCTTTCACGACGAAGCGACCGGACGCCGAATCATCCGCGTTTGCACAGACCCGACTTGCGCGTTGGCCCGCGCCGACGATATCTTGCGCGATGTCTGCGCGCGTCTCAGTATTTCGCCCGATGAGACGACCCCGGACGGTGAATACACGGTCGAACACTCGCCTTGCCTGGGCCTGTGCGATTATGCGCCGGCTGCATTAGTGAGCGCGCGCGGGCGACCGGATGTCGCGCTGCCAAACGTGTCGGCCGCCGGGCTGCTGGGCGAATGGAATGACGAGTACTTCAAGCCTGCGGGCGACGATGCGTCGGTGCTGCTCAACCCAGCGCTTAACGCCGCGCCGGAGACGCTGGCCGAATACGGTGACTACGCCTCCCTACGGCGAGCCATCAAAGACATGACCCCGGAAGAGGTAATCGCCCAGGTTGAAGCTTCCGGTCTGATCGGGCGTGGCGGCGCCGCCTTCCCCACCGGGCTGAAATGGAAGTTCACCCGCGGCGCTGATGGCGACGGCAAGTATATCGTCTGCAACGCCGATGAGAGCGAGCCGGGCACCTTCAAAGATCGCGTGCTGATGGAGCATCGGCCTCATTTGCTGCTCGAGGGCGTCGCCCTGGCCGCTTATGCGGTGGGCACCGACAAAGCCTATATCTTCATCCGTGGTGAATATCCCAAGGCGACCGCGATACTGGCGGACGCGATTCGCGAGGCGGAGGCGGCCCGCTTACTGGGCGAACAGATCTTTGACAGCGATTTCGCGCTCGACATTGAGCTGCGGCGGGGCGCCGGCGCCTACATCTGCGGAGAAGAAACGGCGCTGTTTGAAGCGATCGAAGGCAAGCGTGGCTTCCCGCGCATGAAACCACCCTACCCCACCACCTTCGGTCTATTCGGGGCGCCGACGGCGGTCAACAATGTCGAGACGCTCTGTGCCGTGCCGAGCATCATCGAGAACGGCGCCAACTGGTTCAAGGGGATCGGCACGGAAGGCAGCGCCGGACCCAAGCTGGTTTCCGTCAGCGGGCATGTCCGCCGCCCTGGCGTCTACGAGATCGAACCGGGCATCACCCTGCGCACCTTCCTGGATGATGTCTGCGGCGGGGTCATCGGCGATTTGCAGACCGTCCTCATGGGCGGCGCGGCCGGCACTTTCCTGAAGCCGGAAGACATTGACACGCGCCTGACCTTCGAGGATTTGCGCGCGGCCGGCAGCACCTTCGGCTCGGGCGCCATCATGGTCTTCAATCAATCGGTCGATCTGCGCGATGTGATGAAACGGCTGGGGCGCTTTTTCCAGCACGAGAGCTGCGGCAAATGCTTCCCCTGCCAACTGGGCACCCAGCGCCAAGTCGAGATCCTCGAGCGGCTGGACGCGCCGCAAGCGGGTGATGCCGAACGCCTGATGGATATTGGCATGACGATGACGGAAGCGTCAATCTGTGGCTTGGGTCATACGGCCGGCATCGCGGTCATGAGCGCGATCGAGAAGTTCCCGGCGCTATTCGAAGCGAATGGAAAACAACATGGCTGAAGACACGATCAAGCTGATACTCGATGGTGACGAGATCGAGATGCCAAAAGGCGCGACGCTCCTGGACGCCGCAAATCAAGCGGGCGTCGACATCCCAGTCATCTGCTACCACGAAGCGACCTCGCCCAATGGCCTGTGCCGAATCTGCGTCGTCGATGTGGACGCCGGGCGCATTTTGCAGCCGGCTTGCGTCGCCGAATGCCAAGCTGATTCTAAAGTGGAAACGCGCAACGAGCGGGTCGAGCGCAGCCGGCGCACCATTCTCGAGATGCTGAATGCGTCGGTCAACCTGGCTGAGGCGCCCGAGATCCAGGGGATGATGGACGACTACGCCGCTGACGAAGCGCGCTTCCCCGAGGCGCGTCGTCGCGAAACGGAAGTGATCGATGACAACCCCTTTTACGTGCGGGATTATGAACAATGCGTCTTGTGCTGGCGCTGTGTGCAGGTCTGCGCCGAAGATGCGCAATTCACCTTCGCCTTGACGCTGAAGAACCGCGGGCATGAAACGTCAGTCGCCACCGCATTCGATATCGCGATGACGGAATCGCCCTGCGTCTTCTGCGGCCAATGCATCGGCGTCTGCCCGACCGGCGCGCTCAAGCCAAAGGTGCAATGGGGCATGGAGCAGGGTTGGAGCGCCGACGAAATGCGGCAAAAGACGCGGCGGGAACGGAAACGGAAAGCGGAAACAAGCGATGGCGAGTAACCCAACGGAAAAGCTCGAAGGCGCGCTGCCCTTCACCTACCAAGTCATCGAAGGCGACAAGGTTCGTGCAATCGAAGGCGGCGTGATCGATGAGCAGCTGCTATCGATCTACGTCAATGGCGAATCGCTGGCGACGATGATGTGCAGCCCGCTGCAATTGGAAGCGTTGACCGTCGGTTTCCTCTACAACGAAGCACTAATCGAATCCGCCGACGAGATCGCCCTGCTGCAGCTCAACACGACAAATGCCGTCGCCGATGTGATCCTGACGCGCGATGAGGTAACGCTGCCACGGCGCATGATCCTGACGACGGGCTGTGGCGGCGGCGTCACCGGGCAGGAACTCTCGAAGGAGTTTCCCGCGCTCGAATCCCCGTTCCGCACGCGACCCGCGGTCATCCTGCGCTTGATGCGGCAGCTGCAGGGCGCCGCTCGCTTGTACAATGCCGTGCGCGGCGTGCATACAGCGGTCCTCGGCGCTGAAAGCGGACTGTTGGTGAGCGCGGAAGATGTCGGGCGGCACAACGCCATCGACAAGGTGGCGGGTCTGGCGCTGCTGGATGGCATCGACAGCCGTGACCGGATTCTGCTGACGAGCGGACGAATCAGCTCCGAGATGCTGGGCAAGGCGCGGCGCATGGGGGTTCCGCTAGTGGCGAGCCGCACAGCGCCGACGAGCGTCACAGTCGAGCTGGCGGAAGCCTGGAAGATCTGCGTCGTCGGCTACGTGCGCGCTGGCAGCATGCGCGTGTACACCAACGGCTGGCGACTGGGCTTGGATTAAGCGCTGCGGGCCGCTGCCAGCGCATGAATGCTGGCAAAAAAGAGACTGGCGAAAGACGTGAATATAATCCTCGGCCGCCCCTACACTCTCAGGACGAGTAAGAGTTGTATCAATGACATCACCACTCCCTGCAAATATCGCCGAAGTCGAGGGCTGCCGATCCGCAGATCGGGAGCCCCGCGCCTTAGTGGGTTACATACCAGGGACTTGTCCACGCTTTCGCTCCGTCACCCTGAAGCACGCGAATCCAGTACGCGTGTTCCCCGGAAGGACTACTGGCGGGTCGGAAGCTGACTCTGAAGTGTCGCTCTTTCAGTCCGATGGGGCGGCGCTCAATCGTTAATTCCAGGTTAACCCCGCCTGCCGCTATCCGCTTGCTACTATCCCCCAGGTCGGACCAATTGATCTCTGTAGAGACGAGGGGCGTGTCGACTGCCAGAAAGGTATCGGCCTGTGCCTCTAACGTCACGAGAATGCCATCGGTGTCGCCGGTCGTGATGGAGCGCCAACTCGCGCGGTTGGGACACCAATCCTGTACGCCCTCGGCCGGTGAATCGAACGCATAATCCTCGACGGCGAGGATCCTGCCTCCCTCAACGGTGAGTGTACCATCCCAGCGGGCCTTTCTCGCCCTGCCTCGTACCCGCGCTCCCTTCCAACTCAACCTGAGCTGATCCGGGCTCCGCTCCTGGATTGCGGGCCAGCTGTGCAGCAACTCGTTCCCCCGCCAGAGTTCAATCTGTTCCAGCTCCTCTGTCCCCACAATCTCCAGGTCGAAAGCAGGGGGACGATCCAGGCTGAATTGGCTACCTATAGGACGGTCCTCACAGCTTGCCTGCACGATGATGCGTTGACCACTCGTGGCGTAGCACCGACGCGCTGTCAGGGCCTCCCCGATGGCGCTCCGGGTGAGGTCGCTCGCCAGAATACAAGTGAGCCCACCGTAAACGCCAAAGGTGCTCGCGCCCGGATAACTGCTGCCGGGTCTGCCCTTGTGACCATCACTCCCTGCTACCACCCCGACATGGTAACCACGTGCGATGGACTCGCGTAGCATCCACTCGAACTCGCCCCAGGAGGAGTACACTTCGACCAGTGGCTCCAGCGTCGCGCTGTGATATGCCAGGTCGCTAGGGCGGCCACCCACGTGGGGAATGATAAAGAGGTCGGTACGTCCCGCCAGCTCCTCGTGCAGGTCAGAAATGGGATAGCGGTCCGTGGCCAGATCGGAGAGGTCGCGAATCTGGGCGTGACTGGAACGCAAGAGGTCACCCTGACTGCCTAGAAAATAGACGTTCCGGTCACCACCACCAGCGGTGTTGCCGGACCATTCATAGCCTAAGAAGGCCACAAAATGCCCGGGCTCGTTCGCATCATTGGCGGCTGCCTTGATCTCTTCCCAGACCTGTGCGGTTATCTGGAAATCATTCCCCTGATGGCCGGAAACGTCCAGAGCGCTGTAATCGCGGGCGAAAGCAAAGTAGTCGCGTACGCTGTTGGTACCAACCGTCTCACCGCTCTGGCCGTGAAGGTCGGCCCAGAAGGGACGATGAGGGCCGGGCGCCTCGAGCACCCTCAGAGGATTGCTCTCCCCGGCGAGTGTACCATCCAGAGCCTGAGCACGTATCGTGAAGATGCCAGGTCGATTGACAGTGCAGTTGCCAAAACGGCGGACACCGCGATCGCCAGGCTGGAATGTATAGCAGTCCGGTACGTTGGCGATCGAGCCGCTCCCTTCCTCCAGCACGATAGTGCCAGAATAGCTTGTGGCGGGGTTTCCCCAGCCATCCTCAGCTTTTACCACGAGAGCGAACTGTCGCTCTATCTCGGCCTCGCTGGGTACGATCGCAACCAGCCGCTCCGCCTCGCCGGCAACTATCTCGGTGGTGGGTGAGCTGGACAGCGTTACGTATTGACCGCTTCCCTGCGCGTCGATCAAGGTTCTGAAGCGGAAGGCTTTCTCCACGAAGGTCTGTGCGCGCGTCCCTACCGAACCGCCGCTCCTATCCCCATAGGTAATGGTTATCGTATCGCCCGGAAGCATCACGCCATCGAAAATGTCAATAGCGAGGCAGGCCCGCCAGGGGCGGATGTACCCTTTCGGATCGAAGCGGCAGTCGACCCTGCACGAGCGGCTATCCGTCGTTGCGCTCACATAGTTCGGGGCCGAGGAATCGGATGTCTGCGGTGTTCCCCAATCCGTGGCAAAGCGCCAGGCAACCAGCAGGGTTCCATTCTCATCGATCCCGTAGCTGCCCGCGGTGTAGAGGAGTTTCCAGGTACCCCAACTCCCAGCAGTAATAGGGCCGGCAGGCGAGAGCGTCGCGCTCCCATAGAGGGTTTCGATCTGCTCCTCCCTCATTCCAACCAGGGGGTTGAGTTCAATGCGGCTTGTCATACTTACCCTTTTCTGTATTAGCGCTCGCGGGCAGCCCCCATAGAGCGGGCGCTCTTTGATACCGGAAGCGGGCTGGATTCACAGAGGTGACGCCTGGAGTGTCGATCTCGATAATCGCGCCAGCAATCGGTTCGTACGCGGCGCGATAGGCGATGGCGGCCTTCACGACCAGCACGTGCTGTCGTTCCGGCTGTAGCCCCACGCTTAGAAGTTGCTGCAGGCTAAACGGCGTCTGCCGTCGACTGGTCAGCAGCAGGAAGCTCGCTTTCTCATCGGGAGGGCCGTCTATTTCCAGGAGAGCGCTAAGGCCCTGATCATGGTAGCGCTGCCCATCATGGCGCACCTCACTTTCCTCATAGCGCCCGTCGTGAAGACACTTGACGCGCCCGCTGACCTCTACCGGCTCCCCAGGCAGGCTGTCCCGCTTGCCGCCAACGTAAAGGCGCAGGGCAGCACCAACCCCCGCGCGAGCACAGGCGGCGACGGCCTCCGGGTCGGCAAGGACGACGACCCAGCCCGTCGCGCCCTGCCGCAGCAACTCGTGGAGGATGAAGGTGCTGTCGCCACTCGAGCCTCCCCCGATGTTATCTCCCATGTCGACGAGAATGACCGGCGTGCGGTCACTCGCCCTTGCCTCTCTTACCGCGTGTACCGCATCGGGTAGCCGGAAATGCAGCTGCTCCCGGATGGCCCACAAATGGTCGGCGAGCTGCCTAGCCTCCTGCCGTGCAAGCGCGGGCGCCCCGTCCGTCACCACCACCGCCGCCGGTCCCATCTCGGATACGTCGGCGTACTGGTAGCCACCCGCCACGCTCGCCGCCACGATAGCTGGCTGCTCCTCCAGAGAGCGCACGGCCTCTATGACACGATCCATCGGCGGCACGTTCGTGTTCTGGTGCACGATATTCAGCAGCATGGGTGGTTTCACAAGTACCTGGACCGGCCTTATCTCTCCTTTGATCGTCCGGGCGATCACGCTGGCGGCCTGTAGCCCCCGTTCGCGGTGGTCGAGGTGTGGGTAACTTTTGTAGATGATGAGAGCCGTGCTCAACTCCACGAGTTGTTCGGAGATATTCGCGTGGAAATCATGGGTGACTACGAGCGGGAAGTCAGCGCCGACTTGCTCCCGCACCCGTCGTACCACCTCACCGTCCGCGTCCGAGTTGGCCTCACTTACCATCGCCCCGTGGAGGGCAAGCAGCAGCCCGTCCAAATGGGGCGCGAGAGAGAGACGCTCCAGTAGTTCCTGCGTCAATCGCTCGAACGCCTCACGGGTCACCATTCCGCCCGGGGTTGCCTGCGCCATCAAGGTCGGGAATAACTCGTACCCGAAGCTCTCCGCGCCAGCGATAAAGCCACCCACCTCATGAGGCGTGTCGCGCCACCACCTCACTAGCTCGTCACCTCGCTGCACGCGAAAGGCCTCAAGTGGGGTCGGCGTGTGGTTGAAGGTATTCGATTCGTGCATGATGCCGCCCACAGCGATGTGCATCCGGTTACCCTCCAGGGGTGCTCATCGGAGATTGCGCCGCAGAATCCGGCAGCATGGCGATCATCTTGATCTCGATCAGGAGGCCGGGATCAGCCAGGTCGGCTATCCCAACCGTTGTGCACACGGGAGCACTGCTGGCAAAGTAGCGGTTGTACACCTCGTTCATCGCCGCAAAATCCTCGATGTTGCACAGGTAGATGCTCACCTTCGCCACATGAGCAAGAGAGGTTCGGCGGCATGGAGCACCCCTTTCATGTTCTCCAGCGCCTGCACCGTCTGAGCCTCGATCCTGGGTAGCGCCTCGTGCGCCCCCAGGGGCTACCCCACATGGCCAGAGATAAAGACTACGTTATCCGCAATCGTTGCCGACTATACGAGCATTACCGTATCGCTCCGCTTGCTACCCCGTTTACCATAGGTACTTACACGCTCTTTCTCCGCCGATGCTAGACGACTCGATCCCAGATCGATTCGAGCCGTTTCAGGGTGAACTCGATATCCCCCGGTTCATGGGCTGAACACAGGTATCAGAGACCTCGGCGCGGACGTTGCTGCTCACGCCGCTCGCCAGCGATTGACGCAATCGCTCCCACAGTAATCTCGAACGGCTAAATTGTAAGGTCATGAGAGTTCCTTGCGCAGTGCCCTGCCGGCCGTTGCCTCAGTGTGGCGACCGTCGTCAAGTGTCAGGCGACCGTTGACGAGAACGTGGTCGATGCCGGTGGCGTACTGGCGTCCCTCTTCGAAGGTCGAGCAATCGGTAACACGCTCAGGATCGAGCACGACGATGTCAGCCAAAAAACCGCGCTTCAGCAGGCCCCGCATCTGGAGTCGCAGCCGTTGGGCAGGCAGCGAGGTAATCTTGCGAATCGCCTCCTCCCAGCTGAGCGCTCGCTGCTCGCGCGCGTAGAGCCGCAGGTAACGAGAGAAGGAGCCGAACGTCCTGGGATGGGGGTTGCGCCCGATAAGTAGTCCGTCGGTGCAGACCATCGTTGCGGGGTGAGTCATCACTGCCTTTATATCCTCGGCGGCTTCAACATCATTCCCAACGAAGTTTATAATTGATACCTCGAACTCCTCCTGGAGGACCAGATCACAGATGAAATCGACGGGGTCCTTCCCGGAATCGCGGATCGCGCGGTCGAAGGTCTGACCTTCTAGCCGCTTGTTCGCTTCGCTTCCGACGGCGGAAATCGCACAGGCCCGCCAGTCGAAGTCCGCCTCCCTGAAATAGGCTGCGATCTCCCGCCTCGTCGTCGGCTGAGACAGCCTTGCGGCCATGGCGTCCGGTCCCCCTTCCGCGCTCCAATCCGGCAGCAGGCGGAAAAGGGGTCCGCTGCCAGCCTGGTAGGGGTAGCAGTTCATCGTTACATCAACGCCCTCGCGCCGCGCCTGCTCGATGAGCGCCAGGATCTCCCCCGCCTTGCCCCGATGCCGTTCCGAACCAATCTTCAGGTGCGAGATCATCACGGGGACCTGCGCCTCCTGGCCGATCCGGATCGCCTCCGTGAGAGCCTCGAATATCTGATCAAAATAGTTCCTCATGTGAGTGACATAGAAACCGTTGTGTCTCGCCACCGTACGGCACAACTGGATTAGCTCATCGGTGCTGGCGTAGGAATTGGGGGGATAAGAAAGACCTGTTGAGAAACCTACAGCCCCGTCCCCCATCCCCTGCTCGATCAATGCCTGCATCGCCGCGATCTCGCGCTCGGAGGGAGATCGCTGCTGCCAACCCATGGCTCCCAGTCGAAGGACGCATTGCGGAATGACGTAGGCGACATTCACAGCCACCCTGCCGTCGAAGCGGGAGAGATAGTCGCGCACCGATTGCCAGTTCCAGGCGATTCCCGGGTTGCCATAAAGGCCTGAAAGATAGCGACGCAGTTCCTGGAGGAGTGGGGGAGAAACCGGCGCGTACGAGAGGCCGTCGTTGCCGAGCAACTCAGTGGTGATGCCCTGACGGATCTTTCCCTCGTGCTCGGGTTCAGCGAGCAGCATGATGTCCGAGAGGGCGTGCATATCCACGAAGCCGGGACAGACGATCTTGCCCTGGGCGTCGATGACGCGGGTGGCGCTCGCCGCTGACAGATCGTCGATGGTCTCGATCCTGTCGCTGCGTATGCCCACATCCCCATAATACCAGGGGTTGCCACTGCCATCAACGATACGGCCGTTACGAATTACGATGTCAAAGACCAGGAGTTTCCTTCCTACTTGCCTGGCTCTACGGACTGGAGCGGCGCAGGGGGGCGGCGCTGCCTCGACCGGCGAAGATCGCCCGAAGACGTTCGGCGATGATCGTTTCCTGGCCGTCGAGAAGGGTCGTTGGGTCGATGAGGAGCCCCTTCCCGGTGTACTCCTCCAGCACACGGATTATGGGTGACTCCTTCGCCAGAGCATCCAGCACCTCCTGCTTGGAGAGGCCTGCTGTTTCTTCGTCCCACGTCAGCCAGGCGCGCGGCACCGGGCGGCCAGTGTAGTCCGGGAAGACTCGGCTCACACGCAGGTGCTCGATATCTGCCAGTCCGTCGACAATCAGGGATACCTGTTGCTCCCATCTCGCGATTCGGGCCTGATGATCGAGCCTCACATACCGTTTCAGCGCCGCTACCAATCCAACGATCTCTTCTTTTCCGACCTTCATAGGTCTCCCGATGCCGTGGTTCGGGGCGCCGTTCAGCGCGCAGGCCGCAATCAGATCCTGGCGGCCACATATAAACCCTGAGGATTGCGGTCCCTGCAGGTCCTTCCCACCGCTGAAGATAACCAGGTCTGCCCCCATCTCGATAAACTTTCGAAGGTTCTCGACTGGAGGGAGTTCGTTGGCCGCGTCTACAATGACGGGTGCGCCCTTCGCCCGGGCTATCCGCACGACTTCCGGCAACGGGAGCGCCGTCTGGCTTGTCAGAAACTGAGCCACCACGTAGATGATGGCCGCACTTCTCTCGTCGAGCGCGCTTTCCAACTGCCACGGCAATGTACGGTGCGCACTGTATCCCACCTCTTTAACCTTCGCCCCTGTCAGCCGCAACATCTGGTTGTAGTAGTTACTGTGCGCCTTATGGATTACAACCTCATTCTTCAAGCCTTCGGTATCCGGCAGTTGCTGGATCGCAGCCGGATTGCTCCCGGTGATACACGCGGCCGTCCCCAGCACCAGGCCCGCCGCGGCGCCCGATGTTACGTAGCCCGCTTCCGCCCCGGTAACATCCGCAATGACCTGCCCCGCCCTCTCATGTAACGCCCGTATGCTTACGAAGGAGCGTGCTGCATCCTGCATCGCCTCCAGTACCTCCCCGGGCATGAGAGATCCACCCAGTTCGGTGAAGTTGCCGGTAGCAACGATAACATCCTGCAATCCAAGTTCCTGATAGATTCTCATCTCGATTTGACAGTCTCGACTCATACTCAGCCTCACTCAATATTCTGGTGGGTCGGATCCAGGAGATCCCTGATCGCATCGGCCAGGAAGATCAGGCCGAGCACCAACAGGAAGAGCGCGAGGCCGGGGAAGAGCCCGTACCAGGGGGCGCGCGAGAGGAACTCCCGGCTATCTTCCAGCATGTTGCCCCACGACGGACGTGGGGGCTGCGTGCCAAGACCCAGGAAACTAAGTGATGCCTCTAGCAGGATTGCCCGTGGGATGGCAGTCGCGATCTGAGCAAGTAATGGTGGAATCGTGTTCGGTAGGATGCTCTTGATGACGATCCACCCATCGCTCGCGCCAATAGCGCGCGCCGCCTCGATATATTCCTTTTGCTTTTCGGCGATGACAGCTGCGCGCGAAATGCGAGAGAAGTGTGGCATGTTCATGACCGCAATCGCGAGTGCGGTGACGAGCGGCCCCGGCCCCAGGACTGCAACCACAGCGATACCCAGAAAAATGTTGGGGAAGGCGAGCAGTACGTCCCAGAGCCGCATGATTGCCGTATCCACCATCCCCAGGAGGTAGCCGGCAAGAAGCCCGGTGCCCACCCCGATCAACGCGGCGACCCCGATACTGCCAAAGCCCGCAAGCAGAGAGATCCTCCCGCCGTAGAGGACCCTGCTGAATATGTCCCGACCAAACTGGTCAGTTCCGAAAATGTAGCGGGTGGACGGCGGGGCAAACTCGTCTCCCCTGTTCATCTCCAGGGGCGAATAAGGGACCACCAGCGGAGCGAGGAGCGAGAGGAGGACCAGTACGAGCACCGGGAACAGGCCGAACCTGCCCGACCTGCTGCGTAACAGTCGCTTCAAAATGGCGCGTGAGGGACGGCTGGCATTATCATTGTCCATAGGGAAACCGGCATCCTAGTTACGGAATAGGCGCCTTCGACCTCATCGGCTACGGTCATGCCGCGCTAGCTCCTCTCCAGCTGGACTCGCGGATCGAGATAGACATACAGGAAATCCGTGATGAGATTAACGATCACAAAGATAAGGACGACGAAGAGCAGTGTCGCCTGTACAACGGGATAATCGCGGTTGTTGATGCCCTCCAGGAGCAACCGGCCCAGCCCAGGCCAGGCGAAGACCACCTCGATCACGACGGCCCCGCCAAGTAGCCTACCCACCATGAGGGCCGCGACCGTCACCACCGGAATCAATGCATTCCTGAGGGCGTGCCGCCTGATGACGACCCACTCCGCTAATCCCTTCGAACGCGCCGTACGAATGTAGTCCTGCTGTAAGGTCTCCAATACGGAAAACTTGATGAAGCGGGAGAGGACGCCCGAATTCGCAATACCGAGGGTGAGCGCGGGCATCAGCAGGAATCGCACACTACGTACGGGCTCTTCCAGGAAACTGACGTAGCCGGAGGGGGGTAACCACCGAAGACGGACTGAAAAGAGCAGGATGAAAAGGATACCCAGCCAGAAGACCGGAATGCCGAAGGCCGCCGCGCTGTAGGCGGACCAAAAGTGATCCACTTTCGAGTTGGGTCGCAGTGCGCCCGGTACCCCGGCCAGCAGGGAGAGCAGGATCGTCACGAGAAAGCCAGCGACGGTCAAATGAAGAGTCGCCGGCAGCCTCGCCCAGATCAGCCTGGATACGGGTTGGCCGCTCAGCGCCGACTCCCCAAGATTCCCCTGCAGGATATCTCGTAGCCAGATGAGATATTGAACATGCAGGGGTTTGTCGAGGCCCATTCTCTGCCGTACAGCTTCGAGCACCTCCGGGGTCGCGTCACGTCCGGCCACGAAATACGAAGGGTCGCCCGGAGCCAGGTGTAACAGCAAAAAGACAACGATGGATGCCAGGAAGAGAACGGGCAGGAGTTCGAAAACCCTTCTCAACAAATAGAGCGTCACAGATGACGCTCTTTCAGCTGCTCAGCGGAGCGCCAGCACGCCACGAGCTGGGACCCTCAGCCCTCAATCTTGACCTGCTCCAGAATCGGCATGCTGTCAAGGTTACTTGCGAAACCCTCGACCGTATCCTTCATGGCCCACCAGCGCACCACCGGTGCGATCACGAGGATAAACGACTCCTCCAGTTGATATCGGTTCAACTCCTGATATATCTCCTGTCGTCGTTCGGAATCTACCTCACGTTGACCCTCCGCGATGAGTCGCCGGTACTCCTCACTGGTGAAGTTTGATAAGTTGACAGGCTCCGGCCCGGGACGCCAGACGCCGGTTGTCCCGAACAGCGAGGCCGGGTCTTTCGACGCGCGACCGTAGGTGAATATCGCCGCATCAAAATCGAGGTCGAGCGCTCGTGGACGGTACTGCGCGGGTTCTACCTCGTCGATGTTGAGCGTGATGCCGATCTGCGCCAGGTCGGCCTGGTATACCTGCAGCAGGCGTGCCCCGTCCGGGTTAGTGGTGGCGGTGAGCACGGTGAACTCAAAGCCATCTGCGTACCCAGCCTCCTCAAGCAGGCTTCTTGCCCTGTCGAGATCGAAAGTATAGTAGCCCTCCAGATACGGATCGTAGAGAGGCGATTTGTCGGACTGGGGCTGGAGCCACGCGTCGCTCACGTTGAAGAAAACAATGTCAACGATGCGCTCGCGATCGAGGGCGTACTGGAGCGCCTGGCGAACGAGCTTGTTGTCGAACGGCTCGCGTCCCGTATTTAGAGAGAGATCCCAGACGAGGCCGCCAGGGAACCCTCTGACTACCTTGATACCCTCGGCGGCCTCGAGGCGCTCAAACTCGCTCGCCGGCGGGGCCGCGATCAGGTCGAGGGTGCCCCCCTCGAGGTTGGCAACCAACGTCGCGGCATCCGGGATCGCTCGCACTATTACCTCATTCAGGTAAGGAATGCTCTCCTTCCAGTACTCCTCGAATCTCTCAAACCGGGCGAAGTCGCCGGGCGCCCACTCCGCGAAACGGAAAGGACCGGTTCCAACCGGGTTCGAGTTGATCTCCTCTATCGTCTCCCTGTTGATAATGAAGAGCAGGTCGATGAGGTCAAAGGCAGCCGGCGTCGGTTCGGCGAAGTGGAAGGCAACGGTAACGTCGTCCACTACCTCCACCGACTCGACCGCCCGCGCGAGGGTTCTGATGTTGGCGCCTACCTCTGGGTCCTGAGCGTACTCGAGACTGGACTTGACATCGTCCGCCACGAAGTCGCGCCCGTTATGAAACTTGACACCAGGCCGTAGCTTGAAGGTGAGGGTCAACCCGTCGTCACTGAACTCCCAGCTTTCGGCGAGTTCGGGCTGCGGCTCCAGCGTGTCATCATACCGTGCCAGGACGTTGTAGATCTGGTTGAACATCGGCCAATCCGCCAGGGGAAGAAGGTACGGATCGAAGTACTGGAAATCTCCAAGATGTCCGAAGTTCAGGGTTCCGCCGCCAACCGCCTGCGCTAGCGCCGGGATTGGTGCCGCCAATGCACCGGGTATGACAGCGCCTCCCGCCGCCAACCCCGTGAGTTTCAGGAAGGTACGACGAGCGATAGGCTGGACTTGTCTATCGGAATCCATCTTCTTGCTCCTTTTCTAATATTTATATTTCACAATGGAGAATAACACGCCAAAATGACTGCTGCAAACACTATTATTGTTCGTTTAATTTACGGAGCGAGGTAGGTATGGCAAGGGCGATAAAGAGCGAAGTGCGGCCGAGCGATGGCATCGCAAATGAATACCGCGTCCTGAGCCTTGCCGATTCAACGCGCCTCGCGGATGACGTCGAAGATCGCGGCGCCGTTCTCCTGATGTAACTCCATCTCGAGGGGGTTGGTCTCAGTCACCGTCGGCCATTCCCAGGTCTCCGGACAACAGGTATGTACGGTACGCAACGTGCAAATCTCCGCATCCCGCTGGAGAGAACGTCGTTTATCAATAAGAGATGAGTGTCGACGAATGTCTCACTCGTTGGCGGTTCAGGGCAAATACTTCGGCCGGCCAACCGCGTCGTTGTCTTAAGTACCGTTCTAAACTCTTCCACCCATCCAAGCGGCGAATCCATCGATAGCCTAAAATATATCTTCCAGACCACGCCATTGGCTGCGCGAGAATGACATGCCCGATCGCTATGCCGACGATGACGACCACGCCTACTGGGAGATCCCCCGCTGATTATCAGGCGCCACGGCTGGACCGGTCTCTGTAAAAGGGCAAACTCAGTATTCCGCCTTCTCACAACGGAATAGCGACACCTAGAATATGTCGTTCCGCCCAGCAACCAAGACTGCCGATGAAGCGCGAGATACCCGATGGTATTTGAGATCAGCAATTCTTGAAAATGTAATTTCACATCAAGCGTGTGCTATAATCTTAGTTGCTTCGTTCAACTGTTTCGAATTGGAGATAAACACATGAGAAGCCAACCATTTGTTATGCTTTTACTCGCGGTTTTGGTACTGGGATTGCTTGGGCCAATGGCTGTCGCCCAGGATACGAAAACCCTGACTGTCTCTATCTGGGGCTTTAACCTGGATGTTCTCGAAAAGAATGTCTTTGCGCCGTTTGAGGAAATGCACAACGTTGACATCGTGCTGGATACCGGCAACAATTCAGATCGATTAGCACGACTGCAAGCCGAAGGCGAAAGCACCGATATTGACGTGGTGCATTTTGCCACACAGTTCACACATATAGCCAGTCAAGAAGACTTGCTCCAGCCCTACAACCCCGACAAGCTCGATAACTTGGAAGAATTGTACGATTGGGCACAGGATCCGCTGGGCCATCAGGCCGGGGTCGGCTACACAGTTAATAGCCTCAGTCTGATTTACCGCTCCGACCTGATTGAAGCAGAAATTACATCCTGGGCCGATTTGCTACGTGACGATGTGGCCGGCTTTGTCAGTATTCCAGAGATGTCCACCACGTTTGGCCCAGCCACGCTCATCATGGTTGACCGCGCGCTTGCGATGCAAGAACTGGACGAGAGTGAGGAGCTGGAAGAAATCAACTACGACGCAGATCTGGCCTGGGAAGCCCTGCCCCAACTGGCCGATAATCTGGTGACAACCTACATTCGCAGTTCAGAACTGACGACTCTAGTACAGGAAGAAGAAGTGTGGGTTGCGCCTTATGCCAGTTTTGCTATTGGCAACCTGATTAATACGGGTCATGACCTAACCACTGTCGTTCCTGAAGAAGGTGTTGTTGGCCAGACAAACATGATTAGCATTACGGCAGCCACTGATCAGGTGGAACTGGCGCATGCGTATATCGACTGGTTCATTTCGCACGATGTCCAGCTAGCCGAAGCACTTGACCTGATTGATTCGCCCACCAACGCCACTGTCGAGTTACCGGAAGACATTTGCGCTCTGCTTACCTGCGGCGAGATGCTCGATACCATGATTGTGCTGGATCAGGCCGAAGTATCGGATCGCCTAGGAGATTGGCTAGAGCGTTGGAATGAAGTCATGGTGCGCTGACACCACACGTCAGAACTTTGACGATTTTGTGCTAAGGGGGCGTTCGTGCCCCCTATTTTGAATCATGATTCGACGACCCAATCAGACCCGTACTATCATCTTGCTGGTCTCTCCAGCATTTATTTTTGTACTAGTGTTCTTCGTCTTGCCTCTGATTTTCCTGCTCTCACAGAGCATCTTACCGGAGGATGGCGGCTTTACACTGACAGGCTATCTCGACTTTTTCCAGAGTCGTGTGTCACGGATCGTCTACCTGCGCACACTCAAGCTCGGTCTCATCGTCACGAGTATTTGCGTGGTGATGAGCTACCCAGCCGCGTTTGTGCTGGCGCGGATGCCCCCCCGCCGCCGTTCATTCTTGATGTCGCTGGTGATTCTCCCCTTGATGACCAACGCAGTAGCACGCACTTTCGCGTGGCTAATTATTCTGGGGCGGCGCGGCATGATTAACCAGACTCTCTTGTCGTTGGAAGTGGTCGAGAATCCGGTGCGCTTCATTTTCACCGAAACTGCGATTGTGCTGGGTCTGACACAATTGTTTCTGCCACTGATGGTATTGCCGCTGGTGAGCGCGATGGAAAATATCCCGGATGATGTGCTGGAAGCGGCACTCAGTCTCGGTGCAAACCGGCTCACAACATTCATGCGAATCGTCGTACCGTTGTCATCGGATGGCCTTGTCCTGGGCGCGACGCTCGTATTTACCGGCTCGGTAACTGCCTTTGTGACCCCGGCTATTCTCGGCGGTTCACGTTTATTGCTGATGTCTACACTGTTGCGACAAAAAGCGGTGATTCTCTTTGACCAACATGCGGCTGCCGTGGTCGCGGTTGTGATGATTTTAACGACTCTGGCGGTTAATCTGCTGCTGCGCGTCGTGCGCGTGCAACAGAGCTAGGCACGAGTCGGATGGTTTCACGCTGGATGTATATCAGTCTGGTCATTCTCTATTGCTTCTTACTCGGCCCGTTTATTATCATTTTCATGGCGAGCTTCGGCGCAAATTCAACGATGGCGTTTCCGCCACAGGGATTCACGCTGGATTGGTTTGCGAATGTATTCGAGACTTCCCAATTTATTGATAGCTTCTGGATCAGCCTGCGACTCGCTCTGTTATCCACCATCGTCTCGCTGGTCATGGGAATGCCCGTCGCCTATGCGCTGATGCGTTTTCACTTTGCTGGGTCTGGCATGGTAGAAACCATCTTTTCAGCACCGATACTCGTTCCGGGTCTGGTAATCGGCTTTGCTATGCTTAACTTCTTCGTTCTCCTGGGTGATATGCACGTCATGACGGGCTTATTCATCGGCCACACCGCGATACTGTTTCCATACAGCGTGCGCGTCATTTCTGCCAGTCTGCGTAACCTTGACCCTTATGTAGAAGATGCCGCTGTCAGTCTGGGTGCGAACCGCCTGCGCGGATTTCTGCTGGTCGTGCTGCCCAATATGCGGGCCGGGATTGCAGCTGCCTTTGTGTTGGGCTTTATCACATCATTTAACAATGTCCCAGTTTCGCTTTTCCTGAGCGGCCCCGGTGTGACCACGCTGCCTGTTTCTATGCTCAGTTACCTCGAATACTATTTTGACCCGACCATTGCCGCCCTCTCGACGCTGCTCGTCATTTTTACCGTCGTGCTCGTACAGACAGCGGAACGTTTACTTGGTCTATCACAGTTTGTGTAGCTTATGCCTCATTTAGAAATCCATGATCTGACCGTTTCTTACGAAAAGAACAAGCCAACTCTGGAGCAGTTCAGCTTGGACGTTGAACAAGGGGAACTGCTATCGTTGCTGGGGCCAAGTGGCTGTGGCAAGACCACGACCCTGCGCAGCGTAGCGGGCTTCATTCAACCGGACTTCGGTCAGATTGTCATAAATGGCCGGGATTATACATACCTGCCCCCCAATCAGCGCGATATTGGTCTGGTTTTCCAGAGCTATGCTCTGTTTCCGCATCTGACGGTCTTCTACAATGTTGCCTTTGGCCTGCGGATGCGGCGTATTCCGAAGGAAGAGGTCTATAAACGCGTCACCAATGCCCTGAAAATGGTGGGATTGGAAGCCTTTGCAGACCGCCGTCCGGCACAGCTTTCGGGCGGCCAACAACAACGCGTCGCTCTCGCCCGCGCCACCGTTATTGAACCGCAAGTTCTTCTGTTGGACGAACCATTGAGCAATCTGGATGCACGGCTGCGCGTGGATATGCGGCAGGAGATTCGGCGCTTACAGCAGCAACTCGGTATCACAACCCTCTATGTGACCCACGATCAGGTGGAGGCGATGAGTATCTCTGACCGCGTGGTGGTCATGAATCAAGGCGAAATTGAGCAGATCGGTACACCGGAGAGCATCTTCGCGGCTCCCGAAACTGTATTTGTAGCTGATTTCATGGGTTTCGACAATCACTTCAACGCGGCAGTCGTATCGGTGCAGGATGGCAAGTTAACGGTGAATTGGGGCGGCTCTCCCATCGAACTGCGTTGGCACTCTAAGTTCGGATCACCCCAACCCGGCGCCAGGGCTGAGATCTTTTTTCGCGCTGACAATGCCAGTCTGTTAGCGGGACCGGAAGCGAGAGGTCTTGCTGGGCAAGTCATCCTGCATACGTTTCATGGCAATGAGGTGCGATACCTTGTAGAAACTGAAGTCGGTGAATTCAGCATCATGCAAGACAGCGCTAGCGAACGCTTCGAACCCGGTGCAGCGGTGACAGTGCAACCGCACACGCAAAAGTGGATCGCCATCTTTGAAGAAACAAAGCAATACGCATGACTGACTCACAAGAAGTTGAAGTCCAAAAGCATATTCGTTGTGTGCCGGGAGATGTCGCCCGCAGCGTGCTTTTGCCGGGCGACCCGGCGCGCGCCCGGCGCATTGGCGAACAGCTTGAGGAAGCCCGCTTGATTGCCGAAAACCGAGAATATGTGGTGTTCACCGGGAAAACAAACGGGGTCGCTGTCAGCGTGTGTTCGACAGGGATAGGCGGTTCATCGGCAGCCATCGCCCTGGAAGAATTACGCAATGTCGGCGCGGAGGTGTTTATTCGTGTCGGTTCTGCTGGTGGACGGCGTAAAGAAATACCGATCGGCTCCCTAGTGGTGGTGACGGCCGCTTATCGCGGTGATGGCGTATCGGACGAGTATTTGCCGCTGGGCTTTCCAGCAGTAGCTGACCTTGATGTGAATAATGCCTTGATCCAAGCAGCAAAGGAATTAGGGTTTAGCGCCTTCACGGGTATTGGGACGACGCGCAGCGCCTATTATGTGCGCCATCTAGAACTCAACGAACATTTGCGGCAGGTCGGTGTAGTCGCGGCAGAAATGGAAGCATCAACGCTGTTTATTGTCGGCACGCACCGGCAGGCAAAAGTCGGCTGCGTGGTCGCCACCGATTCCAACATTTACCTGGAAAAGCAACCCACGCTTGCTGAAAAAGAGGCCCTTTACATGCAGGGCGAACAGATGACCATCCGTACCGCGCTGCGAGCGGTGCAATTGCTGGAAGTAACATCCTGATGGAATTCGACTCGCTGCTGGTTCATGCTCGGATTGCCGATGTCTTCCGTTATCGGCTGTTCGAGGGCTGGATTGGTATCCGTGATGGACGCTTTATCACGGTTGAAGCGGGCAGTGTGCCGCAAGGTATCCGCGCTACAGAAACCCACGACCTTGCTGGGCGTATCGTCATGCCCGGCTTGATAGATTCGCATATGCACATTGAGTCCAGCTTACTGACTCCGCGCCGCTTTGCCGAAGCCGTTTTGCCCTACGGTACAACGACTATCCTCAGTGATCCGCATGAAGTTGGCAATGTTGCAGGCGAGGACGGCGTGAAATGGATGATTGCTGCTTCTCAGGATTTGCCGCTCAGGATTTATCATTCGATACCGAGTTGTGTTCCCGCCACATCGCCGGAAATTGAATGGACACATGAGGTCTTTGATGCAGCTACTATTCGGCGCTTGGCTACGCAACCTTCGGTCATCGCATTGGGCGAGGTCATGGATTATCGCGGTTTGCTGGGGCCGAATGAACGCTTGCAGGCGATTGTGCAGGCAGCCAGAGAAAACAATCTGCTGATCGAAGGGCATATCCCTACGCTGGCAAGAATTGAACTCTCGCAATACCTCGCTCATGGGATTAGCTCCGACCACACGCTGACCTTCGCGGCCAAAATTCAGGAGCAAATCTCAAAAGGTCTGGCTGTCATGCTCCAAACCAAGTCGGTGACTCCAGAGAATGTGGCGGTAGTTGCGCAATTGCCGAATCGTTCGCATATCATCCTCATCACCGATGACATCGAACCCTCACTGCTTACAGATGGGCATTTGTCGCGCATTGTGGCACTAGCAATCGAATGTGGAATGCCGCCGCTGGAAGCGATAGCAGCCGCGACCATTCGTCCGGCACGGTATCTTGGTTTACGAGATCACGGCGCGATTGCCCCCGGTTTTCTGGCTGATTTCCTTGTTATGGACGACATCACCGCCTTCCCGCCGGCGCAAGTCTTTGTTGGTGGTCAACGTGTGGCGCAAGCGGGCGCAATGGCCGCCGCTATCACGCGCGAAAATCCAGTACAACCGGACTATCCGGGCATTCCTGGTTCATTCGCTGCTGGTGATTTCAAGCTGGATAGCAATGGCACCAGCGGTAGCGTGCAGGCACAGGTCGTTGCTCTGCAAAATAAGCATTCGACCCTGACTAAATTGGAACAGATCGCTGTGCGTTTGCAGGATGGCCAGGTGCTATTTCAGGACAATGATGGCTTGGCACTGGCATCTGTTATTGCGCGGGATGAGTCATCGCGGATGGTGGGTCTCATCGCCGGCACCGGACTGAGACAGGGCGCATGGGCCAGCAGTGTTGCGCATGATTGCCATAATTTGCTTGTGATTGGCCGCAGTCCGGAAGCGATGGCACAGGCCGCCAACGCGGTACATGCGATGGGTGGCGGTGTCGCCGTTGCTACGCACGGGGGCGTTATAGCCTCCTTGCGGCTGCCTTACTTCGGCTTGCTGAGTGATGAGCCGGTCGCTGCAGTCGCGCAAGGGTTGGTGGCTGTGGAAGACGCGATGCGCCGTATCGGAGCGCATCAAACACGCCCCTTCTTGACATTTTCAATCATGAGTTTGAGCGTCAGCCCCTACGCGAAATTTACCGATAGAGGACTTGTTGATACTGAATCACGCCAATTGATTCGACCCTTTTATCCGGCAGGCAAGTCCGTAGTGTGAGGTAGGGCTGGTTCTCCAAATGGTCATTGGATACTTACCGTTTTGGATATCAGCCCATTCTTGACAATTGAATTTCACATCAAGTGTAAGAAAGAAAATCTAAGGAGACCGCGCCCCATGTCAGCATTGTGATCGAAGAGATCCCTCTACTGGCAGCTCTACGACAACTTGCAGGGCGCTTACGCCGCCAGCCGCGCATGGGAGACGCCAACGACTGGGCGCAAGTCCTGGCTGACAACTTCATCCCCGACAACACCCATACTCTATTTCCTCGGCGACACCTTCTACATCCTGACCGGCGAGGGACTAGTCGTGCAGGACGAGTGGTCTTATCCGCTTACCAATGCAGAGAAGGCCAACTTGCTGACGTACGCCCTCTTGCTATCGCCACCCTCAAGCATGGGTTACCGGCGACATAAATGTACGTCAACAGCCAAGCATAAACGTGCAGAACCTTCTCCATGACCTGCTCAATCTCACACTCGCCTCGCCCAGTGTGAACCGCCACCAGAAGAGCGGCAAAGACTTTGCCGAATGACGACCGGCGTTGAATCAGTGCTAGTTCGCCGATGCGATCATCAAGGTCAAGCTGAAGTACCGCCCCACCGTAGACAGCTGTGAAAAGGCGGCGCTCGAAAGAACCTTGCTGTCCTGCAGCTCCGTGAACATGGTTTTTCTCAGGCGCAGCGGCGTCATCCCGCTCAAACCAACAGACGACCACACGCCAACAAGCGCAACCCGCGCGCACGGATTTGATGCAGATACAGAACAGCGTTCATACAGCACAAGAAATAATCATGGTAGGTTGACAAGTTTATGCGGACATTGATGGCAATCGACATGGGGGAATGTGCTCTCGTTGTCCAATTACTATCTTACCCAGGCGAAAAGAGGTTAATATATTATTGCTCCCCGCGCTCGGTGGTATTATTTATACAAACAATTTTAATTCGATTCGAATAAACGAGTAGCCTGTCATGCCCTCGCCCGAGTTCTTCCAAGTCCTTCCCGCTGCCAATGCACTAAACCTGCTTGACGCGCACTGGCAGCCGCAGCCCCGCGCGGAGACCGTAGCGACCGCCGATGCGCAGGACCGCGTCCTCGCCGCTGACTTGCGCTCGCCCGAGCAGGTACCCGCTTTCCGCAAGAGCACAGTCGATGGCTACGCGCTGCGGGCGGCCGATACCTTCGGCGCCAGTCAGTCGCTGCCGGCCTTCCTGCAGCTTCGTGGCGAGCTGAAAATGGGCGAGGCGCCGCAGGACAACATCGGCACCGGCGATGCGCTGCTCATTCACACGGGCGGCATGCTGCCGACGAGCGCCGACGCCGTCGTCATGCTGGAATACACGCAGAACATCAACGAAGACGAAATCGAAGTCTTGCGCGCCGCCGCGCCCGGCGAGAATGTCATCCAGGCGGGCGAGGATGTCGCCGAGGGCGCCTTGGTCTTGCCGCGCCTGCATCGGCTACGTCCGCAGGATATCGGGGGCGCCCTGGCGGTCGGCATCAGTGAGGTCGACGTGCTTTCGCTGCCCCGCGTGGGCATCCTCAGCTGCGGCGATGAATTGGCGCCGCCAGAAGCAAGTTTGACGCCGGGGATGGTGCGCGACATCAACGCCTACACCTTGAGCGC
>JAAXID010000165.1 GCA_012270545.1 Anaerolineae bacterium | reverse complement strand
GATATCAGCCGCGGGCGGGTGGACCGCGTTGAAGAGCGCGGCGGCACCGAGCTCAAAGTCACCTATACCGACCAGACGACCAAGACGGCTTACAAGAGCCAGTTCTCGGATTTCTACGAATTGATGGACGCGCTCGATGTCTCGCCATCGGCGCTGGCGAATGTGAACTTTGTGCCGCACCCCACCGATGACACGCCGAGTATCATCTTCCAGATTTTGCTTGGCGTCGTGCCCATCCTGATCATCGTCTGGTTCTTGTGGCGGATGATGCGTTCAATGCGCGCCGGGCAGGACCAGGCGATGAGCTTTGGGCGCAGCAAGCCGCGCGTCTCGCGCGATATGGAAAGGCCGCAAGTGACCTTCAAGGATGTCGCCGGCGCTGAAGAAGCCAAAGAAGACCTCAAAGAAATCGTCGAATTCCTCAAAGAGCCGGAGAAGTTCATCCGCCTGGGCGCGCGGGTGCCCAAGGGTGTGCTGATGGTGGGACCGCCGGGCACAGGCAAGACCTTGATGGCGCGCGCCGTCGCCGGCGAAGCGGGTGTGCCCTTCTTCAGCATTTCCGGCTCGGAATTCGTTGAGATGTTCGTCGGCGTTGGCGCCAGCCGAGTCCGCGACCTGTTCGAACGGGCCAAGGCGGAAGCGCCCGCTATCGTCTTCGTCGACGAGATCGACGCGGTCGGCCGACATCGGGGCGCGGGTTTGGGCGGCGGCCATGACGAACGCGAGCAGACGCTCAATCAAATTTTGGTGGAGATGGATGGCTTCGACAATGACACCAATATCATCATCATCGCCGCCACCAACCGCCCCGATATCCTCGATCCGGCGCTGCTGCGTCCCGGCCGCTTCGATCGCAAAGTGGTGATGGACAATCCCGATGTCAGAGGACGGCAAGAGATCCTCAAGGTGCATTCGCGCGGCAAGCCCTTGGCCGGCGACGTCGATGTGGAAGCGCTGGCGAAAATCACCGCGGGTTTCAGTGGCGCCGACCTGGAGAACCTAGTGAACGAAGCCGCGATCCTGGCGGCGCGCCGCAACAAGAAATCCATCGGCATGACCGAGATGCAAGAAGCGATGGAACGCGTCGTGATGGGACCAGAACGCCGCAGCCGCGTCATCACGCCGGAGGAGAAAGAAAAAGTCGCCTACCACGAAGCGGGGCACGCCCTGCTCTTCCATCTGCTGGACAACACCAGCCCGGTGCACAAGATCACGATCGTCTCGCGCGGGCGCGCCGGCGGTTACGTCATGCCGCTGCCCGATGGCGATGACATGCTGATCACGCGCGAGAAATTCGAAGATGATATCGTAGCGGCCATGGGCGGCCGCGCGGCCGAGGAGATCATCTACAACCAGTTTACGACCGGCGCTAGCAATGACTTGCAGCAAGCCACGCGGATGGCGCGCGCCATGGTGACGCAATTTGGCATGAGCGACCTGCTCGGGCCGCGCTCTTACGGCAATGGCGGCGGCGCGGTCTTCCTCGGGCGCGAGATCGCCGAGCAGCGCGATTACAGCGAGCACTACGCCCAGCAGATTGATGACGAAGTCAAGCGCATCTTGCAGGCGGCTTACAAACGAGCCAAGAACCTGCTGACCGAGCAGCGCGACAAGATGGACGAATTGGTGCAGATTCTCATCGAACGCGAGACGCTGAATGCCGAGGAGTTCGTCACGATTGTGGAGGGATCTGCGGCTACGACTTAAATCCATACTACACAAAGCGTGTAGGGCGAAGCCACCGGAGTCTGTTGAAAAACAGGTTCAAATGTAGTGATTCGCCAGGTATAGGACAGCAAAGAATCTATTTCGCAGGCTAGCTGCGCAGTTTCAGATTATAATGGAACTATATCGAAGTGTCAAAAGGAAGCGTTATGGGACAGGTTCTACACCCGCGCCACAACGACAGCGGCGGGCAACATCGCTTCGACCATCTCACGCGTTGTCGCAGGAACCGCATTCGGAAAGGTCTGTTTCAATGACATTGCAGGCTCAGCTATGATTGAGATACATTGTCATTATATGTCAATCAAGTTTCTCAACAACGTCCCAAGGGCCGCCCACATATTCTCTGTGCCGGCACGTCGGTCTCGACGGTCTATGTCCACGTGACCTACATGACCTACGTGACCCCCGCGGTGAGAAAACTAACTCGCCCGCTCGCCCAAGCGCCGCTCGGTGCCGGCGAGCAGACGCTGCACGTTGCCCCAATGCCGCAAAGGAATCATCACCATCAGCGCGACGGCGTACAAGAGCAGAATCGGCTTCTGAAACTCGGTCCCGACCAACAGAATCAACCAAAGATTCGCCACCGTGAAGCCGATCAAAACACCGAGCGAAACGTAACGCGTGCGCGCAATCACGGCGATGGCGATGAGCGCCGCCACCAGAATTTGAACGGGCTGAATCATCAGCATGGCGCCGAATGCGGTCGCCGCGCCTTTGCCGCCGCGCACAATCAACTGTAGCTTGCCCTCTTTGATCGAGGCCGTGAGCACCGTGGCGAATAGCGACCAATTGTGACCCACAACGACGCAAGTGGCCGCTACCGATGTCGCCACACCGATCTGCTCCGGCAGAAGCATATCACGCGCCAGCCAGACGGCGAAGACGCCCTTCAAGACATCAACCACGCCGGTGAAGATCGCCCAGCCTACGCCGACAGCGCGCGCGACATTGGTGCCACCCATGTTGCCGCTGCCAACTTCAAAGATATTGACGTTCCGCGCCACCCCCACCAAATAAGCGGTCGGGAATGAGCCAATCAAATAACTGCTGACGATGATGAGGATCACCTGCGCGACGTTATCGGCGTTGAACATCTCATTCATGATTCGTTACTTCCAAAAATCGCGGGCGGTACTGCGCTTTGTATTAAGAATCATACCCAAATCCGGCCGCTTCGACAATATACCGCGCTTGACGTGCTCGCTCCGCGCTCCTCCTGTGGCGCGAGGCGCAACCTTCAGTTACGATTCGGTGATTCTTAAACAAGCAGGAGCCGCTGTGAGCAGACCCATCATCGCCATCGCCATGGGCGACCCGGCCGGCATCGGTCCCGAACTCATCGTCAAGGTGCTTGGCGACGTCACCTTGTTCGAGCGCTGCCGTCCCTTCATCACCGGCGACCTGCGGATTATGCAAGACGCCGCCGCCCTCGGGTCGACACTGCGGTTTCGGCCGATCGCCGATCTGGCCGCCGCGCGCTTCCAGCCTGAGACGCTGGATGTCCTCAATCCGCCCGGTTTCGACTTGGGTGCGCCGCTGCCGCCCGCTGTCCATCCCAAGCTGGGTGAAGCCGCCGCGCGCTACCTGGCGCTGGCTTACGAACTCGCTATGGCATCACGCGTCGATGGCGTCCTCATGGCGCCGATGAACAAGGAGTCTTTCCGCGCTGCCGGCTACGATTACTTCGACGAGCTGCAGTTCCTCGGCGCGCTCACCGGCAGCGACGAGCCCTTCATCCTTGGCGCCGCCGGTCCGGTTTGGGCGATCGCCGTCACCGAGCACATCCCCTTCAAAGACATCGTCAGTCAGCTGTCGGTTGACCGCGTCCGCCGCTGCATCGCGCATCTGCATGGCCTGCTGCGCAAGCTCGGCTACGCAGCGCCACGCATCGCCTGCGCCGCCCTTAACCCGCACGCCGGCGAAGGCGGCCTCTTTGGCAGCGAAGAGATCGACATCATCGCGCCTGCCATTGAAGAAACGCGAAGATCCGACATCGACGTCAGCGGACCCGTGCCCGCTGATATCGTCTTCAAGCGCGCCCTCGATGGCGATTTCGATGGGGTCGTCTGTATGTACCACGACCAGATGAACATCGCGCGCAAGCTGCAGTCTCGCGTCGATATCGCCACGCTCTGGATGGGTCTGCCCGTCATCGGCGCCACCACCGCCCACGGCACCGCCTTCGACATTGCGGGGAAAGGCATCGCCGACCCCGGCAGCCTGCGCGCCGCCCTGGACTACGTCATCAAGTTGTCGTAGCAACTCTAATCAGAGCTTGTAAGTCTGGATGCCGGTGACGTTTTCCCGCCGGCGCAGGCGCTCCAGCCGCGGCCCGATATTCTCCACGATTTCGTCTTTCGATAGCGTCAGATGCTCCCGATCGCGCATGATGACTTGACCATCGCAGATCACCGTCCGCACATCGCTCGCGCGGGCGTTGTAGACCAAGCTCGCGGTGGCGCTGTTCAGCGGAAAATGATGCGTCCCGCTCAAATCCACCAGGATGATATCGGCCAGTTTTCCCGCCGCCAGATCGCCCAGTTCATCCGGCTGCCCATAGACGCGTGCGCTCTCCGCCGTCGCGATGGTCAGCGCCTGTGGAATCGTCAGATTCTCCGCATCGCCCGTCAGCTGCTTCTGCCCCATCGCCGTCAAGCGCATCGCCTCCCAGAGATCGAGCGTATTGTTGCTGACCGCGCCATCACTGCCCAAACCAATCGCGATGCCCAGCGCGCGCCATTCAACCAGATTGTTGTAGCCCATCGCCAGCTTGGCGTAGGTCTTCGGGCAATGGGCGATGCCGACCGGCGTCCGCAGATCCGCCAGAATCTCCAAATCGCCCGGCGTCGCGCCAAGCGCATGCGCCAAAATCGTCGGCACACTGAAGATCTCGCAATCTTGCAGCACCTCAATCGGCGTCTGACCGCGACGGGCAAGACAGGCCTGCGTCTGCTCGCGCGTCTCGGCGACATGGATATGGATGCCGCTACCGATCCGCTCCGCCTTTTTCGCGCTCGCGCGCAGAAAATCATCATCGCAAGTATAAGGCGCGTGTGGCGCCATGATCGCGCGAATCCGCCCGCCCGCCGCGCCATCCCAGCGCTTGACGAAGGTGGCCGTCTCGTCGATTTGCTCGAGACCGTCCGCGCCGAACATCGCCTGCCCTAGCAGTGCGCGCGTCCCCGCTTTTTCAACCGCCCGCGCCGCGTAATCCATGTGCCAGTAGTGATCGGCGACTGCTGTGATACCCGCTTCAATCATCTCGAGCAGACCCAACTGCATGCCCCAAAAGACATCTTCCGGCTCCAGATTGGCTTCCAGATGCCAGATAATGTCGTTGAACCAGCTTTCGATATTGACGTCCTCACCCATGCCCCGCCAGAGCGCCATCGGCACATGGGCATGTGTATTGATAAAGCCGGGCATTGCCAGCTGTCCGCCGGCTTCAATCACTGTCTTGGCTTGGGAGGGGTTGATCGTCCCGCAGGGCGAAATCGATTCAATGCGACTCCCGCTCACAGCAATATCGTGGCCGGCGAGAATCTCGGCGCTTTCATCCCGCAATTGCAGGACGTCCGCTTCCCGAATCAGGAGATCGACCATGGCGCGTCCTAGCCAGCCCGCGGCTCCAGCGATGTGAAATACTCCCGCACCACATCGCGCAAGCCCAGCGGCACATAATCGCTTTCCAGCGCGCGATTGGCGGCATTCTGGTATTCGCTGAAGACGGTGTCGTAACTCACGCGCGATTCGCCGAGGGGGTTGTCATCGAATTCGCCTTCCGCCACTGTCGTATCGCCGGGGTCGGTCCGCAGACGAATCTCGTTATCGCCGCCGCCGCTGATGCCACTCGGGCTGTAGATCGCTTCGTATTCGATCTCGCCCAGTCCGGTTGGATTGTTGTCCGTCTCCGCGCCTTGATCGTCGCCAGCGCTGCCCGGCAGGCTGACATTGCTCGGCGCCCCATCGCCCGCGCCGGCGCCCGCCGCACGACTGTCCTGATTGCGTCCCTGGTTCTGGTCAGAACCGGGACGATTGCGGTCCGTCTGCTGATTCCCAGGGTTATCGCCTGGCCGCGCCTGCGCCGACTGCTGTTCACCTTGTTGTCCGCCGGGCTGCTGACCCGATTCCGATAGCTGCGGCGGACCCTGCTGCGGAGCGCCCGCCTCCTGCTGGTTTTCTTGCGCCTGCTGCCGCGCGATTTCCTCAGCCGCCTCTTCCGCCAGCTCAGATTGTTCTTGCAGCATCATACGCGCGTTCTGATCCTGCTGCCCTTGCTCTTGCGCGCCTTCAATCTGCTCCCGCAAAGCCTCCAACTGCTCTTGCAAGCTCTCTAAATCGGCGTTCTCCAGCGCCTCCGCCAGCGTCCGCATCTGCTCCGCCATTTCCTGGCTCATCTGCGCAAGATGCTCGGCGGCCGCCTGCAAGGCCTCGGAAGCCGCTTGCGCTTCCTCCGCGCTCATCTGCGCCGCGTCCTGGGTCATTTCCTCCAAAGCGCTGAGCATTTCTTGCAGATTCGACGCCGCATCGGTCACCCCGGGCAATTCCGCGCTTTGCTCTTCCGTCTCAGCGGGCGCGATAAAATCTTCCAGCGCTTCCAGCGCCGCTTCCGTCGTCGATTGATCAAGCTCGATCGTATCTTCTAGTTTGATCTCCAGCGCTTCCAAATCCGCCCGCAGTTGGCTCATGGCGGCGAAGGCTTCTTCCTCGCTAATGTCTTCCTCTTCCAGCCGCTCCAGCGCGATTTCCAGCGCCTCGAGCAAATCCTGCCGGTCCACATCGTCCAGATCCGTGTCTTTTGCGACGGTCTCGATGATCTCGCGCAAGTCTTCCTTCGCCGCCTCCAGCGCCGCCGAAGGTGGATCCGGCAAGAAATCTTCACCCACAATCGCCGGCAGCAGAATCATGCCAACCAGCGCGACCAGCAGGAGGGCCAGAAAGCCCAGCTCCCGCGGACGGAAGTCCATGGTGATGCGCTCGCTCGGGTCAATGGCGCGCGCCTGCGTCAGCGCATCGGCGATCTGCCGCGCCTCGATCTCCGGATGTGTCTTGATCCGGCCGTGCATCAGCTCAAAGGCGGTCGAGACGCGTTCCCGCAAGCCGAACTCAATATCGAAGTAACGCGCTTTTTCCGCCAGCGAACGGGGAAAGACCAGCGTGTACAAGACGTTGAGGATGCCGCCAAATGCGCAAAGCCCGGCCGCGATCAGCGCCAGCTGCTCCGCCGCCAGCCGAAAGCGAAAATAACCGAGCGCGCCGATGACCAGGCTGATCAGCAAAGCGGCAATCAGCGAGCGCGGCACCGTCCGCC
>JAAXID010000207.1 GCA_012270545.1 Anaerolineae bacterium | reverse complement strand
GCTTTTCTAACCCCATCCCCGGCCCTTCTTGCCATCTCTATGGCGAGTATCCCAAAGCATTGGAGAAGGGAGTTCTCTAGCAGTTTTGCGCTAGCGCCATCTTTACTTCACCTCCTCAAAATTAGACACTCCCTTTCCTAGTCGGTATTTGGCACAAGAAATGTCCTCAGAAGGGAGTGGTGATGTCATTGATACAACTCTTGCTCGCCCTGGGCTTGTAGGGCGATCGATGGTCAGTGTCGGCGGGCAGTGTCTACGCGCCCTACGCGACCCTCGGATCGCCCGAAGCCTGTATTTGCCAATGCGGGCGACTCACAGAGTCACCCCTCATCTAGGTTTGCCTGAGACAGAATTATTGGTTGCCATATCCACAATTCACCCCTCCGCTAAGAATTCGTCTATTGCATAGGGGATTAACCTGTGTTATGTTCGCGCATTGTACATACATTTATGTACATTTCAAAAATGTTCTTTGCGCGCGCCAGACTTTATGCCGGAAAAACTCGATAAGATCCGACTCGACCATAACAGCTACATTTCGCTGCATGTGCAATTGCATAACCAGTTGCGCCGATTGATCGTTTCCGGTCGCTGGCAATTCGGCGAGCGCATCCCCACCGAGATGCAGCTTTCGCGCCATCTCGATATCAGCCGCACAACCGTGCGCATCGCCACCCAGCGGCTTGAAGTTGAAGGCTTGATCAAGCGCACAGCCGGCCGCGGCACATTCGTCGTTTATCGGCCGCAGGATCGCGCGGCCAATCGCTCCATCGGTTACCTCACTTGCAGTTTCCACAACGAAATCCACACCAATATTCTCAACAGCGCCCAGACCGAACTGCGTTCCTCTGGTTATCAGGTGATATTCAGCAATTCGCAGGATCGAGATGACGAGGCGCGGATATTGCAGCAGCTGCTCGATGACGAGGTTGCCGGGCTGATGCTCTGGGCGAATGCCGAGCCGACAGAAGAGACTTTCGCCATCCTCGGCGCGTACGAGCGCAGAGAGATTCCCATCGTCTTCATGGATCGTCCGATCGAGGGAATCAGGGCGGATTATGTCGCGAGCGACAACTTTGGGGGCTCCTATGAGCTGGTCCGCCATCTCATCGACTTGGGACATCGGCACATTGTGCCACTCATGCCCAATTTTGATGACCTGCATCCGGTCAACGAACGGCTGCGCGGTTATGTGACCGCTCTCAAGGAACATGATCTTTACGCCTATGATCCGTGGAAAATCAGCCCGCCGGAACGCCACGAATTCCACGAGACTGATATCTACAGCCTGGTCGGCTCGCAGAGCCAGCAAGTAATTCAGCAGGTTGAAAGCTTTACTGATGGCGAGGGGCCAATGCCGACGGCGCTCGTCTGCACGAACGATATTCTTGCCATCATTGCGATCAGCGCGCTGAGCAATATGGGTTACACCGTGCCGGACGATGTTTCGGTTGTCGGTTTTGACGATATCAGCATGGCTTCTCATATCGGTGTGCCGCTGACGACCGCCTCTCAGGACACCTATGAGTTGGGCAAGGTGGCTTCGCAAATGCTATTGGAGAGACTGGGCGGTGGCGATATGGCGCCGCGCAGCTATACTGTCCCGACCCAGCTGCGCATCAGATCATCAACAGCGGCGCCGTTAGTTGGCGTCGATACGGTGGTCGAGACCTAGGGAAAGGAGACATTATCGAAAAGCAGTAAACGACAGGAGCCTTGGAAATCCTGGGCGCCGCTAACGCGCCCGTCATTCGAGCTGGATGGCAAACCAGTGTTGGAGTTGGCGAACGCAAATTCTATTCAATAGTTGTAGGAGTACAACAATGAAAGCAAGAACCGTACTTTTCCTTCTTCTCGCCGTCGTCGTCGCGTCCTTTAGCTTCACCGCTATGGCGCAAGATGTCGCGCGTGAAGACACCGCGATCTTCGACCGTGATGGTCGCGTCGGTCCTCAACCCGCCTTTGACAACTACAATCCCTACGTGCCGAATAATCTTAGCAACGGTGGTCTGGGTCAAGCTGTCTTTCAGCCTTTGTTCATTCTGAACTACGAAACCGGCGAGATCATCCCCTGGTTGGCGGAGAGCGCTTCCAGCAATGATTCGCTCGATGTTTGGACCCTGAATCTGCGCGAAGGCGCGGCCTGGTCCGATGGCGAAGCCTTGGATTCTGACGATGTCGTCTTCACCTTTGAGATGCTGGGGAACCCGGAAAACGCCGGTCTCTGGCGCGCCGGCAACGTTCAGACCTGGGTTGATAGCGTGGAAGCGGTCGATGCCACAACGGTTCAGTTCACACTGAAGGCGCCCAACCCGCGCTTCCAACTGGACTTCTTGACGGTCAAGATCGGCGGCAATATCTTGATCATGCCCGAGCATGTCTGGGCCGACCAAGACCCCTTCACCTTCAAGAACTTCCCGCCCGTTGGCTCCGGTCCGTATACGCTGACCCATGCCGACGAGACCAACTGGATCTACGACCGCAACGAGGACTGGTGGGGTGCCGCGACTGGCGCCTTGAGCATGCCTGAGCCGCTGCGTTTGATCTGGATCATCACCGGCAACGACCAGATTCGCACCACTCTGGCCGTCAACAACGAAGTAGACAGCATCATGGATGTCACCCTGGGCGCCTTCGAGGCGATGCAGGCGCAGAACGACAATATCTTCGCCTGGGTCGATGGCATGCCTTACGTATGGCTGGATCCCTGCCCGCGGCAGTTGACCTTCCAGACCGATGTTGAGCCTTGGGACAACCCGGACATGCGCTGGGCGATCAACCACATCGTCGACCGCGACAACATCATCGAGGTCGCTTACGAGGGTGTGACGATTCCTTCGCGCACGATGTTCGTTGAGTATGGCGCCATGTTCCCCTTCATCGACGAGATTGAAGACGCCGGCATGGGGCTGAGCTCCACCTCGAATCACGCCGCGGCTGAGGAACTGCTGACGGCGAACGGCTACGTACGCGGTGGCGACGGCCTGTGGCAAGACGCTGACGGCCACGTCTTGAACCTGGCGATCCAGGTGCACGAGGGCTTCATCGAGAAGCGTCGTATCACCTCGGTTCTGGTTGAGCAGCTGCGCGCCTTTGGCGTCAACGCCAGCGCCGCTGTTATCGCCGGCCCGACCTGGGACGACAACAAGCGCTTCGGCAATTACGAAGCGACCACCGACTGGGATGCCTGTGGCTCGGTTAACGAACCTTGGGCGTCGCTGGATCGTTACACGGCCCGTCACTACGTTCCGATTGGCGAGCGTTCATCCGGCAGCAACCACGCCCGCTGGTCCGGCATGAACAACGAGGCTTACAGCGAGATCGTTGCGCAGATCGGTACGCTCCCGCTCGGTGATCCGCAGGTAATTCCCTTGGTGCTGGATGCTTACCAGTACTTCTATGAAGACCTGCCGATCCTCCCGCTGAATCAGGCGACCAAGTTGATTCCCTTCAACAGCACCTACTGGGAAGGCTGGCCCACGTCTGATAACAACTTCAACCACCCGGCTACCTGGTGGCATTCGACGCATCAGATCATCTCCGAACTGCGCAAGGCCGGCAGCTAAGGGACGGTTTGATTCCTTTCGAGGTTTGGGGTTCTTCGCAGGCCTTCGCTTGTGAGGACCCCATCCTCACCGAAGAATGTAATCCGATAGTGACGCCTTTTCACAAAGCAACGACGAAAGAATGATTTGTAAGTGCACCGTTATATTTTTGCTTTACGCCAATGACACAGCGAAGAACGCTTCGTAGAGAAGGGCGCTGATATGGGCAGTTTTTCACTCAACTATTTGCTGCGCCGGCTGCTGGTATTCTTCCTGACTGTGTGGGTGGCGGCGACTTTGATCTTCATCATCCCGCGCCTGGCGCCGGGCGACCCAATCTCGGCGATGATCGCGCGCATGTCTCAATTTGAGGGCTTTGTTGAAAACGCCGACTTAATTATTGAAAGCTGGCGCAAGCGCTTCGGGCTCGATGATCCGATCCATGTGCAGTATTTGCGTTATCTGGGCAATACCCTGCGTTTGGATCTCGGCTACTCAATGGGGAATTTCCCGTCAACTGTTTACGAATTGATCGGGCGCAGGCTGCCTTGGACCATAGGTTTGGTCGGCATCTCCACAGTCATCTTCTTCACGGTGGGCAATCTCTGCGGCGCCTTGCTGGCTTGGTACCGGACGCCCAAGTGGCTTAAGGTGATGATACCGATATCCATGACATTTACTTCGGTGCCGCCGGCGCTGTTCAGTTTGCTGCTGGTCTACATATTCGCTTTTCTGATACCGATATTCCCGCAAGTGGGCGCCTACGGGCGCGGGATGGTGCCTGAGTTGACGCCGGAGTTCTTTGGCAGCGTGCTCCATCACGGTTTCTTGCCGGCCATGTCCATCGTACTTGTCACCTTTGGCTTTTGGGCGCTGGGCATGCGCGGCATGATGGTCACCATCGAGGGCGAAGATTATATGATCCTTGCGCAGGCAAAGGGCTTGAAGCCATTCTACGTCTTGTATCGCTATATGATTCGCAATGCGATTTTGCCGCAGATGACGGCGCTGGCGGTTTCGATTGGCACATTGATAAACGGCTCGGTGCTGGTGGAGATAATGTTCGTGTACAACGGCATGGGCTCCTTGATCTATGAGGGCATAAACACACAGGATTTCGGGCTGATACAGGGGACATCCTTCATTCTGATTGTGACGAGCGCGCTGGCGGTGCTGATCATTGATCTGACTTATCCGCTGATTGATCCGCGCATCAGCCTGGAGGGGAGATAACCCATGCTCGCTATTAAAAGACACTCCCCCCTCCACGCCGCCCCGCTGGGGGGAACACTCAGCCTGGAGGGGAGGTAGACATGGCAGATCCCAATGCTTCTGGCAGCCCGCCTGTTAAAGATCTCGACACCAGATACGCGGGCCTTGCGCCCGTCGCCGGCGGCACCAAGAAAGCCGGCTTGCTCAATCGCTTTGACAATCCCTGGCTGAATTGGAAGTTTCTCACTGGCGCCGGCATCATCGGCTTGATCTTTTTTCTTATATTTTTGGGCAACCAGTTTTGGGATACAGAACTGGCGCTGGCGGGCAGCTCGCCTTTGAACATGCCGCCCCTCGGCTTCACCAACTGGCGCGACCAGGAGGGCATACCCGAACATCCGCTGGGCACGGAGAATAGCGGGCGCGACATGCTGGCGCTGCTGATTGTCGGCACCCCGCGGACGATCGGCGTGGGCGCGATCGCGGCTTCCGTCGGGATGGGCGTCGGCATCCTCCTGGGTTTTCTGGCCGGTTTCGTCGGCGGATGGGTCGATGATGTTATTCGATTAGCGACGGATGTGACCATCACCATCCCCTCGCTATTGGTGCTGATCGTGATTCAATCGGTCTTGCCACGCATCGATTTGCTGACGATGGCGCTGTTGATTTCGATCTTCGCCTGGGCGACGCCGACGCGGTATATCCGCGCGCAGGTGCTGAGCATGCGGGAGAGCGGTTACGTGCAGATGGCGCGGCTTTCGGGCGTGCCGACGCGCGACATTATGTACCGCGAGATCATGCCGAATCTGCTGCCTTACCTGGCGGCGAGTTACATCGGCAATATGACCGGCGCGATTCTGTCTGCGGTAGGCTTGGAATTGCTTGGTTTCGGTCCGCAGCGCATTCCCTCGCTGGGCGTCTCGATATTCTGGTCGATCGAAGCGGCCGCCTTGCTGCGCAATATGTGGTGGTGGTGGGGCATCCCGACGGTGATTCTGGCGACCGTCTTCATCGCGCTGCTGCTGATCAACCTGGGCTTGGACGAAATCGCCAATCCGCGCCTGCGCAAAGCGAACTAGCGGCGGTCGGAGCGAAGAGACATGTCAGAGCAGAAGAGCCACGATAGCGACCGCATCGTCCTCAGAGTCGATAATCTGCGCATTCATTATGCCACGCCGCAGGGCGATGTCATCGCCGTCAGTGATATCAGCTTCAATCTCTATGAAGGCGAGACGCTGGGCTTGGTGGGCGAGTCCGGCTGCGGCAAATCAACCACGGCCTACGGCATTCTGCAATTGGTGCAGCCGCCGGGCTACATCGTCCATGGCAGCATTCGGGTTGATGGCACCGAGGTGCTGAACTTAACGGAAGAGGAGCTGCGCAAATTCCGCTGGACCGGGCTGTCGCTGATCCCGCAAGGGGCGATGAATTCGCTGAACCCGACCATGCGCGTCAAAGACCAGATCATCGATGTGATCGAATCGCACGAGGGCAAGCAGAACGACAAAGAGGCATTGCGCGAGCGCATCTTTGAATTGTTCCAAAACGTCGGGCTGCCCAACCGCATCTACAACATGTACCCGCACGAGCTCAGCGGTGGCATGAAGCAGCGCGTCTGCATCGCCATGGGCGTGGCGCTGCACCCCACCGTGGTCATCGCTGATGAAGCGACGAGCGCGCTGGATGTCGTCGTGCAGCGCATCGTGGCGCAGACGCTGGTGAAAGTGAAGGACGAGATCGGCGTTTCCTTGATTGTCATCGGCCACGATATGGGTTTGCTGGCGCAGATCGTCGATCGCATCGCGGTGATGTACGCCGGCAAAATGGTCGAAATCGCGCCGGTGGAGAATGTCTACGCCAATCCGCTGCATCCCTACACGCAGCTGCTGATCGACTCAATTCCCTCAATCAAAGAGCGCAAGCCGCTGAAAATCACCGAGGGCATCACGCACGATCCGCGCAATCCACCCTCCGGCTGCATCTTCCGGCTGCGCTGTCCTTTCGCCTGGGAGCATTGCGCTGAGGTGGAACCGCCTCCTATCTATGTAGAAGATAAACACGAGGTTGCTTGTCACTTGTACGACGAGCAATTTGAAGAGAGGAGGACGAATGCCCTCGCCACTCTTGCAAATCCGTGAGGCCACCAAGGTTTATTCGACCGGCGGCTTCCTCGGCAGCGGCAAGAAGACGGTTGTCGCACTCGACAACTTTAACCTGACGATCGACGAATCGCCGGCGACGATCACCACCATCGCTGGCGAAAGCGGCAGTGGCAAGACGACGCTGGCAAACCTCGTCCTCGGTTTCATCAAGCTGACATCGGGTCATATCATCTTCGATGGCGAAGACATCACCGACATGACCGATGCCCAACTGAAAGCCTATCGCCGCAACGTGCAGGCGGTCTTCCAAGATCCCTTTGGCGTTTACAATCCCTTTTACCGCATTGACCACGTCTTCGATCTGGTAAACAAACACTTCAGCCTTTCAGACAACGAAGGCGAATATCGCGATATGGTCGAAGCCGGCTTGAATGTGGTCGGCTTGTATGGCGAGGATGTGCTGCGCAAGTATCCGCATCAGTTGAGCGGCGGGCAGCGGCAGCGCATCATGATGGCGCGCGCCTACATGATCAAGCCGCGGCTGATTGTGGCTGATGAGCCGGTGTCGATGGTGGATGCGTCGTTGCGCGCGTCAATTCTTGACGCCATGCTCCGCCTGCGCGATGACCATAACATTTCCTTCTTGTATATCACGCACGATTTGAGCACGGCTTATCAAATCGGCGATCGGATCTATATGCTCTATCAGGGTACGACGGCGGAGCGCGGCGCCGCTATGGATGTCATCGATGCGCCACAGCACCCCTATGTGCAGTTGCTGATTGACTCGGTGCCCGTGCCCGACCCGACCGACAAATGGGATGTCAATATCTCGCTGCCCAGCGAAGAGGAGATGCGTACCGCTGCCTCGGTTGGCTGCCGCTATTATCCCCGCTGCCCGCATCGCATGAACCGATGCCTTGAGGAACAGCCGCCCCTTTTCAAGATGGACAAGCCCGAACACGAGGCCGCCTGTTACCTCTATGAAGAGCGTGAGATCGCGCCGATTGAAGCGCCTATTCTATACAGCAAGCCCAAAACCGATGAGGTATTGCCGTCGGAGCGCCGGTCACGGGTGCCGCTGGCCGCCGCTGTGATCGCGCTGATCGTGGCAGCGGCGGTCGCTGTTTTCGCCATCAACCAACACAACGCCGCCATCGCCGCCGAAGCGACGGCTGAAGCGCGCGCTGCTGAAGCGACTGATGCGGCACTCGCCGCCGCGACCGCCTCGGCCGCAGAAATCGCCGCCGCGACCGCGCAAGCCGAAGTTGAGGCACCCGAACCGACGTCGATCCCGGAGCAGGAATTCAAAGTGTCGCCTGAGGGCGCGGTAGACAAAGGCGCGCTTGCGCTCAATGTGGTGACGATGGATGAAATCGCCGGCGAGGGCGACATACACCGCTACACCTTTGAAGGCGCGGACGGACAAGAAGTCACAGTCAAAATTAGGACGGGCGGCGGCGGCTTGAGCGGCGGAAACCTCAACTCGCCCTACGGTACGATCTACGGACCTGACGGCGAATTCCTGGCGCCGCTGGGCGATACGGCGGTGCGCCCGCGCCGCAGCTATAACGCGCCCCTCACCCTGAAGGCGGGGACATACACGCTCATCGTTGGGGCGGCGGAAGTGGATCGCTATGGCCTGGTGGGTGACGCGCCCTATCAGATCGAAGTCGAAGGCGAAGCACCCGAAATTGAACCGACAGCCGAGCCGACGCCGATCCCGCAGCAGGAATTCAAGCTGTCGCCCGATGGCGCGGTAGACAAGGGCGCGCTGACGCTCAATGTGGTGACAATGGACGAAATCGCCGGCGAGGGCGACATACACCGTTACACCTTTGAAGGCGCGGACGGGCAGGAAGTCACAGTCAAAATTCGGACGGGCGGCGGTGGCTTGAGCGGCGGCAACCTTAATTCGCCTTATGGCACCATCTACGGACCTGAAGGCGAATTCTTGGCGCCGCTGGGCGATACGGCGGTGCGCCCGCGCCGCAGCTATAACGCGCCCCTCACCCTGAAGGCGGGGACATACACGCTCATCGTCGGGGCGGCCGAAGTGGATCGCTACGGTTTAGTGGGGGATGCGCCCTATCAGGTGGAAATTGAAGGCGACGAACCCGCACCGCCAGCGGAACCGACTCCACTGCCACAAGTGAATCCAACGCCGCTGCCGCAGCCGGACTTCATCCTGTCGCCCGAAGGCGCGGCGGATAAAGGCGCGCTGACAATTGATGAGGTGACGAAAGACGAAATCGCCGATGTCGATGATGTGCACAGTTATAGCTTTGAAGCGGCCGCCGGGCAGAAAGTATCGGTCAAGATCCGCACTGGCGGCAGCGGCTTGAGCGGCGGCAATCTCAACTCGCCCTACGGCACCATCTACGGACCTGACGGCGAATTCGTGGCGGCGCTCGGTGATACGGGCTTGCGTCCGCGGCGCAGCTATAACGCGTCGCTGACTTTGAAATCAGGCTTGTACACCATCATCGTAGGATCGGCGCAGGTTGACCGCTATGGTTTGGTTGGCGATGCGCCCTATCAATTGACGGTGGAAAGCGTGGAGGGTTAGCGCCCGCAGATGAATTAGCGCATGGAAAGGCCATCTGCATTGACTGCCCCTCCCGCAGGTCTGTGTCGCCGGTCAGCGTCTACGCGACCTATCCAATCACGGAGGGGTGATTTTATGGAAGCGGACAGTTGTAGCATGGTTCGAATTTAGTTAAGTAGAGGGACAGCAGGCATGTTAACTCAGGAGCAAATCGATTTCTTTCATGAGAACGGCTTTCTGCGCATTCCACAGGTCTTCAATGAAGAGGAGATCACGGCATTGTCGGACAGCCTCGATCGGCTGATCGAAGATTGGTCGATTACCAGCCCGGGCTGGTCGGGACCCTGGCGCGATGTTTACCTGGACGAGGAAGTGGAGAAGCAGGTGAAGCTGACGGCGATGCACGACCTGCACCTCTATTCCGATGCCTGGATGCGCGCGGTCACCAATCCTAAGCTGGGGAAATGCCTGTCGCAACTGCTGGATTCGAGCGTCGAGCTGCATCACACCACCATGCACATCAAACCGCCGCAGACGGGGCATCCCTTCCCGATGCATCAGGACTCGCCATTTTACGAACATACCGACGGACGCTTCATCGATACGCTGGTGCACCTGGATGATACTTTCCATGAAAACGGCGAGATCCGCTTTCTGGCCGGTTCGCACAAGATGGGCAA
>JAAXID010000210.1 GCA_012270545.1 Anaerolineae bacterium | reverse complement strand
CGCCGGCGCCGGCCGAGGAGCGATCCACCGTTGCCGCAACAGCAGCGCCAACCGTCAAACCGACCACAAGGCCCCCCACGCCAACATCAACAGCAACCGCGCAAGCAAGATCTACCCTCTCGATCCGAATCGCGCCGGCCGCAGCCAAAGCCACGCCGACTCAAGTGACGGGCAGCACGGGTGGAAGCGAGCCGAGTGGCTCCAATCTGGAGTTTATCCTGCTTGGCAGCGCAATTCTGCTTCAGCTGGGGATACTTGGCGGCGCCTCAATCGCGCTGGTTTGGACATCTCGCTGATTAGATGCAGACGCCGTAGATTCTTCGCATCGTATGCCAACGGCAGCCGCGGCGGCTAAACAGCTCGTTTTCGCCGGAGTGGTGATGTCATTGATAGAACTCTTGCTCGCCTTGAGATTTTAGGGGCGATCGACGGTCAGTGTCTACACGACCCTCGGATCGCCCAAAGCCTGAATTTGCCACTGCGGGCGACTCAAGAGTCGCCCCTACATCTATCATTTCCTGAGATAGGATTTTGGATTGCCATGTCTTCGATATTTGCCACTCCCCCGCTTTCGCCTCAAATTGACAAAGCATATGAGGTACACGATAATCAACGCTGTATAGTAGTTTGTGCGATAATAAACGCGTGAGCGGTGTGGAATCCTGAGGGCGCATGTCAACGTATAAGCATTGGGTACGGCGAGCACAGACGGGGGACAACGCGGCGCGAAACGATGCCTTCGACCATCTGGTGCGCGATTTCGAGGGCATGGTCTATGGCGTCGCTTACAGTCGCCTCAGCGATTCGCAGCTAGCCGAAGACGCGGCGCAGGAAGCCTTCCTCACCGCCTACAAGCGCATCGCGCAATTGAACGATGTCGGCGCTTTCCCCGCCTGGCTCAAGCGAATTGCCCTTACCCATACCGATCGACTCATGCGGCGCCAGGATCCGCAAACCGAATCCGTCGAACAACAGGACCACCTCGCTTCAGCGGAGCCGACGCCCGAGGCGCAGTTCGAAGACATGGAATCGCGTCAGCGCGTTCGGCTCGCCGTCGCTGCGCTGCCCGAGAGCGCTCGCGATGTCACGCGCGACTATTACTTGCGCGGCGAGTCTCAGCGCGAGATTTCCGAGCGGCTGAATATCCCGCTGGCGACCGTCAAGAAACGATTGCAGTATGCGCGCGCGCAGCTGCGAAATATGTTCAGCGGATTCAGCGAAACATTCGACCGGACGATTTATGGCGCCCCGCAGCCGCCAAAGCAATTGCAGCCGGTCTACATTCACCGCCGCAATCGCCGGGCCGTCGACACAGACGACCGCTAACTACACTTGTGTTTCAGTCACAGTAGTGACAAAAACGCGGGCGACTCAATGGGTCGCGTAGATCACGTAGACATTGACCGCCGACACCGACCGTCAGTCGCCCCTCATTCTTTGGTGCATGAGCCTGTAGTCTTAACTGCCGGGCACGGTCTCGCAAGCGCCTTCGCGCATGCAGGTCCAGGTCATATCCCCGCCGTCGAGATACAGCTCCCCCCCCATGCCTTGCAGGACGGCCGCCATCGCTGCCACGTAGGGCGCCGAGAAACTAGTGCCGTTGAGCGCCTTGTAGCCGTTGTCGAGATAGATCGTGTGGACATCGCGGCCGGGCGCCCAGATATCGCCGCCCTTGTTGCTGAAGCTGCTGCGCGCGCCATCCGGGTCGATAGCGCCCACGGCGACCACATTTTCATAGCGAGCGGGGAAGCCGGGCAACGCTCCGCCACTATTGCCGGCCGAGGCGATGACAGTGACGCCTTTGCCGACCGCGTGATTGACGGCATCCTCGGTCACCTGCGAGCCGACCATGCTGCCCAGGGACAGGTTGATGATATCGGCGCCTTCATCGGCGGCGTACACGATGCCGGCGGCGACATCCGCCATCGAGCCGCTGCCGCTGGGTCCAAGGACGCGCACCGGCAGGATCGAGCTATTGGGCGCGAAACCAGCAATGCCGATGCCGTTGTCGATATTGGCGGCGATGATGCCGGCGACCGAACAGCCGTGGCCAAAGACATCTTCTGGATCATCATCATCCTCGACGAAGTCATAGCCATTATCGAGCACGCGACCGACCAGATCCTCGTGGCTCATACAAACACCGGTGTCAATGACCGCGACAGTGATATCGCCGAGCTCGCCCATCTGATCCCAAGCCGTTTCCGCCTGAATATGCGGCAGCGCCCACTGCCGGTCATAATCGGGATCATTAGGCGGGTTGTCAAATTGCACGCTTACGACGAAGTCCTGCTCGACCAGCTCCACATCGCTGTCGAAAGTGAAGTTCATGCCAAAAGATTCCGGCACATCCACGACCCAGATTTCCAACTCGTCAATGCGCTCGACGATGGTGCCGCCGATGCGCTGGACGTATTCCCATTTCTCGCTCAGCGGTGTGTTGGGATCGTAGTGAATCACCCAGTTGCCCGTGGGCGAAGCCCTGTACACGGGCACCACGCGCGTGCTGTCCGGCTGGCCGTCCTTCGTGCCAGCGAGGATGAACTCGCCGGGCGGGAACTCGCTGGCCGCCGCCGGGAGGAGGCTCCCAAGAATCAGCAGAAGCGCAATACTCAAGATTGTCACCGGTCTGATTGAAGTCATGGAGAATCCCTTCGACTACGAAATGGACTGCGTTTTCGATTTAAAAGGTCGAAATCTGAATTTCTTTCGCCGTGATAAACTCAAGCAGAGCGGGCACGCCTTCCTGTGTTTTTTGGATGCCGCGCTGGATAGCTGGGATAATTTGATCAGGTGTTTCGACACGCTCGCCGTAGCCACCGAAGGCCATTGCCATGTCCGCGTAGTGCCCGGAGATGTCTGTACTGCGAAATTTTTCGGTAGACACGGGCATAATCGGAAGCTCAATTGCCATAGAGAAATTGTTAAATAGCACCGACAAAATCGGGATTCTTTCTCGCACAGCAGTCTCAAAATCCATTCCAGTGAAACCGATAGCGGCATCACCCCAGACGTTAACACAGAGTGCGTCCGGTCTGGCCAGTTTCGCGCCCATAGCGAGTCCGAGGCCGTAGCCGAGCTGCGTCGTCTTACCCCAACCGATATAGGTCAATGGCGCGACAGACTGCCAGAAAGGTGACATTTGGTCGCGTGGACTCCCCGCATCGTGCGTGATAATCGTGTTTTTGACATCAACAGTCCGCAGCAGGTCCCAGATGACGCGATACGGAGTCATCGGTACTTCATCAGAAGTGAGTTTCGGCTGCCACGCTTCGAGCCATTCCGATTTAATCTCGCTAATTTCTCCAGTGACGGCTGCTGTGCGTTCCTCGGACGCGCCGTTGGAGCGGTCACGAACTGCTTCGACCAAACCATCTAAAATTAAGCCCGCATCGCCAACGAGAGCACTTTCAACAGGAACGTCCTTGTTGATGTCCGCTGGATCTAACGTCGCGTGAATAACGCGTTTTCCGTCGGGAATCTTGACACCGAAGCCTGTTCGCGTGAAACTGCACCCGATACCGAAAATCAGATCGGTTTTCTGGAGATAGTGATGCACCGGTTTCGGAATCGCTCGTCCGCCGGAGCCGAGTGCCAACGGATGATTTTCAGGAAAAGCACTTTTTCCTGCTAAACTCGTTGTTACAGGGGCAGCGAGCAGCTCCGCTAATTCTTTCAAAGAATCCCAAGCTTGCGCATA
>JAAXID010000180.1 GCA_012270545.1 Anaerolineae bacterium | reverse complement strand
GTGATGAAGAGCGCCAGCCAGGGACTGCGGCGGTTCAAGCCCGCCATGTCGCTGATCTCTTCAGTATCCGTCTTCGCGATAAACAGGATGACGCCACCGAAGACCAACAGATTGGTAAAAATATACATGAACATGTAGAAGGAGACCGAAGCGACCGCCAGGCTGTCATTCGCGCCTTGCAGCGCCACGACGCCGATGAGCGTGTAGCCGGCTTGGGCGATCGAAGAATAAGCCAGGAGCCGCTTGATGTTGCTCTGGCGTAGGGCAACCACATTGCCAAGTGTCATCGTCACGATTGAGACGACCACGAGTAAGTTCACCCAGAAGTCCTGGATGACGACGCCGGCGATTGCCAAGTCCGCCGGGAAGACGGCGGTCAAGAAACGCAGCAGGAGCGCGAAGCTGGCCGCCTTGCTCGATACACTGACGAAGGCGGTAACCGGTGTGGGCGCGCCTTCGTAGACATCGGGCGTCCAAAAGTGGAAGGGCACCGCGCTGATTTTGAAGCCGAAGCCAACAACGACCATTACTAAAGCGGTCATGACAGCGACTAGCCCATCGTCCAGCCCGCCACTCATGGCATCGGCGAGGCTCGCGAGATTGGTGCTGCCGGCGAATCCGTATAGCAAGCTGAACCCGAAAAGCATAATGGCGGAAGCGAAGGCGCCGTAGAGAAAATATTTCAGGCCGCTTTCGGCTGATCGTTGGTCGCCGCGGCGGAAGCTCGCCAGCATGTAGAGCGGAATCGAGAGCGTTTCCAAAGCCACAAATACCAGGATGAGATCCGCGGCGCTGGACATCATCAAGCCGCCGAGTGTGGCGACGATGACGATCAAGTAGAATTCGCCTTTGTCGCCGACGCCTTTGTCCCCGGCCGCCATCAGGCAGGCGACCGCGCCGGCCAGCAATAGCATCACTTTGAAGATCTGCGAGAGCGGGTCGTAATTGACCATGCCGCCCCAGAGCAGCGCTCCATTCTCGTATAGGCTGGGATCCGGCGGCCAGATCAGCGGCACAAGCGCCAGCAGCGCCATGCCGACAGCGGAAACGATGACCACGTTGCGGCGCGTCGCCAGCGACCCGTAGATATCGGCAAAGAGGACGGCGACGGCGAGCGCGGTCAGCCCGATCTCCGGCAAGACGGATGGCAGCTGCGCCCAGAGATCAAAGTCCATCTAGCCACCTCCCAACAAGGCGATAAGGGGTCGGATGCCGGATTCGATCATCGGCGCCATGATTGGCGGATAGAGGCCGAGGATGATGAGCGGCGCACCCAGGATGATCAGAACGATACGGTCGGTCATTTCGATGTTGCCGACATCGTGGAAGCGCTCGGCGTCAAACTCGCCGAAGAAGACCTGCCCGGCTACGCGCAGCACATAGGCGGCGGTGATGACGATACCCAGGGCGGATATGATGACGATGACGCTATAGTAGTTGCTGAGTTGGAAAGCGCCCAGTTGAAGCGTGATCTGCTCGGACGCGGCCCACATGCCCTGGAATATCGGGAATTCGGCGATGAAGCCGCTTAAGCCGGGCATGCCCATGCTGGTCAAACCGCCAATGACAAAGGCGACGCCGACCCAGGGCATTACCTTCATGAAGCCGCCCAAGCTCGGGATGTCACGCGTGTGCGAGCGGTCGTAGACCATACCGACGACGCCGAAGAATAGCGCCGTCATGGCGCCGTGGCTGAACATTTGAATGCCGGCGCCGGTCATGCCGGTCAGGTTCATTGTCGCCCAGCCCATGCTGACCAGCCCCATGTGGCTAACCGAGGAGAAGCCGATGACATATTTGAAGTCGCGTTGACGGAAGGCGATAAGCGCGCCATAGACGACGTTGATGAGCGTCAGGAAGACCATCCAGGGCAGATGAATATCCGCGCCTTCGGGCAGCAGTTGTACACCGGAGCGCAAAGCGGCGAAGGCGCCAACCTTCATCAAGACGCCGGCGTGGATCATCGAGACAGCCGTGGGGGCGGCGACGTGTCCATCCGGCGACCAGTTGTGAAAGGGGAAGACGCCGGCCAGCACGCCAAAGCCCATGAACATGAAGGGGAACCAGAACTTGGCGAAGTTCAGCCCTTCGACGCCGAGGATGTCGATGCCAAAAGCGCCGTTCTCGGCGGCGAGCGTAAGTTGGACGATGCTCCAGCTATAGGGTCCACTGTCGGCCGGCAGCACACCGGTCTCGACCGCCGCCTGAAATACATCCGCGCCCGTGCCGGCGAAGAAGTCGCCCGCGGCGAAGTACATGGCCACCGCACCGACCAGCGCGAAGACCGAGCCGACCAGAATGTACAGGGTCAGCTTCATGGCGGCGTATTCGCGCAGCTTGACCCAGCCCCAGCCGGCGATGAGCAAGTACATCGGGAAGATTGCCAGTTCGTAAAAGAAGAAGAGCATGAAAAGATCGACGGCGATAAAGACGCCGTAAACGCCGGCGACCAGGAACATGAAGAAAGCCATAAATTCGCGCAGACGGTCTTCGATATTCCATGAGATCAGCACACCGGCGACCGCTACCATCCCGGTCAGCAGCACCATCGGCGCAGACACGCCATCGACGCCGACGTGATAGGCGATGCCGAGCGATTCGACCCAGACGATCCGCTGCTCAAAGGCGAGCGCATCAACAAACATCCGCGCCCCGCTGAGCTTGGCGCCGCTTTCCAGCATCGCCGTTTGCTGATCTATCAAGCCGCCGTCGGTCTTGACGTAATTGTCGTAGCCGAAGAATACGGCGAGCGATAGCGCCAATACCGCCGCTGCCGCCGTCACGCCAACGCCGCGAACCAAATCGCGATTCTTGCGATCGAGGAAGAGGATGACCACGCCCGCTATGATCGGGATGAAGATGATCGCTGTGAGGATTGAGAATCCCGTCGCTTCCATAGAGGCCAATCCTAGCTCGCCAAGCCGGCGAAAATGGTCGAGACCGTCGTGTTGATCATCGGCAGAATCCAGTTGGGATAGACGCCAGTCAGCAGCATCAAGGCGAGCAGGGGCGCGATGCCGAGCAGCTCAGCCGGCGTCAATTCGAGCTTGGTGTCTCGCCAACGCATGTTGAAGGGACCATGCAAGACGGCGCGGATGCCCTTGAGGATATATCCACCGGTGAAAAGCAAGCCGACCATGGCAATGGCGGTCAGCGCGGTGAATACGGGCCAGGCGCCGCGCACAATCAGGAATTCGCTGACGAAGCCGTTCAAGCCCGGCAGACCCAAACTGGCGAAACTGGTGAAGAGCAGAATCCCGCCGTAGACCGGCGCCTTCACCCAGAGCCCGCCGTATTCGGTCAGGTCGCGTGTATGTGTCTTGTGATAAAGGGCGCCGGCGAGCAAAAACATGCCGGCCGAGCTCAGCCCGTGATTGAACATTTGCAGCACTGTGCCGTTGCCCGCAAGGACAGCCGTCTGAATATCGGCGTTGGGATTCGCGCCGCTCCAAAGTTGGGCGTAGGTCTGGGCGAAGACGGCGATGCCAATGCCGACGAAGCCCATGTGATTAACCGAACTATAGGCGACCAGCCGCTTGAAATCGTTCTGTCCAAATGCGGCGAAGGCGCCGAGCACAATACCGACGACGGAGAGTATCGCGAAGAGCGTCGCCACATTGACGCCGATGAGAATAACTTCGGTCAGCCAGACATCGGGAAAGAGCGGGATGACGAGGCGAATGAAACCGTAGGCGCCCAGCTTCAGCATGATGCCGGCCAATAGCATCGAGCCGGCCGTTGGCGCTTCGCCGTGAGCATCGGGCAGCCAGGTATGGAAGGGCCAGATAGGCACTTTAATGCAGAAGGCGACGAAGAAGCCGACGAAAGCCAGGGCCTTGACCGTGTTGACGTCGATGCCCAGCAGCGCCTCGCCTTGACGGAAAAGAGGCCAGGTTTCGCTGAGCGTCGCCATGCTGAAAGTGCCGGCCGACCAGCCGATAAGCTGTGTCGCCAGCAGCATGCCGAGCGTGCCGCCGAAAGAGTAGATCATGAATTTGGTCGACGCATAGAAGCGGCCGCTGAACTTGAGGCCCGCTTTGGGCATGCTGCCCCACTGGTTGATGAGGAAGTACATCGGCACCAGCGTCAGTTCGTAGAAGAGGAAGAAAACCATCAAGTCCATCGCCGCGAACACGCCCATGCTGCCAGTCTCGAAGAAGAGCAGCAGCGCCAGGTGCATATTGGCGCGATCTTCGATATTCCAACTCGCCAGGATAGCCAGCGGCGTCAAGATGCCCGTGAGCAAGATCATGACGGCGCTGATGCCGTCTATGCCAAGCGTCCAGCGAGCGCCAAGCGCGTCAAACCAAGGCAGATCCTGCGCCACGACATATTGATCGTCGCCAATCGCCAGGCCGGCCGCCTGATAATCGGCGAAGACTTTGATCGAAAGCAGCGCCAGGAGCAGCGAAAGGATCAGCGCCAGCCAGCGCCCGAGGGACTTGCTTGTGCCAAACGAGGCGATAGCGGCGACGACAAAGGCGCTGAGCGCAGGCCCGAATATGAGAACCGAGAGCGCGTCTATCCCGAAAACATGAAACATGAATGCGTCTCCCTAAAGCGGCAGCGCCGCGCCCGACGACAAAACCAGGACGACGCCAATTACGACTGCCGCCGCCAGGACCAAAAGCAAGTATTGCTGGACGCGCCCGGTCTGCATCCGCCGCAGCCAGCCGCCAAAGTTGAAGATGGCGATGGGGATGCCGTCGCCGACGCCATCGATGAGCCACAGGTTCAGCACTTTTATTAGATCGCCAAGCCAGGTGAAGATGCGCGCGATGATATGCAATATCGCGTCGATGACGCCACGATCGAGGAAGGCGATTACTTGCGCCGCCAGCCATTGCGATGGCTTGACGAAAACGGCGATGTAGACATCGTCCAGATAATAGCGATTCTGCAAGACGGGGTGCAGCGGACCAAGGAAGTTTTCCATCGGGTCAGCTTGCCCCGCTTTGAGCGGCTTGCGCCAGTAGACCAGGTAGCCGAGCCACAATCCCAGCAGCGCGACGATGAACGAAGTCGCGACTGGGACAATGTTGAAGGGGGGCGCCTGCGGGTGATAGTCGGGCAGCGAAGCGAAGGCGGCGGTGGTATCCGAGGTGGGCAGCGCTTCGATCACCAGATGATGGAAGGCGTTGTACTCAGGTGAGAATATCGCACCCAGAATCGGGAAGTCGGTCGGCACGCCGACGAAACCGGCGCCGATTGCGAAGACCGCCAGGATCAGCAGCGGCAGCGTCATGGTGAAGCTGACGATGCCCTGCCCCAGGTTGGCATGTTTCGCCGCTTCCGTGCGCGGCTCGCCGCCGAAGGTCAACGAGATTTGGCGCATGGCATAGAAGGCGGTCATGAAAGCCGCCAGCGCCAACAGAATGAAGACGAGACCATGCGCGCCGCTACCGTATTTGTCCAGCACCAGCCAGGCATCAGCCAGGATTTCGTCCTTGGACCAGAAGCCGGCCGTGATGATCGGGGCGCCGGACAAGGACAAGCCGCCGATCAAGAAGGTCCAGAAGGTGACCGGCATCGTCTTGCGCAGGCCGCCCATATTGCGCATGTCCTGTGGGTCGAAGTGATCATCCTCCCTCAATCCCCCCGAAGCATCAGGGAGAGGCTGGTCGTGTGCATGATCGTGCGCGTGCGCGTGATGCTCGCCGTGCTCCATGCCATGGATCACCGAGCCGGCCGCCATGAAGAGCAGCGCTTTGAAGAAGGCGTGCGTGATGAGATGGAAAGCGGCCGCGATATAAGCGCCGATGCCCAAGGCGGCCATCATGAAGCCGAGCTGCGAAATCGTGGAATAAGCGAGCACAGCTTTGACGTCGTTCTGCGCCACAGCCATCGTCGCGGCGAGCAGCGCGGTAAAGGCGCCGACCACCGCCATAAAAGCCAGCGGCTCGGTGAGAACCCCATGATGCGGATCGCCACCGGCGGCGAAAAGCGGATAAAGGCGAATCAATGAGAAGATGCCGGCCGAGACCATCGCCGCCGCGTGAATCATCGCGCTGACCGGCGTGGGACCTTCCATGGCATCGGGCAGCCAGACATGCAGCGGAAACTGCGCCGATTTGCCCACGGTGCCGATAATGAGGAAGATGCCGATGATGCTGGCGGCGCTGACGGTCCAGCTGCCGAAGATGACTGGCGTGGTTGTCGCCAGCAGATCGAGCGTCTCCGGGTTGTACATAATCTCCCGGAAGCTGAGCGTGCCGGTGACGCTGTAGAGATAAGCAATGCCCAGCAGCATAACGACATCGGCGATGCGCGTGGTGGTGAAGGCTTTGATGGCCGCTTTGTAGGCGCTCTCCTTCTCGAACCAGAAGCCGATAAGCATGTAGGAGCAGACGCCCATGATCTCCCAGCCGACGAAGAGCAGCAGCACATTGTCGGCGACGACCAGCGTGAGCATGGCGCCGGCGAAAAGCGAAATAAGAGCGAAGAAACGGGCTTGGCGCGGGTCGTGCGCCATATAGCCGATGGAATAAATGAAGATCATCAAGACGGCGATCGGCACCATGACCAACATGATCACGGTCGCCGGGTCGATCAGGATGCCCATATTGAAGGTAGACGCACCGGTATCCATCCAGGCGATGCTGCTGGCGAGGATTTCCTCCCCGATATGATGCAGCTGCGAGGCGTCATAGAGCGTGCGCCAGCTGATCAAGAGCGCGGCGATCACGCCCGCCATACCGATTGCGACGCTGATGAGGCGGCTGTAGCGCGCGACCACGGGCACCAGCATGCCATCGTAATCGGGATGATGACCGCCGTATTCATGATGATCGGTGGCGGGAACCAGCTTCGCCTTATTGCTGATCAGCGTGATGATGAGAAAGGCCAAGAGCGGACCGGCCGGGATCAGCCAAGGCAGCACATTTGGATCGTTGAGGAAATCCATAGCGGTCCTTATCCTTTCAGCGTCGCGGCTTCTTCCGGGATGACCGAACGCCGATTGCGATAAACCGTAATGATGATCGCTAAGCCGACCGCCGCTTCCGCCGCGGCGACAATCAGGACAAAGGCGGTGAAGACATATCCGTTGAGCAGCAGCTCAGTGCCCGTTTCACTGTAACGCCAAAAGGCGACCAGGTTGATGTTGACCGCGTTCAGCATTAGCTCGACGCTCATCAGAATCGCGACCGCGTTACGGCGCGCCAGGACGCCGAAGACGCCGATCGAAAAGAGGGCGGCGGCGACTGCGAGATACATCCAGAGAGGCACCATACTTCGCTTCCTCCCTAGTCGTTCTCGTCGCGGGCGATAAAGATCGCCCCGATCATGGCGGCCGTCAGCAGGACGGATGCGAGCAAAAATGGCGCCACGTATCCATTTTCATCAACCAGCGCCGCACCCAGATCGCGGGTTGACGCGACATATTCAGGAATCGAATCCGGCGAATGCGCGCCGAAAATCGGGATAGTCACACCGAGCAGCAGAATCAGGAAGAGCGCCAATGATGCGATGAAGCTCGGCAGCGTCCTTATATAGCGCTCCTTAATGCGGGCGATGCTGCGCGTCAGCATCACGGCGAAGGTGATCAGGATCGCGATGGCGCCGATGTACACAAGAATTTGCACCGCCGCCAGAAAGGGCGCGCTGAGCAAGACGAAATAACCAGCCACGCCGAAGAGGCTGACCATCAGCCAGATCGTGCCTTGAAAAAGGTTGCGGGTCGTGACCACGCCGAGGGCGCCGCCCAGGGTAAAGATGGTGAATACAGCGAAACCGATCGAGATTGCGTTCAATTCCATGCCGCCAGTCTCCCTAGTGCCCAGCCATGCTGGCGGTCTGAGCAAAGTCGGCGCGCGCCGCCTGCGATTCGCGGCGCGCTTCCCGACCGCGTTTGCGCAAGATGCCCAACAGGTACAAGATCATAGCGCCGTTAAACAGCAGGAGAATCACCGTCGTCGGCAGCAGATCGCCGAAGCTGGCGCTGAGTATGTCGCGTGGCGCCAATTCCAACTCTTGCAGAACCTTCAATACAAAGGAGACCACAATCAGATTGACGATCGACAGCGGCACTAGGAACTTCCAGTTGAATGCCATGATCTGATCGATGCGCAGGCGCGGGACGGTATTGCGCAGCCAAAGCGTCGTCAAATAGATAAGGCCCCCCTTCGCGCCCAGCCAGGCGAAGGCGATCAACGGCGATTCATAGTACAGGGGTCCCATCCAACCGCCGAAGAAAAGCAGCGCCATTATGATGCCATTGGTGAAGACGTGCAGAAATTCGGCGGCGAAGAACATGCCGAACTTCATGCCGGAGTATTCGATGTTGAAGCCGGCGACCAACTCGGATTCCGCTTCGATCAGATCAAAAGGCGCGCGACCGGTCTCCGCTTGCGACGAGATATAGAAGATGACGAATGCCAGTGGCGAAAGCACGACGAACCACATGCCGTTTTGCGCGTTGACGATATCGACCAGGCTCATGCTGCCAGCCAGCAATACCGGCGCCAGCAAGGCGAAAACGAGCGGCACTTCGTAGCTGACGAGAAGCGCCACCACGCGAAAAGCGCCCAGCAGCGCGTATTTGTTATTGCTCGCCCAGCCGGCTGCCATAATCGCCAGCGTGCCGAAGGAGGCGATCGCCACAAAGTAAAGCGCGCCAATCTCCAGATCGACGCCGTAGTGAAAGGGCGTGAAGGGAATAACCGCCCAGATGAGAACGACGGAGGCAAATGAAACCAGCGGCGCGGCGTTATACAGGACGCGGTCGGCGGCAGTCGGCGTGATGTCCTCTTTGCTCAAGAGCTTGATCATGTCGGCGATGGTCTGCAGCAAGCCGACGGGACCAACGCGATTGGGTCCGATGCGGTCTTGAATGCGGGCGGCGACCTTGCGCTCGATCCAGATGAGCAGGATGACGGTGATGAGCGGAACGCCGCTCACCAGCAGGACGCCGACAAGCAAAGACAGGAACAGCGCCAACCCGGCATCGGCGCCCGAATCGACCAAGATGCTGCATAAGCCTGTACAAAGTTCTTCCATCGTCGTCTCCCGGTCGCGTCAGCTCGCGCTCATTTCCAATCCAGCGCGTTCTTTTTCCAGGCGTAGAAAAGCGCGTCCGTCAGCAAGAAGATGAACAGGAAACCAGCCACGAAACCAAAGAGGCTCATCTCGTTATAGGCGACCGCCCAAGGAAACAAGAAAACCATTTCGACATCAAATACGAGAAAGATGAGACCATAGATATAGTATTGAACGCGAAACTGCACCCAGGTATCGCCAATGGTTTCGACGCCGCATTCATAGGTCGAGCTCTTGAGCACATTTGGCTTGCGCGGGCGAAAGAGCCAGGCGATGACAATCGGCAAGGCTGGGAAGACTGGCGCCATCACGGCAAACAAGCCGACAAAAGCCCATTCGTTCAAAACATTCATCGCTATAGCACCCTGGATTCCGCTAGGCCGCAAGCCATTCAGGTCCGTAACTGGCGCGACTAGGCCTCATCGACGCACAGCTGTTTGCGCCATTTATCACAAACGGCATTAGTATAGCAGGGCAAATTGGCTTATGCAACGGAGTATTGGACTTGGCTTTCTGTTGCAAGGCAAGCATCTGAACATAGCGAAATCTGAAAACATACAGCCCTGTCAAATAACTTTCGGTAGTGTCGAATTTCGAGGAGGTGAAGTAAAGATGGTGCTAGCGCAAACCCGCTAGAGAACTCCCTTCTCCAATGCCTTGGGATGCTCGCCATAGAGATGGCGAGAAGGACCGGGGATGGGGTTAGAAAAGCAGAGTCCAGCCATTTAGACACTCCCTTTAACATTAGGGACGGATATAAAAGTCTGGCGAAGTCAGCTCCGCGATAC
>JAAXID010000186.1 GCA_012270545.1 Anaerolineae bacterium | reverse complement strand
CCGATACGTCAGCCAGGCCGCGATCAAGCCCGTGAATGTCGCCGCGCCCACCAGCATATACATCACGATGATCTGCAGCTGCACCGCCTCCAGCGGAGTCGCCCCCGCCAGGATCATGCCCGTCATCGCGCCCGGCAGCTTGATTAAGCCGACCGTCTTGGTCGTATCAACGATCGGCGTCATCGCGCTGACGATCGTGCGCTGAAACTGCGTCAGCGAGGCTTGCCGCCCCGTGGCGCCCAAGGCCAGCTTGCTCTCGATCAGATCGCGCTGGTCATAGAAGTCGTTGCTGAGGCGGGTGATGACCAAGGTGGCGGTCGTCATCGACGTGCCGACGATCATGCCGCCGATGGGGATGATGTCCTTGGGCACGAACTGGAAGACGCCCAGCGCCACCAGCAGCGCGATGGTCAGCCCCGAGCCGATGCTGATGGCGAGCCAGGCAATCAGCACGCCGTTTGGCGTTTTCTTGGCGCGCGCCCCGCTGGTCCGCCCGCCGATTGTGATCATGACCAGCAGAATGGCGATGGTAAAGAGCGGGACATCCATCTCGAAGACGAGCTCCAGCACGTAGCCGATCGCGATCAGCTGGATGAAGCTGCGCACGGCGGCGATGGCGAGGTCTTTTTCCAGGTCGGAATGCTGCCAGCGGGAGATGGCGGCGGCGATGAAGACGAAGGCGATCGACATCAGTACGCGGTCGATGCCAGCGAGTCCGGCGAAAATATCGGGCATGGCGCTACCCCTCATATCCAGGATACGGTGCTTGCGGTATATTTTAGCGTATGTCGATTGGATGCCAGTTATGCGACCATTTAAGAAGTGTTGCGGATGCGGCGCTTCGATTGACTCCCTGAACAAATCTCTCTGTGCCCTCGGAAACCTCTGATAACTCGGTGGTAAATCTTTTTCCCTGCTACCAGGTCAGCGCCCGATTCTTGAAGGGGACGAGCGCCATGATCACGGCGTGGGTGTAATAGGCTTCGCGATCGACCAGGTCATCGGTCAGCAAGCCGATAGCGCCGTTGGCTTGTTTGGAGTTGTCGCGGCCGAAGACCTTGTCATCAGCGTGACCGAGCTCCAGGCCCGCGCGCACCAGCTCAGCGACTTCCTGCGGCAGGTAAAAGACGGCCGTCTGTCCCAAGCCCATGATCCCATCGCGCCCCAGCACATGCACGCGGGCGAAGCAGGTCATGCCTAGCGGACTGTCTTCGATGCCGCCTTCAATGCCGACCCAGAAGTCGGATTCCGGCTTGGCGGCGCGGGCATTCTGCGCGCGGTTTTCTGCGCCCGCCATTGTCTCGCGCACGCTCATTGGCTGGTCGGGCACGCCCGATGGCACGGAAAGGCCAGCCACGATAAAGCTTTGCGCGGGGAACATCTGCTGGAAGGCTGACAGCGCCGCCTTCAGCTTGACCGGATTCCGCGACGCGACTGTGATTTTGGGCATGTCTCGATTCTTCCGATTGGACGCCACAAATCTAGCAGAAGCTGCCGCGCCCTCAAGGGCTGTTGTCAGCGTGGCGGAGGCTGGTACACTGTAACTATAGACGGCTGTGAGGGAGCCACATGTTGGGCGACAGATCGAAAGCGATTACCATCAGCAAAGCCGAGACGACTGACCTGGTCGATCTCTCCGATTTCATCAAGCCTTTCGTCGACAGCGGCGAGATTTTGCCGCGCACCTATGACGAATTGGAATACCTGCTGGAGACCTTCTTCATCGCCCGCCTGAATGGTGGCATCGTGGGCTGCGCCGCGCTCGAAATCTACAGCAAGAAGCTCTGCGAAATCCGCAGCCTGGCGGTCGATCCCGGCGCGCAGGGGCTGGGCATCGGCAAGGGATTGGTTGCCGCTTGCGTTGATCTGGCGCAGCGAGAGGGCGTTTACGAGATCATGGCGATCAGCTCGGCGGAAGAGTTCTTCAAATCCTGCGGTTTCGATTTCACGCTCCCAAACCTGAAGCGGGCTTTCTTCCTGCAAACGCGCGATTCCATGTAGCCTCAACCATGAAGATCGAGGTCCTCACGCTATTCCCCGATATGTTCAGCGCCGTCATGTCCGAGAGCATGATGTGGAAGGCGCGCGAGCGGGGCCTTCTCGATTTTCAGGTTCACAACATCCGCGACTACGCCGAGAACAAGCAGCGCAAAGTTGATGACAGCCCCTACGGCGGCGGCGGCGGCATGATACTGAAAGCCGATGTGCTGGCGCGCGCGATCGAAGCGGTCAAGCCGGACGACGACGCGCCCGTGATTTTGCTGTCGCCGCAGGGCCGCGTGTTGACGCATCGCGTGGCGGCCGAGCTTTCTCAACAGCCGCATCTGATTCTCGTCTGCGGTCACTACGAAGGCGTCGATGAGCGCGCCCGCCAGGTCGCGATCAGCGATGAAATCAGCATCGGCGATTATGTGCTGACTGGCGGCGAGCTGGCGGCGCTCGTGCTGATTGACGCGGTCGTGCGGCTGATCCCCGGCGTGCTCGGGGCGGAAGGCGCGCAGCATCGTGACAGCCATGCCGACGGCTTGCTCGAAGGTCCGCATTATACGCGCCCGCCCGAGTTCCGCGGCTTGGGCGTGCCGGCCGTATTAACCAGCGGTCATCACGCTGAGGTCGATCGCTGGCGGCGGCGGCAAGCGCTGAAACGCACCTGGGAGCGGCGACCGGACTTGCTGGAGACCGCGCCGCTGTCCGAAGAAGATCGTGCTTATCTGGCGCGGCTAAGAGGCGAAGCGGAGGCCTAGCTTTGCAAGCCGGCTTTATCCCCTTCGGCGAAGGCGAGGGCGCGTTTGTCGCCGATCGCCGGATCGAGCATAGCGGCGACCGTATCCTCGCGGATGACGCGCCCGCCATCGAGCAGCAGCACACGACTGCCGACGCGGCGCGCCTGTTCAATCGCGTGAGAAACCCAGATCATGGTCAAATTCGAATGTTCGCGCAGGCGCATCAGGGAGTCTTCGACGTGGCTGGTGGCGATCGGGTCAAGCGCTGAGGTTGGCTCATCGAGCAGGAGCAGAGACGGATTGAGCGAAAGCGCGCGGGCGATCGCCAGACGCTGTTCCTGCCCGCCGGAGAGGTCGGAAGCCGGCTTGTCCGCCAGCTCCGCTTCCAGCGAGACCTGCGCCATCAGATCGCGGATGGCCGCCCGCGAAAGCGTCTCGCCCTGCAGGCGCGCGCCAAAGGCGATATTGTCGGCGACTGTGCCTTCGAATGCGGCAGTCTTCTGGAACATCATGCCGACCTGGCGGCGCAGCTCGGTCACCGGCATATCGTAAATGGATCGCCCGTCCAGTTGAATGCTGCCCGATTCAATCTCGTTGAGCCGATTGATGCAGCGCAGCAGCGAACTCTTGCCACTCCCGCTGGGTCCGATGACGACGAGCAATTCGCCCTCGGCGACATCCAGCGAAATATCGCGCAGGACGGTCTCGCCGCCGCGTTTGAGCCCGAGGTTGCTTATGGAAATCTTGGGCATCGACGCTCCCTCGATAGGAGATCAGAAGACTTCCCAATTGTAACGCAGACTGTTGCGCACGCGTACCATTCCCGCGCCACACATGGTAGACTGGGGGATAAATCGACCGCGAAACGTTACGAGGGATTCCCATGGAAATGACGATGTCTTGCGCCGAAGAATCGCGCGCCCTGGAAGAAACGCTGGCCGGCAGCTTCAAGCCCGCCGATACTTTTTTCTTGATTGAGAGCAACTTGCCCGACTATGGCGGCTGGGGCAGTGGCGCGGTCAAAGCGGCGAGCAGCTCCGGCGAGTTCGCGCCCTTTCTGCGGCATTTGCAGGGGACGCCGCGGGCGAAGATCCTCTTCATACGGCGGCCGCTCGCCGATGGGATGAACTTCTACATCGCGCTGACCAATCAGCTCGAGCCGAAGATTTACCACGCCGAGCTGGATGGCTACGCCGATTTGCTGGGGCTCGATATCGCCAGCCTGGCGGAAGCGGGGGCGCCAGGCATAAACGGGCGCGAGATGACTCAAATCGACGAGCTCTACACCGTCTGCGCCAACGGCCGGCACGATCCCTGCTGCGCCGCTTACGGGGCGCCGGTCTATCAAGAGATGGCGCGGCAGGCCGGCGAGGATCGCGTCTGGCAGACGACGCACATCGGCGGCCATCGCATGGCGGCGACCCTGATCGCCTTTCCGCAGGGCATCGTCTACGGCCATGTCGACCCCCATGATGTCGAGAGCCTGGTCATGAATCATCGCGCCGGCTACATCCTGACGCATAAATATCGCGGGCGCGGTTGCTATGCCGGGCAGGTGTTAGACGAGGCCGCGCATTTGGCGGCGGGCGCGGCCGAAGCGGTCATTCGCGAGGAGGCGCGCATATACGGCCTGGATGACTTGCGGCTGAGGGACGTGATCGATCTAAACGACGGCCAATGGCGCGTCAGTTTTCGCGGCAGGAATGGCGCTACCTATACTGCTGAAGTCGGCACGCGCATGTCCGCGCCGCGACGGACTTCCTGCGGCGATGAGCCGAAGCCGATGCCGCAGCATGACGTGCGTTTGCTGGCGCCGATTTAGCGCTGCGCCGGTAACAGCGCCTGAGCCAATCGATGAAGGGCGTACCTTATCCACCGCCTAGAGCGCCCTGGCTGGTGCGTCTGCTTCGGCTGGGGATTCTCGTTTTCATGGGCTTGTCGCTGCTGGCGCTGCTGCTGGTGGCTGCTACGCTCGTCTTTCAGATCGCGATTCAGGATCGCGTCGTGCCCGGCCTCAGGGTGGCGGATATCGATATCGGCGGGCTGACGCGGGCGGAAGCGGCCGCGGCGCTGAAGGCAGGCTATCAGGATGTGGAAGGCGTAAGCTACACCTTCCGCGATGGCGAGCGCAGTTGGACGGCCACAGCGGGCGAACTCGGGCTCAGCTTCCCGGCGGAAGAACTGGTGGAGCACGCCTTCAGCATCGGTCATGGCGACGACAGCCGCCGCAGCCTGCGCGAACAAGCCGCCGCCTGGTTCATTGGCGCAAACTTGCAGGTGACGCTGAAGTTTGACCCGGCTACCGCGCGAGCCTTCCTGCGCCGGTTGGCTGCCGAGATCAATCGCGAGCGGCAAGACGCCTCGCTGCGGCTGGATGGCACGACGGTCAGCATTGATCCCGGCCTGACCGGGCGAAAGCTGGATATCGAAGCGACGCTGTCGGCGCTGTCGGACGCGCTGCTGTCAGAGGAGGTCGAACGAGAAATTGCCCTCGTCATCGACGAGAGCGCGCCGCGCCAATGGAACGTGGCGGAAGCGGCCGCCAAGATCGAGACCGCGCTGTCGATGCCGCTGCAACTGATGGGGACGGACCGCAACGGGATACTGCTGAGGCCCTGGGTCATCAGCGCGGAGCAGATTCGGGCGGCGCTGGAAGTGACGCTGCATGCGGAAGGCGAGCGCCGGCGCTACGAGGTGGGCTTGGACTTGAGCGCGCTTGAACGTTATCTCGGCACGCTGTCGCCGGCGCTGTCCAAACCGGCGGTCGACGGGCGATTCGACTTCGATCCGCAGACTGGAACCCTGGGGGCTCTGTCGCCATCATCTGAGGGGCGCAAGCTGGATGTCGCGGTGACGATCGCGCGGCTGGAGGCGGCGATCTTCGACCCGCTGAGTCGGCGCGTGGCTATGGTTTTCGAGCCCTTGACGCCGCGCTATCACGAGGGCTTGACGGCGGCGGAGCTGGGCATCACCGAGCTGGTTTCGGAGGCGACCACTTATTATTGGGGCTCCTGGCCGAATCGGCGCAGCAACATCGCCATCGGCGCTGGCAAGCTGAACGGCATCATCATCGCGCCGGGCGGGGAATTCTCCTTCAACGACCATTTGGGCGATATTAGTCCGGAAGCGGGTTATCTGGAGGGCAGCGTGATCCTGGGCGGCGCCACCGTTACCGGCATCGGCGGCGGCATCTGCCAGGTCAGCACGACGATGTTCCGGGCGGCTTTCGGCGGCGGCTACGCCATCACCGAGCGCAACAGCCATGGTTATCGCGTCGGCTATTATGAATACGCCGGCGCCGGACCTGGTCTGGACGCGGCGATTTGGCAGCCGGAGATTGACTTGCGCTTCCAGAACAATACGCCCCATCACCTGCTGATTGAAAGCAGCTTCCTCGGGGCGCAGGACGCCCTGCAGTTCCGCATCTACAGCACGCGTCATTGGCGTGCGGTGGTGGAGCCCGCGATCATAGGCGATATCGTGCCGGCGCCCGAAGCCAAGTTCGTCGAGGCGAGCGACCTACACGCCGGGCAGATCCGCCAGATCGACTATGCGGCGGACGGCGCCGATGTCTGGGTTTATCGCAATATCTATGATACGGCCGGTAATCTGGTCACGCGCGATCAAGCCTTCACGCGCTACCAGCCCTGGCAGGCGGTTTTCGAGGTGGCGCCCGGTGATCCGCGCCTAGAGGTAGAGGAAGAGGAGGCGACGGAAGTGGCGGCTTCCAACTGATCAATGGTTGCGCTGCGACAGCTTCATAACTGGAAAAGTAGTGGGATAATAGCGGATAGTCGAGGAGAGATTATGGATCCTAATCATGTTACAATCGGTAGTGCCGTATTCATATGCCTTGCTCTGCTAGGCTTCTGACGCAACCTTGATGGAAAGTTAGGGGAACTCGAAAGAAAGCTAAGTAGCGAGATAAAGGAACTCAATACCAAGCTGGAGTCCATCCGCGGTGAATATCATGAACAGGACAAACGGATTCTGGCACTGGAAATCAAAGAAGGCATGCGGGATGAGCTCATGAGAGGACGCAATGATTAAAGAACATGATTTCCAGGTAGAAAACATCAGTAAGTTCGGTGTGCGCGGGAATAAGATCAGCGCTACTTTTGATGTTGTGATTGCTATGCTGAATTGGACTGAGGCACAAGCGTCCGAATTCACGAACAATGTCTACGAAAACAATCCCGATCTGTTCCCATATGCGTTCCAATTCGAGCAGATTACAGATGATGAATTGGAGATAGGACCCACTACTGTGGAACGCATGTCGTTTCGGTGGATTCGCAGTCTTAATGGGCCTGAACCGCGCGAAAAACTTGAGGATGAATTTGCCTCACGGCGACAAGACTTGCTGCTGCTGCTGAGTAGTTGCATCAAATAGTGGACGAAAACAATCTCAGAATAACTTAGCCCTCCTGATATTCAAGACCAAGGGGTTTGGGCGGCTAGAGCCTGTACGCATGGCGGATCAGGCGCGCTCAAAGGACGTCTGCGCTTTAATCACGCCGCCGGCTGAACGCGCGCCGGCTCGACAAAGCCTTTGAGGATCTTCTCCAAAGCCATGGTATGACTGCAGACGCCGCGCTGGGCGAAGAAGGATGCCGTGCTGGTCCACTGACCTTCATCGTAGGTAATCCGGTGCGTCTTGTTGTAGCCGTCGAAGCTGCAATCGAAGCTGACGATGCGGATGCGATCGATCTCCTGCGAGTAGCGTTTTGCCTTTGTCACATCACTCACGATATTCTGGCCCGGCGCGTAGGGCAACGGGCGGCGCTTCAGCATCGGCTTGAACAAACTCTCCAGCGCCATGATATGGGGGCAAATGGCGTATTTCTGAAAACCGGGGCAAGTGCAGGACCAGCCATCCTCCCCGAGCTTGACGACATGGCTGCTGTTGGCGCCGTGGAATTGCACAGTCAGGCTCTTAAAGGTCGCGCGTTCCGGCTGGCTGGCGTATTCCCCCGCCTTCTGAATCTTGTTAATCATACTTGCGTCCATCTTTTTCCCTTCTTTGTTAATGTGACGCCCACAAATGATGCAAAAACGCGGCGCGACTGGTTCGGTCGCTCCGCGTTTAATCCGGTCAAACTATGTGAGAACCGCCGTCTTGCATCGTGCGCTTCGTCCTGTTTTCTATGCCCTCAGTTTAAGCCAGCGTTAAGCTGATGTCAAAGGGAGGAGCGCCCTTTTTCCGCAAGTCTGTAGAAACTGCACAAGGCGATTTGCATGTTTTCAGCTCTTGTTTTCGCGCTTGTTTCGGCTCCTCGTGGATTTAGGAAAGGGCGCTGGCGGCGGCATCAACGTGGACCAATCCGAGTGTCAGCGACTCAATATAGATACAGTGGCGCCAGGGTATCGATACGGCATCGGCCGAGAGCGGCGCATCGGTCAATTCGATATCGGCGCCGCGCAGAACCGCGAAGGGCGTCGCTTCGTCGCGCTCGCCCATGACGACCTGCGCGCAGACGGCCAGCGCATCGGCCACGCCGATTTGCGTCACCGCCATCGCATTGCCGAACAGGTCTCGTTTGCCGCGCTCATCTTTGATCGGCCGGAAGCCGGCCATGGCGATGGCGATGCCCGTGGTGCCGTAGCGCCCCGGCATCAGCCAGCTATCGGTCAGAATCACGCCGACGCGGCAATCGCAAGACTTTTGCAGCGCCCGCCTGATCCTCTCGGCCAGCTCAAATGGCGCTTCGGGCAAAAGGACCGCTTTGCCGCTGGGTATATTCGAGCGATCCAGCCCGGCGTTGGGCGAGAGCACGCCGCTTTTTGTCGTCAGCAGGAAGCCCAGCTCGATGCCGCCGAAGATGTGATCGGCTTCTTCGAGCACAAGTTGCGTGATGGCGGCGTTCATTTGGTAGCGCGCCGCAAGATTTCGCGCCTGCGGCGTCGGTGCGACATCGGCGAGCGCAACGATGCGGCCCGCGGCGATGGACGCGTACTTGCTGGAGATGGCGACGACATCACCATCATCCAGGCGTATCGCGGCCGATTTCAGGCTGCGTTGCAGGGCAGCGATCAAATCAAAGGACCGATCCTGCACGGGCGCGCTGACTGGGAAGACGGTCAATGGCTGCGGCATTGGGGCACTTTCTGAATCAGTGAGCTAAGCCGTTAGTCATGCTAGCATATTTGCCGGTGGCTGTCAGCCAGAAGCTAACGCTGGGTTACGCCGAGGATGAGCACGCGATCCTTCTCCCGCTCGGCGATGGCGAGGGCGCGTCCATCCGGGCTAAAGGCGCTCGCGAATGGCGCGACATCCAGAGCGATAGTGGGCGAGTAAGCGTTGAGCGCGTTGGCGATGCGCAATCTGCTGTCGCCATTCCGCGCTACTGTGGTGATGGCGAGAAGCGCTTCCGCCTCCGGTATGACTTGTTGACGAAATGTGAAATGGGGCAGCAGCACGCCCGCCTGGTGGAAGAAGCGAATATCCTCGCCGCTTTCGACATCGATCTGGTAGAGGCTGTCGCCGCTGCTGTAGACGAAATCGCCGAGCGTCTTGTCCGCTGACGCAACTACCCGCGCGAGACCGGCCGCGGGAACTAGCGCTTTTGAATACATAAGCTCGCCATCAGCAAGGCGGTAAATCCATAAGCCGGCGCGCTTTTCCGTGGTCGATTCGCCTGTCACCGCCAGCAGACGGTCATCGGCGCTGAAGGCGACCGCAGTCAAGGGGTAGGGGAAGCGGTAATGCAGAGTGAGATTGCCTTCTGCGGACAATGACGGATCGAGCTGCCAAAGCTTGAGCGTGCCGGCCTGGCGCCTTAGCTTCAGGCTTTCGTCCCCACTGACTGCGGCCAACTGGTCGCCATGGCGCGTCCAGGCCAGACCGCGAATGGAACCGTCCAGCCTGTCCAACGTAACAGTGCCGTTGGGCAGGTCGCTTGCCAAGGCGACACGCATGACCGACCCGTCGGTCTGTCCGATCGCCAAGAATCTCGCGTCAGGGCTGAAGGCGACGGTGGTGGCTGTACGCGATTGCGCGCCGAATGGGATTGGCCTCAGATCAGGATAACTGTAGCGCTCGACCGATCCACTCGCCGAAACGACCGCCAGTTCAGATCCGCGCCGCCCCCAGGTGATCGTTTGTGGCGCCTCGATGGCGAGCAGTTTGATGGTGTCGAGAGCCTGGACGTTAGCGCTGTGGATGATGCGGTTCGTCCCCGGCTGCTCTTGGTCCGATGGTCTTCTGTCTGACGAGCCGCCTTCGACTTGACCCCCTGCGCCGCGGTTGGCGAGCGGCTCGAGATAATAGTAATTGGCGTTGATGTCGCTCTCGACGGTCCAGCCGATGAGGCCGCCCGCGTCCACCTGCCACCAGATAAAGGGACCGTTGCAGGCCGGTCCATCGAGCACGGCATCCAGCAGCGTACCTGGGGGGATCTCGCCGATTTGCTCAGCGGCGATATCGGGCGCGGCGCGCAGGCGGTTGGCGATTGTGTCCGAGGCGATGCGCGCGGTCCGCTCGCCGATGTCGATGCGCGGCGGCAGCAATCCGGGATAATCGGGCGGGCAGAAATGGACCGTGCCCGAAGCGACCTTCGCCGGATCCAGGGCCGGGAGCTGATCGCAGCTGCCGGAGAGCTCAAGCGCAGCTCGTTTGACCCAGCCTTCGCGATAAAATAGCCAGTCGGCGTTAACGTTCCGTCCGAGCACGGCGAAGCTCCGATCGCCAAAGATGCGCGTCACCTGCAACCCGCCGGGCGCTTGTCGCACGTTGGCGAAATCCGCCTGCGGGCGCATGAAACAACCGCTTGCGCCACCAGCCGCCGGATTGACCAGCGGGATATTGAAGCAGGCGCCGGACAGCCGCAGCCCTTCGCCTTTGACCCAGCCGCTCGCCAGTTGATACCAGTCCTTCGCCGCCGTCCGGCCGCTGACCCTCCGGTCTGTCGCAGAGAGTAGCGCGCCAATTATCTCGGCTTCTGTCGAGCGTTCCGCGTAGATTGGCGCATCTCCGCCAATGGTGCAGACATCGTCAGTTGCGCGCCACTGCGTTGCGCTGCCGCTCCCATCGGCCGGGCAGCCGAGCGCGAAATCGGAGCGGATGACGCCGCTGTTCGCCGGGCAGATATCGACATGGTCGGGGACGCCATCACCATCTTCGTCGCGCATCAGCGCGCAGCCATTGGCAGCGGCCGCGCCCGCTTGAGCGGGGCAGAGATCGCGCGCGTCCGGCGTAGCGTCGCCATCGCGATCGGCGCTGCTGATAGTCGGGCAGCCCGCTCGCTCAGCCGTCGGGATGCCGGCGACAAGCGGGCAGGCGTCAGCGCCGTCGCTCAATCCGTCGCCATCGCTGTCCAGGCGCGCCCGGCCCACGGGAATCGTCCCCGCGCCCAAGTTGGGGAAGCGCTCATCGCAGGGCTGCGTCATCCCCCCATCAGCCGAGACCTGCACTGGGAAGGGCTTGTCAGCGAGCGTGAATCCGAGGTGATACACATCAATCGGCGTCGCCAGCGGCAGGCCGTCGATCAGCCGGCAGCCCAGCGCCGTCGTATCGACATCAGTGAGTGGCGTCACCGACGGGTCGGCGGTGGCGCTCAACTCGGGCAGGGCGGCGCTGACGCTGCGCCGGGCGGCATCAACGATCTCGGGCGACTGGCTTTGCGCCCGCCCCCAGAATAGCAGACTGATCAGGCAGATGGTGGCGTAACGCAAGACGAATCCTCGGCGAGACGCTCTCGGACAGTCATCATTTTAGCAGACGCGCGGGCTTCTTCCGTCCGCTAATCCTATGGGGCGGGGCAAAAATACCCTGTTTGATATTATGCGCCAGTGGTACATTACAGGCTTATGCCGTTACGCTTTTGCCAGCGGCGCGCAACGAGCAGGACAGGCCATGCCGCGACTCTCGGAACTTTATCAACTGAACAATTTCATTGATACCTTCGCCCTCGGCCATTACGCGCGCGTGCTGGACGCGGTCGATATACGCAATGGCAATAGCGTCGCCTTCAAGGTGATGCGGCCCGAGCACCTCGACGCCGACGGCGATATGCGGTGGGAGTATCGCGCCTTTGGCAACGAAGCCGATATCCTGACGCGCCTCTGGCATAGCCCCAATATCGTCAAGCTCTACGATTGCGGTTTCATCTCCGACCGGGAAGAAGCGCCGCGCGCCGGCGAGATCGCCTCGTTCCAGGGCGATGTCCGCGGCTTCAGCGACAATTTGGCGCGTTTCGCGGCGGCTGGCTGGCGACCTTACCTGGCGCTGGAAAACCTGCCGCGCTATCACAGCCTCTTCTATTTGATGAGGCCGAACAAGCCCGACAAACGCTGGCGCCTGCCGAGCGAAGAGGGTCTGGCGCTGGCGCTGCAATTCAGCGAACTGCTGGTGCTGGCGCATGCCAACAAGATCGTCTATCTCGATCACAAGCTGGAGCACGTCTATTGGGACGGCATCAACCTCAAGGTGATCGACTTCAACAGCTCGCGCCTATTGGAAGACGACCGCATGCAGTCGCCGCAGCAATACATGAAAGACGTGCACAATATGTGCGTCGGCCTGCTCTACCCGATCTTCACCGGCATGTCGCCACAGAAGACTTCGCTGCGCCCCCAGCCGAGCAGCCGCGACGCGGTCGAAGCGCGCTATACCGATATCGACTCGCTGGACTTCAGCATGGAGCCCAGCCTGAGCGAAGGCATCACCGAGCTATTGAATCGCGGGGCGGGCGAGCGCATCGAATCGGCGCGCGAGTTCGTCAACGGCTTGCAGCGCGCCGCTACCCAGCACGGCTGGCAATTCCCCGATTATTACACCAGTGCCGCCTGCAGCGACGCCCGCGTCCAGATGCGCGCCGGCTTGGGCAAGCTGCGCGAGGGCCACGAGAACATCCGCGACGCGCGCGATCTCTTCCGCGAGGCGCTGATTCAAGACGGCATCAGCAGCGATATGGAAGACGAGCTGCGGCGGCTGGTGGTCGCGCTCAACGAGATGCTGAATCACCGGGTTCTGCCGTAGGTCACCGACTGCATGAACGCGCAGCAATTCATCACCAAATGGCGCGACACGCCTCTCGGCGAAAAGCAAAGCTATCAATCTCACTTCAACGACCTGTGTGACATGCTCGGACATCCCCGACCCGCTGCCACGGGCGTCGCCCAAAACGGTCAGCCATTTCAATTTGAGTGGTCGCTGAAGAAAACCAGCGGCGGGCAGGGTTTCGCCGATGTCTACTACGGCGGGCATTTCGCCATCGAATACAAGTCGCCCGGCAAATACAAAGACCTGGGCGACGCCTATAACCAATTGCTCCAATACCGCGAGAATCTGAACAACCCGCCCCTCCTGGTCGTCACTGATATCCATAACTGGGAAATCCATACAAACTTCCTTAATTCCGCAAAAGATGTATACCGCTTCAAGCATGAAGAGATTTTCGAATACCAGCATGTTCTCATCGACATGTTCTTCGCGCCCGAGCGGCTGAATCCAAACCGCAACTCGGAAAAGGTTACGGCCGAAGCGGCGGACGCTTTCCGGCTTATCGCCGACAACATGCGTCGCTACGGCGCCGAACCGGATCGCATCGCCCATTTTGTGACCAAACTGGTCTTCTGTCTCTTCGCCGAAGACGCGCGCCTCTTGCCGCCGGTTGGCGACAGCCAGATCGGCATTGTTACCCATACGATACAGCAGGCGCGCCGCAGCCCAAATCTGTTCGTGAACTATATGAAAGCGCTCTTCCGGGCGATGGCTGAAGGCGGCGACTACCTGCTGGAAGACATTCATTGGTTCAACGGCAATCTCTTTGAGGATGTCTCCGTTGAACCGCTCTACGACGAAGAACTGATCGAATTGGAAAAAGCGGCCAAGCTGGATTGGGAAGCGATCGAGCCGTCGATTTTCGGCACCCTCTTCGAGCGCAGCCTCGACCCGGAGAAACGCTCGCAATTGGGCGCCCATTACACCTCGCGCGAAGACATCCTGCTCATCGTCGAGCCCGTTTTGATGCAGCCCCTGCGCTACGAATGGGATACCGTTCAACTGGAAGCCGAGTCGATCCGCGCGCGTTTTGAGGCGGCGCGAACGGGCAAGGCGAAAACCAATGCGCGAAACCAGCTAATCAATCTGCGCGAGCGCATACTCAAGCGCATTCGGGGGACCACCGTGCTCGACCCCGCCTGCGGCAGCGGCAACTTCCTCTACGTCTCCCTGCAAATGCTGATGGAACTGGAAAAGGAAGTCATCAATCATCATCTCTGGGAGGGCTTGCAGATGCCCCTTCCCGCCGTGCACCCGCGCCAGATGTACGGCATCGAACTCAATCCCATCGCCCACGCGCTGGCCAGCATCGTCGTCTGGATCGGTTACATCCAGTGGCGCAAGAACAATGGCTACGGGCAAGCTTTCAGCGAACCCATTCTGGAAACCCTGCAAGGCAACATCGTCTGCAAGGACGCAATTCTGCCGCCGGAAAACCCCCATCCCCCGGCCCCTTCCCC
>JAAXID010000062.1 GCA_012270545.1 Anaerolineae bacterium | reverse complement strand
CCGCATGGAGCGCGTGGTCAAGGAGCGCATGTCGATCCGCGAGGCTGAGCAATTGACGCCGGTATCGCTGGTCAACATCCGCCCGATTGTGGCCGCCGTTCGCGAATTCTTCGGCTCGTCGCAGCTGTCGCAATTTATGGAACAGACCAATCCGCTCTCTGAATTGCGGCACAAGCGCACGCTGTCGGCTTTGGGACCAGGCGGGCTGCGGCGAGAGCGCGCCGGCTTTGATGTGCGTGACGTGCATCACAGTCACTACGGTCGCATCTGTCCGATTGAGACGCCCGAAGGTCCCAATATCGGCTTGATCGGCCGCTTGGCGACTTACGCGCGTGTTAACGAGCTCGGCTTTATCGAGACGCCATACCGCCGGGTTGTGAATACCATGGCTGTTGATGACCCCGAGTTAATCGGCCGCGTCATCCGCGATGACATTGAGAATTCCCGCGGCAAAGTCGCCATTGAAGAAGGAACGGTGATCGACAAGAAACTGGTGACGAGGCTGAAGCTAATGAAAAATAGCGAAGTCCCGGTTGTGCCATTCGCGTCTTCCGATATCACGTATTTGTCCGCGGATGACGAGGATAAGTTCATCATCGCCCAGGCGAATGCGCGTTTGGACGAACGCGGTCAGTTCATTTCCAATCGCGTTTCGGCAAGATATGACCAGGGATTCCTATCGGTGCCGCCGCAGCGCATAGATTATATGGATATCGCCCCGCGCCAAATTGTCGGCATCAGCGCCGCGCTGATTCCCTTCTTGTCGCATGACGCGGCGAACCGCGCCTTGATGGGTTCGAATATGCAGACGCAAGCGGTGCCACTGATAGCGCCGGACGTTTCCGTTGTCAGCACCGGCATGGAAAGCCTAGCCGCCTTCAACAGTGGGCAGGTGCTGGTCTCCGATGTTGAGGCGGAGGTCATCAGCGTGCAGGGACATCGCGTAATCGTCCGCACGGGGGATAGTGAAGAGAAGACCTTTCAACTGCGTAAATATGAGCGATCGAATCAATCGACTTGCATTGATCAGCGCCCCCTTGTGCGCAAGGGCGATACGATTAAACCCGGTGACGTCATTGCCGACAGTTCATCCACCTACAATGGCCAACTGGCTCTCGGGCACGACGTCCTGACCTGCTTCCTTTCCTGGGATGGCGGGAACTATGAGGACGCGCTGCTTGTCAGCGAGGATATGCTGCGCGCGGACAAATTCACCAGCATTCACATCGAGAAGCACGAGATCGAAGCGCGCGATACCAAGCTGGGAGCGGAAGAAATTACCTACGATATTCCGAATGTCGGCGAGGACGCGCTCAAAGATCTCGATGAATACGGCATTGTGCGCATCGGCGCCGAGGTCGGTCCCAACGATATTCTGGTTGGCAAGATCACGCCCAAGGGCGAAAAGGAATTATCGCCGGAGGAGAAATTGCTGCGCGCGATTTTTGGCGAGCAGGCGCGCGAGGTGAAGGATTCGTCTTTGCGTCTGCCCCATGGCGATCGCGGCAAAGTGATCGATGTCAAAGTCTTCACCCGCGATGAACACCCGGATTTGTCCGCTGGCGTGGAGAAGATGGTGCGCGTGAGCGTGGCGCAGCGCCGCAAGTTGACCGTCGGCGACAAAATGGCGGGGCGGCATGGCAACAAGGGCGTCATCTCCAAGATCGTCACCGTCGAGGATATGCCTTATATCGATGGTGGGATTCCAGTGGAAATCATACTCAATCCGCTTGGCGTTCCCAGTCGCATGAATATCGGCCAAATTCTTGAGCTGCACCTTGGCTGGGCGGCTGACCGTTTGGGCTTCCGCGCGATTACGCCGGTGTTCGACGGTGTCAAGGAGCAAGAGATTCAGGCGGAACTTGGACGCGCCTGGATGATCGACTGGGCTTGGAAACTGACCACCGAGCGCGCTTGGGAAAATCATGAACGGCTGGCGGAAAGCGCCGGCATCGCGCCAGAAGATTTTGATGACGATATGCATGTCATCTGCGCCTATCTTGTCGATCGCGTGAGCGAATCCGGTCTATACGACAATGAGGCGATCATCCTGGAACGCGACGATATCTATGTGCGACGCGTTGCCGTTGCCGAGATGCTGCGCGAATTCGGCCATGACCCCGGCGCGGTGATGGTATACGACAATAGCGACCTCTCGACTGAAGAGCGCGACAATCGCGACGCAAACGCGGTCGATGTGTCGGTTCGCTTGTGGATCCAGCAGAACGTAGGGGAAGCGATCGATTTGTCAGGGGACTTGTCGCTGCGCGATCTCTTCGAAATCGCCAATCGAGTGATGTTTGAAAGCGGGACTCCGGTGCCGCATTATGGCAAGCAGACCCTGTATGACGGCCGCACTGGCGAGCCTTTTGATCGTCATGTCGCCGTTGGTTATGTCCACATGCTGAAGCTGGCGCATCTGGTCGAGGACAAGGCGCACGCCCGCTCAACCGGCCCCTACAGTTTGGTCACCCAGCAGCCGCTCGGTGGCAAGGCGCAGTTCGGCGGCCAGCGTTTCGGCGA
>JAAXID010000025.1:12400-47855 GCA_012270545.1 Anaerolineae bacterium | reverse complement strand
CGGTCGGGGATGGGGTAGAAAAAGCGCGGTAGCATGACCCAGTTGCGGGTAAGCCTTACAGCCTTTCGATTATTTTGGCAGTATCTTACTTGCGGCAGTCATTCGCATTATTTTCTTGGAATTACTAAGGCAGCCCGCTGATGCAAATCGGTGATATTCCAATATCAACCGAGGGCTTTTCCCTTATCGTCCTCGCTCTGTTATACGCCCCGGTTGTATGGATTTGCTACCGTCGATTGATGCCGCGTCTGGCGCCGGCCGCTTGGCGCCTGGCGACTTCAATGCTTGCGGCGCAAGTATTGGTTCTCTTGCTGTCGCTAGGCGTCCAAACATCTTCAAAATATGCAAGATGGTTGTGGGATTTCCATGAGGAATGGAACATTCCATCGACGTATGCGGCAGTGCAGTTAGCGGTAGTGGGTGGCGTGGCGCTCTTGACAGGCTGCTTTGCTAAGCCGCGAGCGGCCTGGCGCCGGCTCTACCTGGTTGGGATCGGCCTGGTTTTCCTGTTTCTGGCAGTGGACGAATTCCTCGCGCTGCACGAATCCATTCACAATTGGGGCCTGCGTTACCTCATTCTTGGCACTGCGATAGTACTGGCAACACTGGCGCTTGCGCTACGATCGCCGCGCGCCACGCTGAAATGGCATATTTGTCTGCTTGCGGGCCTGGCCATGAGCGCGGCTGGTGAGATATTTGTCAATGAATTGTCAATACCTCATGATGTCAAAATCGGCGCCCTGTACCTGGACGATTCCCTAGAATTCTATATTTTGGAAGAGATGATGGGATGTCTCGGCATCTGGCTCACTTTGGTTGCGATGTTGGGCCATTTTTCAAGCGTCGCGCTGGCGCCATCACGCGCGCTCCGCCGTCTCCTTTACGCGCTGCCGGCGCTGGGGCTTGCAGCGCTATTGATCAATGCCTTGCTGCCTCGCCTTGAGCTGCCACTTCTGGCGCGCCCGGCTGCGGTGCGTTTTGAATCGGGATTACAATTACATGGCTACCGTATCGACCGTTGGGGGCCTGACGCGCTTCTGCGGCTTTACGTTTCCGCCAGTCAAGAAGCGTACATGGGTTTAGGTTACTCCGTGCACCTCGTTGATCAGGTCAGCGGGCAGAGTGTCGCCAGCCGCGATGAGTGGGCGGATCGTCAACATGGGATCTGGCTCTTCGGTCCGGAATACGCGCCTTTATTCCGCCAGTGGATGTACCTCAACGTTCCTCCGGAAAGTCCAACCAACCGCGCGTATTGGATTGTACTAACGCTTTGGCGCAAGAAACACGGCGCTTTCGTTCGCCAAAAGGTGCTCGACAGTGACTTGCAGCTGTTGAGTGAAACGCAAGTGGTGCTGGGCGAGCTAGTCCTGCCGGCGCCAGCGGCGGGCCACACCTCGCCTCCGTTGGTTGAATTTGATAACGGCTTCATGCTGGAAGCGGTCACGCTGCCGCCGCAAGCCCGCGCCGGCGAAACGCTGCGCATTCCAATCACGTGGCGCAGCGCAGAGAATAGTCGGGAAGATCACGCGCAGTTTTTGCACTTTGGGCACGAGGAAAGCGGAGCGTGGTGGGTGTTTGATCAGGAACCGCTGGGCAGTCGCCTGCCAACCCGTCTCTGGTACACTGGGCTTTCCGACAGCGAGATCTGGGAGGTGCCGCTGCCGACTGATTTGGCAGCCGGATCTTATGCCGTATATACCGGGCTATATCGTAAGCGCGACAAGGAGCGTGTGATTGCGCGCGACGCGAACGGCGCGCGATTTCTGGACGCGTACGTGCCACTGGGCAGTATGCTGGTCACAAGTGACGCTTGAATGTCCATGGCCTACAATCATGGCTCTTCCCTCATGCGGGAAGAATGATTATCGTGGACACAATCTGAAGCTAAGTTTGGTCGAATAGGAGAATCAAATGGGATTTGTACTGACAGGCGCGACCCTGATTGATGGCAATGGCGGTGTGCCGTTGAATGACGCCGCGGTTTACGTCGAAGGCGAGCGGATCGTCTGGGTAGGCAGCGCAGCGGATCTACCACCTCCCTCGGTCACCCCAGCGCAATGGGGGGAGGTCGAGCAAGTTGACGCAACTGGCAAGTGGCTGATGCCCGGGCTGATCGACGCCCACATCCACATCTGCTACAACGGCAACGAAAGCACCTTCACCCTGCTCGAAAAGCCGCGCGATGATCTGGTGCTGGAAGCGGTGGATATCTGCGAGCGTACGCTTTCCCAAGGCGTGACGACGATTCGCGATGTGGGCGGCGAGCAACATATCGAAATGTCGCTGCGCAAAGCCATCGACCGTGGCTTCATCCGCGGACCGCGCATGAAACTTTCCGGCCGCGTCATTTCGATGACGGGCGGCCACGCGCATTTCATCGCCCGCGAAGCCGATGGGCCCGATGAGATGCGCAAGGCGGCGCGCGAGCAGATCAAAGCGGGCGCCGATCTGGTCAAGCTGATGGCGACCGGCGGCAGCGCCACGCCCGGGCAGGATATCCACGCGAGCCAGCTCACGGTCGAAGAGATCTCGGCGGTCACCGAAGTCGCGCACATGATGGGACGTCACGTGGCGGCGCATTGCCATGGCACCGGCGGCATCCGCAATTGCATGCTGGGCGGCGTCGATACAATTGAGCACGGGACTTATCTCGATGAAGAAACCGCCGACATGATGGTGGCGAATGGCGCAGCTTTGGTGTTGACCGTCGGCGTCGGCAATCCCGATTTGGAGAGCTATCCGCTGTCGCCCGTTCAGCAGGCCGATGCCGAGCGGCGCAAACCGATGATCGAGCAAGGCGTCAAGCAGATCCGCAAGACGATCGCCTTGGCGCGTTCCAAAGGCGTCTTCATTGGCTGCGGGACTGATGCCGGCGGCAATCCGCTGGCGCCGCACCAATTCGCCCTGGCGCGCGAGCTTGAGCTGCTGGTCGAGAACGACTTGACGGCGATGGAAGCGATCACCATCGGAACACGCAATAACGCCAAGATCTTGCGCTGGGAAGATGAGATCGGCACGGTAGAAGCGGGCAAGTACGCTGATCTGCTTCTGCTCGATGCGGACCCATTGGTCGATATTCGCAATTTGCGGGAGATCGCCGCTGTCTACAAGGGTGGCGAAAAGGTTTAGCAAGCGCGCGGAAACAACAATGGCGACGATAGCGATGGTCGGCGATATATTCTTGCAGGCGGCGCTTCCGCAATCCGCCGAACTTTCGGCTCTCGCGTCCTTGCTAAATTCCACTGACATCGCCTTTGGCAACCTGGAGACGCCGGTTTCCGAGCGGGGGACGCCGATCGACAAGTGGATCAATATGCGCATGCCGCCCGAATTACTTTCGGATGTAGTCGATATGGGCTTCGACATCGTGACGCTGGCGAACAATCACATGTGGGATTTTGGCGAAGTCGCCTTTTTCGACACGCTGCGGCATTTGCAGGAACATGCCCTGCCCCATGTCGGCGCGGGCGCGGATCTCGCTGAGGCTTGGCGCGCGGAGATCTTAACCCTCGGCAAATTAAGAGTTGCCTTCCTCGGCGCGACATCTACATTAGGACCTGGTTCCGCCGCGGCCGAAGGGCGGCCCGGCGTCGCGCCGATTCAGGTCTCCGAGTCCTATCATCTCGATCCGCCGGCGAGCCTGGAGCAACCGGGCAGCGCGCCCTATGTGTTCACGCGCGCCTGGCGCGAAGATCTGGAGCGGGCGATCGACGCGATCGACGCCGCTCGCGCTGCGGCCGACTTTGTCGTGGTAGCGATGCACTGGGGCGTGCCGCCCTTCTGGCGTCCGCGCTTTCAAGATGGCCTGGCCGATTATCAGCTTGAAGTTGGCCACGCATTGATTGATGCCGGCGCTGATGTTATCGTCGGGCATCATCCGCATTCTTTGCAGGAAGTTGAGTCCTATAAGGGGAAACCAATCTTTTACAGCTTGGGCAATTTCGTCTTTCATCACAACAAGGGGCCAATGCGCGAGACGCCGGTCAGCCGCAACGCGCCGTATTCAGTTACTGTCGATCGGCGCAACCGTGAATGGTCGGAGACGGTAATCGCGCTCGCGGACCTAAAAGAAACGGGAGAGGCGCAGTATTCTCTGCAGCCCGCCCTTCTCGACGCCGCTGGTAATCCCCAACTGCTCGCCGGCGACGAAGCGCGCGCGGTCATCGAACGGCTGGATGCGCTGTCGCCGAAGGCGCAAATCGGCTTCTGCGCCGGACTGGGGCATTTGCAATTGTCCTAGGGAAAAAGTCATACTTGTTTACTGTCTGGAATTGACAGGTCATTTATCGAAGGAGGTGGGTTAGAATCAGCAAAGTTTCAAGCGTGAGCGCTTTTTTCGTTAATCTTGCCATGTGAATTATAAGGAGAACAGCAAACCATGAGCAGAAAACTTTTAAGTCTAGTTGTCCTGGCGCTGATGATGCTGGTACTCGCGTTGCCGGTGACATCGCAGTCGATGGGCGAAGTTGTTCCGCCGATCATCGTGCATTCGGTGACGCAGGCGGAGCGCCCGATCGAATATGAGACCACGCGCCTGGTCGTCGAGAACATGCGCGAGCTGGGGCTGGAGGTCGAACACCGCGCCATCCCCTGGGCGCAGTTGATCGATGAAATCTGGTACAGCCGCGTCGAAGGCGAAGGCCGCGCGGAGCGTCCCTTCCAGATGACCCACTGGCGTATGGTCGGCCGCCCCGAGCGTTCCGATCCGGACGAGTTCACCTACAACCTCTTCCATTCGAGCGTGCGGGATGGCGGTTACAACTTCATCGGCTACAACAATCCTGCGTATGACGCCCTGGCGGAAGCGCAGCGTGTGGAAGTGGCTGATAAGGAAGCACGTCTGGATATCATCTGCGAGGCGCAGCAGATCATCCGCAACGATATGGTGAACGCTTACTTCATTCACCCGCTGACGCCGCAGGTGGTCAACACGGCTGTCTTCAATCCGGACAGCATCACGACGCAGGCTGGCATCGGCGTGCACAACTTCTGGACCTGGATCGGCATCGAGCCGACCACGGATGACAAGACGCTGATCACCTCGACGACTTCCTTCCTGAATTCCTTCAACCCGCTGGAAATCGCCGGCGACGCGCCCAGCCGCGTAACCGAGATGACCTGGGACCGTCTGATGCGCATCAACCCGATTGGCGTGCCCGAGCCCTGGGCGGCCGAGAGCGTCGTCTGGGAAGATCCGCTGAATGTGGTCGTCACTTTGCGCGCGGGCATGAAGTGGCATGACGGCGAGGACGTGCAGTCCGATGATGCCGCCTACTCGTTTGAAGCCGCTCTGGCCGGCACAACGCAGGTGGACGAAGATGGCAAGGAAGAGTTCCGGCCGGAAGCGCCCGACTATCACCCCTTCGCGCGCAACGTTGCCAATATCGAGATTATCGACGACCTGTCGCTGCGCTTCACGCTGCATACACCGTCGGCGGCTTTCGAGACCAGTTCGCTGGCCAAGCTCAACTTGATTCCCAAGCACATCTGGGAACCGATCATCAACGACCTGCTGACGCGGGATGACGCCGATGCCGATTCGATCCAGGAAGAAATTCCGATCGGCTCCGGTCCCTTCAAGTACGTCGCCTTTGATGTGAACGAGTACGTCTTCCTCGAGGCTTTCGACGATCATTGGGCGCGTCCCCAAATCGATGCCTGGATTATGAACGTCTTGCCGAACCAGGAAGCGACGCTGGGGCAGATTCAAGCCGGCGAGATGAACTTCCTCTGGGAATGGCCTGGTGACCCCGGTGTGCTGCAGCAAATCGTCGCCGACAACGAACACCTCGATCTGTTCTCGGCGATCAGCATCGGTTTCAACTATTTCGCCTTCAACGTGCGCTATGCGCCCTTCGACGACGTGAACTTCCGTCAGGCGATCGCGCATACCATTCCGCAGGAGTTCATCATCGACAACATCTTCAACGGCCTGGCGGCGCCGGCCGACAGCTTCGTCTCGGCCGCGCTGGAATACTGGCGCCAATGCGAAGATCTGCCGACATACGACTTCAGCATCGAGGGCGCGCGCGCCTTGTTGGATGGCGCCGGCTACAGCTGGGACGACGAGGGACGTCTGCATTACCCGGGGAACTGAGTCGCCCGGTCAAAGCGCAATAGTCTAGGTAACGGGTCAGCCAGTGGCTGACCCCTACATATATCGCGTATGTCGGAACACGTAGGGGCGACTGGCGGTCAATGTCTACGCGACCCGTTGCGTCGCCCGAAAACCCAATCAAGACTCCCCTTCCCTAGCTCGCTGGGGAAGGGGCCGGGGATGGGGTAGAAAAAGCATGAGCCGCGGCGTCGCCTATTACATCTTGGGGCGTTTTCTGCAGAGTGTGATGGTGCTCTGGATCATCGTCACATTGCTCTTTTTGTTATTTCGTCTGGCGCCGAGCAATCCGCTGGCCAGCTATATCGACACGACTTTCACCAAACAGCAGGAAGCGGCGCTGCTCGCGCGCTTCGGGCTTGATAAGCCGCTTGGCGAGCAGTACATCATTTACCTGGTCAACCTGCTCAAACTCGACTTGGGCGATACCTTCAGCTACTCCGGCAAGACGGTGCTGGATATCCTAGGCGCAGATCTGCCGAATACCATTTATTTGACGCTGACTTCGCTGCTGCTGGCTTATGCCGTGGGCGTGCTGGGGGGCATTGTGATGGCGGCCATGCGCGGCCGCATGATCGAACGCGTCGGCACGACCTTCACGCTGATGACGCGGGCAGCGCCGCAATTCTGGGTTGGCATGCTCTTGCTGACGTTTTTCGCCTTCCAATGGAAGTTGCTGCCCTCTTCCGGCATTGGACCGCCGATGGTGCGCTACCGCTGGGAGACGGAGTGGGACAAACTGGCTTCGCCGGTATTTTGGCGGCACATGATCCTGCCCACCTTCACGCTGGCGCTTTATTTGCACGGGCTGCCATTGCTGTTGATGCGTTCAAATATGCTTGAAGTGCTGGATCAGGATTATGTGACCATGAGCCGGCTGGCGGGGTACAGCGAATGGCGCGTGATGATCCAGACGGCGGCGCGCAATGCCATGCTGCCGGTGCTGACGGCGCTGACGCTCGGTATCGGTTATAGCATCGGCGGCAACGTGGTGATCGAGCACGTATTTTCCTGGCCCGGGCTTGGGCGCACGCTGGTGCGGGCGGTCCAGCAAGCCGATTATCCGCTGGCTCAAGGCGCGTTTTTCCTTATTGCGGTCATTATTGTGTTCATGAATTTCATCGCCGATATCATGTACAGCCTGCTGGACCCGCGCGTCGGCGCATCGGCGCAGGCGCAGGTTTCTTAAGGCGAAGGTAGAACGATGCAACAGGAAGCGAGCGTTCGCGGCGAGCGGCCGGTCAAGGCAACGATACAGTTTCGCCAAGGCTCAGCCATCCGCCAGCTGTGGGAGACCAACCTCGAGGTATTTCAGCGCGACAAAATGGCGCTGTTCGGCTTGTTCGTCTTTGCCGTTTTCGCCATCGTGGCTGTATTCGCGCCTCAGATCGCCCCGAACGACCCGCTGACGCCGCTCAAGAACAACGAGGGCGACTGGATCAAAGACGCCATGCCTTATTGGCTGGCTGAACCAGGCGAAGATGAAGCCGAGGGCTACAGCAATGATTTCCTGCTGGGCACGACGAACATCGGGCGCGATATCTATTCGCAGCTGATCCACGGGGCGCGCTCGGCGCTGCTGGTCGGTTTCTCGGCGGCGGCGGCGGTGGCTGTCATCGGCACAGTGGTCGGCCTGCTGGCGGGTTATTATGGCGGCTGGGTCGATGCCATATTGATGCGCGCTGCCGATGTCGCCTTCGGCATCCCATTCATCCCCTTCATTATTGTAGTCTCAGCTTTTCTGGATCCCAGCATCTGGAATGTGGTGGTGGCGATGGCGGTGCTTCTATGGCGCGACACGGGCCGCGTCATCCGCTCTCAAGTCCTGGTCATCAAGGAGCAAGCTTTCGTCAGCGCGGCGCGCGTCTCTGGCGCCAGCGACCTGCGCATCATCTTCGTTTATATCGCGCCCAGCATCTTGCCGCTTTCATTTCTATATGGCTCCTTCGCCATCGCCTGGGCGATCCTGACTGAAGCGAGCGTCAGTTTCCTCGGCTTTAGCGATCCGGAGACGATCAGCTGGGGCTTCATGTTGCAGGACGCCTTCAACTCCCTGGCGCTCTCGCGCGAGGCTTTTTACTGGATCGTGCCGCCCGGCGTGTGCATCATGCTGACGGTGATGGCGGGTTTCTTCATCGGGCGCGGTTACGAAGAAGTGCTGTTTCCTCGCTTGCGGCGGATGTAAACGGATGATAGTCGTATTTTCTGGTTTTTGCCCCCACCCTCCCATAAAGCTCGATTTCAATTATACAACAGGATCAATAAGCGGGAGGTACGACCATGCAGAAGGAAGAGGCCAACCGCAAGTGAAAAAGAAACGCAGCGGCATGACCAAGTATGAGAAGATTAAAGCCCGTATCTTGATCTTCATAGCCGTCCTTCTCGTGACCCAGGCCGTCGTATCCGTAGGATCATTCCTGCATTTTAAAGTCACTTGGGACAAGATGTTTCCTGAAGAAGAAGCTCGTGGCTACGCGCACTGCATATACCGAGAAAGACTGTTTTCCAGCGGCCCCCTATCAGAGTAGGGGAGAAGCAGTCTCAAAATCGGACGACTTCAATGCTTTAGAACGGTGTTGCTGTCAAGCTGATGGCTCTAAAAGCTATCCGCAGGAGCGGCATTTTTCATTGCGCCAAACCCTAATGCCCAAGCACCACCATTCCTGATAAAAAATCCTTCGTTTCTCGCCCCACGTCGTGGTCAAACACGAGCCACAGTTTTCATAGCCCTGGTTGTAAGTGCAGAACTGTGCGTGTGCGCCCTCTTCCTGCAAGCCGCCGCCACCAGCCAGATCGAAGCCATAGAGCGCATTAACCAGACTGGAATATAAAACATCCTCACTGACCCCGATGCTTGACAGATCCAAATCAGCCAAGCAGTTGGTGTCAAGTGATAAAGATGTTTCATCCTGCGCAAATGCAGAGCCAGCCAACAGTCCCCCGACCAGCAGTACCACCATCATTAAAACTATTCTCTTATCATAACCTCCTTCGCTGTTCTTCGATGGCTTCCAACTTATCAACGACACGTAAATTTTGCAAATGATTTTTCACTTGCGCTCGATTCTGAAATCGAGTAGATTCAAGGCTCTAGACATAAACGAGAACAGTCCGCCGCAGAGCGGAGGGAGGGGCTTCACTTATCGTTTGCGAGGGTTTGAATTACTCCCCTTGCCTCCTGGTGGGGTTGCGTAGACACAGACCCGTCGGGGAAGGGGCCGGGGGATGGGGGGGATGCACCTAATGACCATCCTCTCCATCCGCGATCTCAAGGTCAACTACCACACGCAAGACGGCACGGTTCAGGCCGTGGACGGCGTCTCGCTGGATCTCGACGAGGGCCAACACCTCGGCTTAATCGGCGAATCGGGCTGCGGCAAAACCACGCTGCTCAAGGCGATTGTGCAGGTGCTGCCGCGCAACGGCCATATCGTCAGCGGCGAAATCAAGTTCAAGGGCATGGACTTGCTGAAACTGCCGCCGGCCGAGATGCGCCAACTGCGCTGGCGTGAAATCGCCACCATTCCGCAGGCGTCGATGGATTCGCTGAATCCGGTCCAGCGCGTCGGCAGCCAGCTGATGAAACTGCTGCGGGTGCGCGGCGGCTTCAGCAAAAAGGCGGCGCGCAAGCGGGCGGTCGACCTCTTCGACATGGTCGGCTTGGACACCGAGCGCCTGATGCATTATCCGCATGAATTCTCCGGCGGCATGAAACAGCGCGCTGTCATCGCTATGGCGCTCGCCTTGGAGCCGAGCCTGCTGATCGCCGACGAGCCGGTCACCGCGCTCGATGTCATTGTGCAGCATCAGATACTGGAAGTGCTTCGAGAATTGGAGCGCGAGCTGAATCTGACGGTGATGCTGATCACGCACGACATTTCGGTCGTGGCGCAAGTTTGTGATTCGGTATCGGTGATGTATGCGGGCCGCATTGTTGAGGAGGCGGCGGCCGAGCCTTTCTTCGCGTCGCCCGCGCACCCTTACAGCTTGGGCTTGCAGCAGGCATTCCCCAACCTCGCCCGCCCGCGCGATGTGCTGGTATCGATCGAAGGTTACCCGCCCGATTTGCGGGAGCCGCCGTCGGGCTGTCGTTTCGCCGAACGCTGCCCTTTCGTGCAAGAAGCCTGCCATGAAATCGACCCGCAGCTTGAGATGGTCGGCGACGGCCGATCGGCCGCTTGCTTGCGCTCCAATGAAATGGACGTCCTGCGCATCCAGGCGGAAGATCCGACGCTCTGGCAGCATGTTGAGGTGGCGCGGGCCGCTGGCCACCCCCCCTTAAATCCCCCCCCCATCGCAATGGAGGGGGACTTGGATGCGCCACAGCCAACAGCAAGCTCGGCAGAGATGCCCCCCTCTTCATTGCAATGGATGCCCGCTATAGAGATGGCGGGAGAGGGGTTGGGGGGAGCGGTTGATGACCCGCCCTTGCTCGAAATGGATGATGTATCGAAGCGCTTCAAGATCGGCGGTGGCTTGGCCGGTCTGCTGCGCGGCGACAAAGAGCAGACGGTTTACGCCGTCAATAACATCTCCTTCACCTTGCGGCGCGGCGAGAGCCTGGGCTTGGCCGGCGAATCTGGCTGCGGCAAGTCGACCACGGGCAAGCTGCTGGTGAAGCTGATCGACGCCAGCGACGGACAGATCATGTTTGATGGCGACGATCTATCAGGCGTCGACGATAAGGCGCTGTTGGGTTTTCGCAGCCGCGTGCAGTTGATGTTCCAGAATCCGTTCGAAGCGCTTAATCCACGTTTCACGCTGTACCGCTCATTGACGGAGCCGCTGATCATCCACGGCTGGAAGGACGACGACGAGCGTTTGCAGCGGGTGGTGGAAACCTTGGACCGCGTCAATCTGCGTCCGGCTGAGGTCTTCCTCGATAAATACCCGCATCAGCTTTCCGGCGGGCAATTGCAGCGGGTTGTCCTGGCGCGCGCGCTGGTATTGCATCCCGACTTTCTGGTGGCGGATGAGCCAGTGTCGATGCTCGATGTCTCGGTGAGAGCCGGCATCCTCAACACAACACGCCGCCTGGCGCGGGAGCTGGGCTTGGCGACGGTGTATATCTCGCACGATCTGTCACTACTGCAATACACTTGCGACCGAATCGCCATCATGTACCTCGGTGAAATCGTCGAGATCGGCCCCAGCACAGAAGTCATTAATAATCCGCAGCACCCGTACACGCAGGCGCTGATAGCGGCCGTACCGGTGCCTGATCCTACAATTGAGAACCCGCCACTGCGCATCCGGGAGGGCGTGCCTCGTCCCACCGAGCAGTTCATTGGCTGCCCATTCGCTCAGCGCTGTCCCGAGGCGATGGAAGCCTGCCTCAGTGTTCGGCCGCCTGCAATCGCCGACGAGCGAGGGCATCAGGCGCAATGCCACCTCTACAGTGAACATCGGGATTCCCCCAAGCTCAAGCGCGAGACCGAGACGGCGCGCTGACGTCGAGTATTCCAGCCCGTTTTCGCAAGCACTACAATCGTTATATGATTTGCCATAGCTACACGCTGACCGGGCGGATGGCTGTGAGGAGTTGCGCATGGAAGTCTCACATCAATGAATGGCGGTGAAATAGTGGTGCCGGCCGGTTCGTTAATGCGCGTACTCGTCTTACTCCTTTACGCGCCGGTCTGCCTGGCCGTTTTTCGCTGGTCCATCCCTCGATTGTCACTCGGCTACCGGCTTCTAGCGATTGTCATGTTGGCCGCGCAGATTCTGATTCTGGCGGTGGGGCTTGAAGACACGCCGAGATGGATATTGAAGGGCTGGCTCTGGCATCTCGATCAGGAATGGAATATACCCAGCACCTTCGCATCAACGCAGTTAGCAGTAATCAGCGGCGCCGCACTGACGACCGCCTTGCTGGCGCGCGCCTATCGCCCTTACTATCGGCTCTATATGGGCGGGATCGGTCTATTCTTTCTGTTCCTCGCCTGGGATGAATACTTCACGCTGCACGAGAACGACCTGGCTCTTGAAGCAATCTACATCGCTTCCGGAATAGTGATTGCAGGCGCCACACTGTTGGCGGCGGCGCGCTCGCCTCGCAGCGCCCGCTTATGGCATATCTGTCTGCTGGCCGGTATGGCGCTCAATGTAATAGGCGCGATGGCAGTGGATGCCCTGCCGCAGATCTGTAAACGTTTGGGTTCCCTTCAACTTGAAGGCTGCCTGCGCTTCTACAATTTGGAGGAGTCCTTTGAATTCCTGGGCGTTTGGCTGATACTGGTCGCTGTCCTTGGCCGGCTTACCGAGTTGGCGCCGAAGCTGCGGCGTTTCGCGCTACTCTTTCTTCTCGTTCTGCCAGTTTGCTGGATCCTCCTGCTTACTAATGATGCCTGGCGCCCTCGTCTTGAATTACGATTTATCGCTCAGCCAGCATCGATAGCGTTCGAAACTGGCCTACACTTGCATGGCTACAGCTTAGATTGGGACGCGGAGTCGGTCGCCATATGGCTTTATCCGTCCGCATGGCGAAGCATCTATCGTGAGCTGGGTTTCTCCGTTCATCTGGTCGACCAAGCCAGCGGCGAATCCATCGCCAGCCGCAACATCCACGCGCAGCCACAGTTTCACCTGCTTCTGGCTCCCGTATACGCGCATGTGTACAGACAAGAGATTGCGGTTGCAATTCCGCCAGAGACGCCAGTCAATCGCGCGTATTGGATCACACTTTCCGTTTGGCGTGACGAGGGCGCTGGGTTCGTGATCCAGAAAGTCCTTGAAAGCGATCATCAACTATTGAGTAAGACGCAGGTGATCCTTGGCGAGCTAGCGCTTCCGGCGGCCTCCGCCGTTTCCTTCGTTCCGCTGGCGGAGTTCGGGGACGGATACACGCTCGGCATGGTTGACCTGCCTAAGAGCGCTCGTCCGGGAACTGCGTTTACTGTTTCCTTTGCCTGGCGCGCTAATGTCGCTGGCGGGGAAGACCTGGTTCAGTTTCTGCATTTCGGACACGTGGACAGCGGTGAATGGTGGGTATATGACCAGCAGCCACTAGGTCCACGCTTGCCAACCAGACTGTGGTACAGTGGACTGTCTGAAAGTGAAATCTGGGAAGTGCCGCTGCCGGCGGAACTTGCGCCCGGCAATTACAAGGTTCTCACCGGACTATATCGTATGAGTGACAAAGAACGCATACCCGCGAGCGATGTTGATGGCAGGCTCTTCGCCGATGCGCGCGTACCATTGGGCAACCTGACAATTGAGGGCGCCTAGACGATCCGATGTTCCGAATGATTGAATCTCGCATCCATATTCAGACAGATCGGCGATCGTAATCTCAACGCTTCTAAACTGGCGAGGGAAGTATCCGTGAGCATTGGCCTGTACCCGGCTTCAGTCTTGTCCCGGATCGTCATTTCTTTGTTGATGCTATTTGTACCTGTTTGCCTGATTATCTATTGGCAGCTGATTCCTCGGCTTTCACCAACTGCCAAGCGGCTGGCCGGCGCAATGCTGGCGGTACAGGCGCTGGTTATCTGCTTATCATTAGCTGTGCAGCCGTCAACAGCTTTTGAGGGGCGGCTTTGGAATATCAATCGTGAGTTTAATATCCCATCTATCGCAGCTTCAATGCAGCTTGGGACCGTCGCGGGGGTCGCGCTGTTAGGAGCCTGGCTTGCCAAGCAGCATCCGCTACTGCCGCGTGTATATCTGCTAGGAATCGGCCTGATTTTCTCGTTGCTGGCTCTGGACGAATTTATGTCCTTTAAAAGCTATACGCGGGAATCGAGTTGGATCCAGTCAATGGCGGCGCTTGGCGTCTTCACCGCAGCGGTGACACTGTTTGTGGCTGCTCGTTCGCCGCGAAGCAGCTGGAAGTGGCACGCGTGTTTGCTAGCCGGCCTGGCGCTGAATGCCTTGGGCGCGTTCTTCGTAGACCTGCTGCCAAGCTCCGGCACACGCGGTTATATGGAAGAAGCCTTGGAGATTCTGGGCGCTTGGCTGGCATTGATCGCCATGCTTGGACACTTTACCGCTGCCCTGCCTTTTCCAGCTACCCCCGTCAAACTCCTTCTCTATCTTGTGCCAGCAATCTCGATTCTCTTTCTCTTGCTGTACTACCTCCTTCCGCGATTAGAAATGCGGCTTGTAGCGCAGCCAGCAAATGTGGCGTACCAGTCGGATATATACCTGCGTGGTTATCGCCTCGACCTTGGAGACGGGAAATACGACATTCGGCTGTATTCGTCGGCAAATGTCTGGCGCTGGAATTCTATTAACAGCGACGTTGTGGGCTATTCCATTGATCTTATCGACCAAGCCAGCGGCCATTCAGTCGCAAATCACAACGAATATGTCAGTACCCAATTGGAGTTCCTGCTCTTTGGGCCTGACTATCTGCCCATATATCGAGACCTGACTGAATTAAGAATTCCGCCAAGGACTCCTGCCAATCGCGCGCTTTGGCTTGTTCTTACGTTCTGGCGAAAAGAAGATGATGAATTCATCCGTCAGAAAATATTCAAAAGCGATCTTCCAATGTTGAGTGACACGCAAGTCATTCTGAGCGAGCTCGTGCTGCCGGCGGCCTCAACTGCCCCGTCGACTAGCCCTTTGGCCAGATTTGACAACCGCTTCATACTAGAGGGCGCATCCCTGCCAGATCGCGCCGCAGCCGGCGCCTCGCTGCCGGTCTCATTCGCCTGGAGAGCAGAGGCCGATGTTTCTGACGAGACCATGCAGTTTCTGCATCTCGGGCATATGGACAGCGGTGAATGGTGGGTATTTGACCAGCAGCCGCTGGGTCCGCGCTTGCCAACCAGGTTATGGTACAGTGGACTGGCGGACAGGGAGCGCTGGGAGGCGCCAATTCCTGCCGACCTTGCGGCTGGCGAGTACGCTGTGTTTACCGGGCTGTATCGTCTGAGTGACAAAGAACGCATACCCGCAAGCGATGTGAATGGCAGGCTCTTCGCCGATGCGCGCGTCCCGCTGGGCAAATTGAGCATCCAGCAATGATTACTAGCGAAACGCACCCCACATATGACGACGCCAGTGATGGTCATTCACGAACATGGCGGCTAGTACGGACGTTGTTGCAAGCAGGAGTCGCAAAGCTATGGAGGGGGTAGAGCAAATAGTTTCAGCCGACGCATTGACGCGTCTCTTCCTCATCTTGCTGTACGCCTCTGTTATATTCCTCAGCTACAGGCGGCTCTTTCCCAGGCTGTCGCCGACATGCGCCCGGATAGCGGGTGGCTTTCTTGCGGCGCAAGCGCTGGTGATCATTCTAGCTCTGGAACACCGACCACCCAGCAGCCTTGAGTGGTGGCTATGGGACTTGAATCGGGAATACAACATCGCCAGTACACTCGCGTCGATTCAACTGGCAATGGTCGGCGGCGTGGCGCTGATGACGGCCGGGCTTGCCCGCGCCCTACCCGCTTGGCGGCGCCTCTACCTGGTCGCTATTGCGCTGGTTTTCATGATCCTGGCCTGGGATGAATACTACATTTTGCATGAAGAAATGCGGCATTGGAAGCGATACTATACGGCGCTTGGCATAGCTGTTGCCTTGTCAACGATGTATGTGGCGCTTCGCTCGCCGCGGCGCGCGTGGATATGGCATAGTTGCTTTCTGACGGGCTTGGCGCTGAGCGGGACAGGGGCAATAATCTTCGAGGAATTACCTCAGATCTGCGACAATTTGGGCTTGTTATTCCTGGGCGGATGCCTGCAATTTGACGTCTGGGAAGAATGCCTCGAGTTTTTTGGTGTCTGGCTGATGCTGGCGGCTATGCTTGGCTATGTTTCCGACGAGGCGCCGAACCCGAAGCCGCGCATTCGACTTATGCTGTATGCCTTGCCAGCGTTTTGGATTCTCCCGCTCTTCATCAACGCTCGCCTTCCCCAACTTGAACTCCAGCTCTTGGCTAGGTCTGCGTCCGTAGAGTTCGAGTCCGGCCTGCGCTTGCGCGGCTATCGTATAGACAGCGTCACTGGCGCAACTCATATTCGGCTTTACGCTTCCGCCAAGCGAGGGCAATATAGGGGAATAGGTTATTCCGCGCATCTTGTCGACCAAGTCAGCGGCGAAACCATCGCCAGCGCAGACGAGTGGGCGGATCCTTTTCCCGGTTTCTGGATGCTGAGGCCGGGCGCTACACCCATTTATCGACAATGGATGGATGTTGTTATCCCGCCGGAAGCCCCGTCCAACCGCGCGCTTTGGATCACCCTCTCACTCTGGCGCGAGCAAGACGCCGAGCGCAGTCACCTGAGAATCCTCGCTAGCGACCGTCAATTGCTGAATGAGAAGCAAGTCATCCTGCAGGAGTTGGTATTGCCGGGTCCGCCGGTTGCCTTTAGGACCAGTCCGCTAGCGGCATTTGAGAACGGCTTCAGTCTCGCTCCAGTCCGGTTGCCTGAACACGCCGTGCCTGGCGAAACGCTAGACATTATATTCGCCTGGCGTGCCGAAGAACCCGGTCGCGAGGATCTCCTGCAGTTTCTGCACCTCGAGCACGTGGACAGCGGTGAATGGTGGATATTTGACCAGCAGCCGCTGGGTCCGCGCTTGCCAACCAGGTTATGGTACAGTGGACTAGCTGACAAGGAGCGCTGGGAGGTGCCAATTCCTGCCGACCTTGTGGCTGGCGAGTACGCTGTGTTTACTGGCCTGTATCGAGTGAGGGATCTGGAGCGAGTACCGGTGGCCGACAATAATGGCAGACCCTTCCTCGACGCGCGTGTGCCCCTGGGCAGGTTGGAGCTTAGGCGCTAAGGACGCGCGCATGATTCAAATGGGTTGTCTTCAGCCAGTCAAAGGCTAATTCATGTTGGAAGCCCAGGTTGAACGGAGGCGCTGAAATCGTAGTTTCGCCGGAGACATTGCTCCGACTCTTTGCCATTCTGCTTTTCGTCCCGGCCGTCCTGCTTGCGTTCAGGCGCGTGATTCCCTCCTTATCGCCAGCAGCCAAGCGATTGGCCGTTTTCATGCTGGCGGCTCAGCTGCTGGTGATCGCAGTGGCGCTCGGACACAATGCGGAATCGAGTTATGCCTTTTGGCTTTGGCACCTGGACCTGGAATGGAATATCCCTTCGCTCCTTGCCTCAACGCAACTGGCGCTGGTCGGCGGCATTGCTCTGGCGCTGGCGTGGATCGGCCGAGGGGACCCTGTCGCGCATCGTCTGTATCTTGTGGCGCTCGCGGTCTTTTTCCTCATTCTTAGTCTGGAAGAGTTTTTCTCGTGGAAAGACTCAATGTCCGAGACAGATTGGCGAAGCAACTACGCCATTTTGGGTGCGGCAGTATTTATCGCTACGGCATTATACGCGGCACATACGCCAAAGCGCGCGCGCGCCTGGCTCACCCTTTTGCTGATCGCTCTGTCCGTCATTGCGATTGGAGGCGGCGTCATTGATAGTCTGCCCGAGGCCTGCGGCGATCTCGGTCTTCTGCGCATTGAAGGCTGCCTGTATTTCAACCGGAGCCCAGAGGAAATTGTTGAGATGCTCGGCGGCTGGCTGGCGCTGCTCGCCATGCTCAATCGGCTTTCGCGCGCCACGGCACCTTTGCCGCCCCGGATCTGGTGGCTGCTGTGTCTCCTCGCGGCGTTTTGGATTCTCCTGTTGATCCATTTTTCCCCGGTTAAGGATCTTGAAGTCCCGCCCCCTGCACAGCCAGCATCGGTGCAATTTGAGTCGAATGCGCAATTGCATGGATTCCAAACGGACAAACGCGGTCTGCCCGCCATCGCATTCATGTTCTTGCCCTACGATGTGGATATTAAGCAGTTCGGATTTTCCGTCCATATTGTCGACCAGCTTTCGGGCGATTCCGTTGCCAGCCGCGAAACAGTCGCGCACCGTCGCTATGTCGTCTGGCCCGGGGGGCGCGGCTATGAGCCGGTATATGCGCAGGCGATCGATATTGCCCTCCCGCCGGAGACGCCGGTCAATCGCGCGCTGTGGGTCCTGTTTTCACACTGGCGAGAGATTGACGGCCAGTTCGTGCCGCAGGCAGTCGTCGCCAGCGACCTAAGGCTGCTCAATGAGACACAAGTGGTCCTGGGTGAATTGGCGCTGCCAGCGGAATCGACCAGCTCAACGGCCTCCACATTAGCATTAGCTGTTTTCGAAAACGGGTTTGCGCTCAATCACGTCGACATGCCAGAGCGCGCGCGGGCTGGCGCTACAGTGAAGCTCTCATTCAACTGGGGGACAGAGGTTCCTGGAAGCGAGGACTACGCGCAGTTTCTGCATTTTGTGAACAACGACAGTGGCGCGCAGTGGGGTCATGACCAACAGCCCCTGGGTCCGCGCCTGCCAACACGACTATGGTACAGTGGCTTGCGCGACAGCGAAACTTGGGAGGTGACGGTGCCGGCCAACATTGCGGCGGGAAACTACGCAGTGTTTACCGGCCTATATCGCGCGAGTGACCTCGTGCGCGTAGCCGCGCGCGATCCAGATGGAATGCCGTATGCGGACGCGCGCGTGCCGCTGGGAGAAATGATCGTCGAGGCCTGAAAAGCGAAGTTTCGCGCAAAGGTCAAGGAGGTATTGCATGGGCACGATGAAAGCAGCTGTCTTTCATGAACATGGCGAGCGCGATGTGATTCAAGTGGAGCAAGTGCCAATTCCGCGGCCAGCCCGCCACGAAGTGCGGATCCAGGTGGTCGCCTGCGCCCTCAACTGGCTCGATGTGGGCATTCGCCGCGGACCCCAATTCGGCGCCGTCCCCACCCCCTTGATCACCGGTGTCGATGTTTCCGGCGTCATTGACGCGGTCGGCGCCGATGTGACGGGCTGGCGCGCCGGCGATGCCGCTACCTTCTACTCGCTGGTGACCTGCGGTCTGTGTGAGTATTGTCGCGACGGCGCAGTGACCGTCTGCCCGGAACACAAGATCATCGGCGAGCACCTGAACGGCGGGCTGGCGGAATTTACGCTTGTCCCAGCGCGAAATCTCATCGCCAAGCCAGAGCGCCTGACGCATATTGAGGTGGCGGCGCTGCCCGTCGTGTCAATGACAGCCTGGCACATGCTGATTACTGTTGCGCGCTTGCAGGCCCGCGAGACTGTCTTCATTCCAGGCGCGGGCGGTGGCGTCGCCTCAATGGGCATACAGATCGCCAAGCATGCGGGCGCGGCGGTCATCGCCAGCACCTCGACGCCGGCGAAAATGAAACGGGCGCGCGAATTGGGCGCCGATCATGTGGTCAATTATCGAGACGCGGATTGGGTTGAGCAAGTGCTTAACTACACCGACGGCCGCGGCGTCGATGTGGCGCAGGATCTCGTGGGCGCCTTGACCTGGGCGGACTCGCTGCGCACCCTGGCGCGCAATGGACGGCTCGTTGTTTGCGGCTCGCATTCGGGCAAAAGCGTCGATTTGCGGATTCCACAAATCTACCATCGGCAGTTGAGCATTTTGGGCTCGAACGGCGGCACCTACAACGAATTATGCAACTGCCTGGAGTTGGCGAATCAGGGTGTGCTGCGGCCCGTCATCGATCGCGTGCTGCCGCTGTCGCAGATCCGTGAAGGGCATCGCATCCTGGAAGAGCACGATCACTTCGGCAAAGTAGTGATTCAGGTCGCGTAGGGCGCGTAGACACTGCCCATCGACACAGACCGGCGGTCGCGTAGACACTGCCCATCGACACTGATCGTCGGTCGCGTAGATTCGTGTATGTTCTTTCGGCAATCAGGAGCCATCGCCTATGAGCAAGCAGCCGAACATACTGTTCATTATGACGGACCAGCAGCGGAGCGATACGATCCGCGCTTTGGGCAACCGCGCAATCCGCACACCGGTACTTGATTCGCTGGTTCAGAACGGCACGACATTCAGCAACTGTTACACGCCGTCACCGGTATGCGTTGCCGCGCGCAGCGCCACAATCACTGGCCTGCCGCCCCATTTGAACGGCTGCACCGCCAACAATGAATCGCCGCTTCACAGGCAAAGCATCATGCAAGTCTTGGGGGAAGCGGGTTATCAAACGCATGGCATCGGGAAGATGCACTTCAATCCGCAAGTGGACGCGATGTGGGGCTTTGAAACTCGGGATATTTCGGAAGAAGGCGCCAGGCTTCGCGGCCGCCGCAACGATTTTCACGACTATCTCAATGAAAACGGCTATGGCCATGTGCTTGAACCACAGGGCATGCGCAGCGAGATGTACTATATCCCGCAGCCATCTCAGCTGCCGGCGGAACATCATCACAGTACCTGGGTGGCCGACCGCGCCATTGAGTTTCTTCAAGGGCGACACAGGGAGACGCCGGATGGATCAGCGTCGGCGGGCAGCGTCGGCGGGCAGTGTCTACGCGACCCTAGGCGACCCTTCTTTCTCTGGGCGAGCTTCATCAAGCCGCACCCGCCTTTCGAATCACCGGTCCCCTGGAACAAGCTCTATCGCGCGGCCGATATGCCGCCGCCACAGCGTCCGGCAGGATTCGAGCAGCTCTTGAGCTATTGGAATCACTATCAGAATCGCTACAAGTATCGCGACAAGGGCTATGACGAAATGCTCGCGCGCACGATGAAGGCAATGTATTATGCCTGCATTTCTTTCATCGACTTCAACCTCGGGCGTATACTAGAAGCGCTCGGACAGGACATCGACAATACGCTGATTCTTTACACCTCCGATCATGGCGAGATGCTTGGCGATTACGGCAGTTTTGGCAAGCGAACGATGCTGAATCCAGCGGTGAAAATCCCTCTTCTAGTCCGAGAACCCAATCGCGCGAATCCGGGCCGAGAGATTGACACGCCGGTCAGCTTGCTCGATGTGTTTCCAACTTTCGCGGCCGCCGCCGGCCTTGACATCGCCAAGCCATCGCCTGACGGCGCAAACCTGCTCGACATTGAAGCGGCTGCAAGGGAGCGCGAATATGCCTACAGTCAGGTTGGCGAAGGCAATATCGGTCTCTACATGATCGCGAGCCGCGATCTGAAATACATCTATTCAGCCGCTGACAACAAGGAGTGGCTGTTTGATCTGCGGATTGATCCGCAAGAAACGAAGAATTGGGCGGGCAATTCACGCTATGATGGGCAGCTGCGCGAGCTGCGGGGCAGGCTCATTGGGCGCTTTGAGCGCGGTGGCTACGACATGGCGGTGCAAGATGGCGCATGGCGCGAATACGAGCCGCCGGTTTTCCCCGACCCGGATGGCGACGACGGTCTGCTGTTCCAGGATGCGCCACATCTTCCCGAGCTGCTGCGCGCGCTTGGACCCTACTACGAACCGTAGCCCCGCCCCCTCTCCCTTACATCCACACGTTACAATTGAATCTCGCCATTTGATAGAATCGCGTCAATTGATCAACGACGAGTGAAAGCGACAAATACAAAATGATGAGAATAAGCGCATTCGGCGACGAGATCGCAGTCGATTTTGAAGAACAGCTGCGGGTCTTGAAACAACTCGACATTCCGCTGATCGATATCCGCGCCGCCTGGGGCGTCAACTGCTCCCAGTTCAGCGGAGACCACATCGGTCGCATCAAGGATTTGTGCGCGCGCTACAACATTGCCGTCAGTTGCATAGGCAGCCCGATTGGGAAATCGCCCATAGCCGATCCCATCGAGATCGAGAGCGAGCGACTTAAGACCATCGGCGAGACCGCGCATCAGCTTGGCACGCGCAATATCCGCCTATTCAGTTTCTATCCGGCGGGCGGCGTTGACGAGGAGGCGATTCAACTGTCGATTCAGCGCTTGGGCGCCCTGAGCGATATCGCAGGGGAACATGATCTTCAACTGCTGCTTGAGAATGAGAAGGGCGTCGTCGGCGATATCCCCGAGCGCTGTCTGAAACTCATGCGCGGCATCAATTCACCGCATCTGCGCTTCATTTGGGATCCAGCCAACTTCGTGCAGTGCGACGCTGTCGACCAGGTCGATCGCTGGTGGGGCGAACTGCATCCCTACATCGGTTACATTCACATCAAGGACGCGCGGCTGGCGGGCAAGTCGGTGACGGTCGCCGGCGCCGGCGATGGTCAAGTATTGGAATTGCTGACGCGTTTGCGAGGTAGCGGCTACGAGGGCGTACTTTCGCTGGAGCCGCATCTGCTCGAAGCGCGGCATTCGAGCGGGTTCAGTGGCGCGGATGGGATGGCGCAAGCGGTCGGCGCGCTGCGCAAGTTGATGGCTGAGGCGAGGATAGAGGAAGGATGAATCCTTTGCCGATCTGCCCGGCGGCAGAACAGGGTGCCCGGATTCAAGTTATCCGGAAGGCAAGAGCTCGAAGAATTCGCAGTGCCGAGGTCGAAATATTGAGAAGTCGCGCCTATCAAAGGTGGCGATTCTTGTGACACCGAGTCGCTCGGCAATCGCCATGATGCAACAGTCTACAATGTCGAATTCTGCGCTGGCGTAGGTTGCGACGATTTCATGCAGCCTAGGCAAGTCGGCTCGTTCGAGCCGTGCGAACGGCACGTTATATTTCATAAACTGATCAAGTAATATTTGTATCCCCATGTAGCCGAAATCGCGCCGGAACAGATAACTGATTTCGGGCAACACAATTTCGGGTACGATTGTCATTTCGCGGTTTGCAGAAGCGAAGTCCGAGGCTTCTTGATTCCGGGGATCTCTCGCATTGAATAGGGCGTACATGAAACTGCTGTCGGCAATGATCGTCATGAAGTGCGACGCTGCTTGAGATAGTCGGCATACTCAGTGTTCAGGATCTCTCGACTGCGTTCGGACGTATCTACCGGTTCAGCCGTAGACAGTCCAGCTTTCGCTGCCATCTCAGCCAAGTCGGCCAAGGTGATGCCGTTCCGAACGACGTCATAGCGCTCAAGCATGGCGCTGATCAATTCCTCAATTGTCAGATTTCGCTCTTTGGCGAGCTGTTTGAGATGCAGGCCAACTTCATCCGAGACTTCGATATTCATGGTTTACGCCCTCTTGATGCCACAGATGCTAGCGTTCATAAAATTATACATAGAAAACCGGACAACCTAAAGATGCGGACTATTCCTCTAGCCGCGCCGAGCCCAGAATCATAATATGCACCTCCCGCGGGCCATGGGCGCCCTTGACCAGTTGATGCGCGATATCGGCCGTCTTGCTGGGACCCGTTATCACAGTGGTATTGCTCGACTTGGTAAAGGCCGGATACCCCGCTTGCTTTTGAGCACCCTGCCAGGTTTCCAGATCGGGCAAGATCTGTTCCGCCCGCATCAAGGCAATATGTACAGCCGGCAATAACGAGGCGCTGCGCTGACGTCCGGCGCCACTCTCCACAATAATGCTGCCGGTGGCTGCCAGCGCGGCGTTCACACCGGTAATGCCCACGCGCACGTCGCTGTCATCAGGCCGCGCCACCGTTACACCCAGCGATTTCAGCATGCCATGCAACCCATCAAATGGAATCTGGCTCTCGTCCCAACTCAATACGGATCGGTCGTCGCCGATCAACTCCATGATCTGTTCAAGCGCGGCGTTTTGATCGAGCTGATAAACGAAGCAGCCGACGGCCTCCGCCTCATCGATGAATAACTGCAATTGCTCGGGCAGGGAAAGGTCCCGCTGCGGTATCATGTGGCGGCGTTGAAGAATTGGCTGAATGTCACTGAAGGGTCTTTGCGTCCTCCGCAGTTTGCTCAGTATGCGATCACGCGCGTCCATGTTTACGTTCCTTGGCGGGTTCGTGTCGGCGGGCTGTGTCTACCCGCCCGGTGGGCTGTGTCTACGCGCCCTACGCGACTCCCACAGTTGGCGGAATGGCTTGGGCGCGAAGTCGGGAAAGTCGCGGTGTTTGCTCCAATTGCCCAGCAGTCCGGGCATGTAATCGCCCATGACTGACTGACCAGCGCGCGCCGCTTTTCCACCCAGAGCGAAGCGCGTCGGCGAGGTCATGCCGATCGCCCACATCTTCATGGCCGCGCCCCAGCCCGCCTTTGATTCACCCGCGCGCACCAAATCCCAGCGCAGATCGAGCAGCATGCGCGGCAGGTCAATATCCACTGGACAGACCTGCTTGCAGCTGCCGCAGAGGCTGCTGGCCTGTGGCAGCGGTCTGGCGTTCTCCAATCCGACGAGCAAGGGGGTCAAGACCGCGCCGATCGGTCCGCCATATACCCAGCCGTAGGCGTGGCCACCCATGGCGCGATAAACCGGGCAAGCGTTCTGGCAGGCGCCACATCGGATGCAGGACAGAACCTCAGCATACTTGGTCGCGTAGATATCCGTTCGACCGTTATCGACCAGGATGACGTAAGCATGCTCCGGTCCGTCTCCTTCGTCGGCGCGCCCGGGTCCATTCAGGATATTCGTATAGACGGTCATCTTTTGCCCGGTGGAACTGCTGGGCAGCACCTGCGTCAGCGTCGTGTAGTCCTCGACTGTGTCCACTATTTTTTCGATCCCAACCAGGGCAACGTGCACGCGCGGCAGCGAGGTGCACATGCGCCCATTGCCTTCGTTCATCACCAGACCGATCGATCCCGTTTCGGCGATAAGGAAGTTGCCGCCCGAGATGCCCATATCGGCGCTGAGGAAATCTTCACGGAGCATCCTTCGGGCAAAGGCCACCATCTCCTCGGGATTGTCGGTCGGCGCCATATCCAGCTCGCGTACAAAGACGTCGCGGATTTCCGCTTTGGTCTTGTGCATTGCCGGACCGACGATGTGGCTGGGGGTTTCATTAGCAAGCTGGATGATGTATTCGCCCAGGTCCGTCTCGACCACATGCAAACCGGCAGCTTCCATGACCTGGTTGGTGCCCAGCTCCTCGGTCAACATGCTCTTGCTTTTGGTGACCGTCTGAACCTTGTGGCGACGAGCGATATCCAAAACCAATTGATTGGCCTGCGCCGCATCTTCAGCCCACTCGACCTGATAGCCGTTCTTCCTGAGATTGACCTCCGCTTGCTCCAGCAGATCGGGCAGTTCGCGCAGGGCGCGGCGCTTCGCCTCGGCCGCCTGCTGCCGCATGAATTCGCCATGTTCATCGCTATGGGCGAACATGGTATCCAGACGCCGGTAATAGGCGGTTCGCGTACCGTCGCCGATGGCATGCTGCAAGTCCTGATTGCGCAGCGCGATATCGGCCAGCGCGATGAAGTTGTTGGATTGCACTTCCAGCGTCATGCGCGTCCGCCTCCCAGCCCCTGCGCCAGCACATCCGCCAGGTGCGCTACCCGTTTCCCCGATTTGTTTCGTGACAGTCCGCCATTCATCTGCGTCAGGCAGCTGACATCGCCGGTCACGATCGTATCGGCTGCCGACGCGTTGATATTGTCAATCTTGTTCTTCAGCATCGCATTGCTAATATCCGGCATCTTCACACTGAACAAGCCGCCGAAACCGCAGCAGACCTCGCACTCGTTCAATTCCCGCAATTCGGCGTTGCCCAGATGCCTGATCAGGTCGCGCGCCGCCTGCCCCAGCCCCAAGCCGCGCAAGCCATGACAGGCGTCATGCATGGCGAATGACTGCTTCTCCGGCAGCCTCAGATCGAGATTGGCCATGCCCAGCCCGTCAACCAGGAACTCGCTGAATTCCCAGGTGATCGCCGCCATACGCTGGGCCTGCTCGTAAGCGGCGCCATCTTCGGGACTGAAGAGATGCGGATACTCGTGCCGCACCATCGCCGCGCAGGAGCCGGAAGGCGTGACGATGACCTCGGCCTCTTTGAAGGCTTTGAAGAAATGCTTCGCCACCGTCCGCGACTCGTCGCGATAGCCGGCGTTGAAAGCGGGCTGGGCGCAACAGGTCTGGTCTGGCGGGAAGTCGACCTCGACGCCGACATGCTCGAGGATATCAACGGCAGACATCCCCGTGTCGGGATAAATCATGTCGACGATGCAGGTGACGAAGAGGGAGACTCGTTTGCCTTTGGGCGATTCGCGTTCGGGTAGCGCCATGCGCTTCGCTTTCCTTGGAACCTGCTAGTCAACCAAGTCGGTAGTTTACCCAAAAGGCGGCTGACAGGCGATAACAGTTTTTGTTACAATCTGCGCAAAATGATACTGAGCAAAGGATCTGATGATGGCGGATTACATCCCCCAACCGCAACATAAATTCACCTTCGGCTTGTGGACGGTGGGCAATATCGGGCGCGACCCCTTCGGCGAGCCGACGCGCGACCCGATCTCACCGGTGGACATCGTGCATATGCTGGCTGAGGTCGGCGCTTGGGGCGTCAACCTGCACGACAACGACCTCGTGCCCATCGACGCCAGCCCGGCCGAACGCGACCAAATCGTCGCCGATTTCAAACGGGCGCTGGCTGAGACCGGCATCGTCTGCCCGATGGCGACCACCAATCTCTTCGCCGATCCTTCATTTAAGGATGGCGCTTTCACCAGCAACGATCCCGCCGTGCGCGCCTACGCCCTGCAAAAGACGATGCGCTCGCTGGACCTGGGGGCGGAGCTGGGCGCCAAAATCTACGTTTTCTGGGGCGGGCGCGAGGGCGCGGAATGCGACAGCGCCAAGAACCCGGCCGATGGCATCAAGCGGATGCGCGATGCGATCAACTTCCTGTGCGAATACGCCAAAGACAATGACTACGGCTATCGCTTCGCCTTGGAGCCCAAGCCCAACGAACCGCGCAGTGACATCTATTTCCCCACCGTCGGCAGCATGCTCGGCTTCATCGCCACGCTCGATGATCCGGACATGGTGGGCGTCAATCCCGAGGTGGCGCACGAGCACATGGCGGGCCTGAACTTCTTGCATGCGGTGGCGCAAGCCTGGGAAGCGGGCAAGCTCTTCCATATCGATCTCAATGACCAGATGTTTGGCCGCTACGATCAGGACTTTCGCTTCGGCAGCATGATGATCAAGCAGAACTTCCACTTGGTGCGCTTTCTAGAAGATGTCGGCTATGACGGCAGCCGCCATTTTGACGCCCATGCCTACCGCAGCTCACAATACGAAGATGTCAAGGAATTCGCGCGCGGCTGCATGCGCTCCTACCTTGTGTTCAAAGAGAAAGCGGCACAGTTCAACGCCGATGCCGAGATTCAAGCGCTGCTGGCCGAGATCAACGCCGATGATGGCAGCTACGCCTATCTCAGCGATGGCTACAGCAGGTCGGCCGCCGATCAACTCAAGGCGACTGAGTTTGACCGCGCCGGCCTGGGCGCGCGCAACCTGCCCTATGAACGGCTCGACCAGTTGACCTTTGACGTCTTGCTGGGCGTGCGCTAATCACGATGAATGAGGCAATGTAGGGGCGAGCTATCAGGTCGCCCGTTCAATGACGGCATGGGGTCTGCGGGCGACTCACAGGGTTGCGTAGACACAGACCGCCGACACCCAGAAGACTGTCTGTCGTCCCTACATCGGTTGCGTTGATCGGCGCGACACGCTTTGAGAAAGGACACATGATGCCCTACTTGATGGGACTTGATATCAGCACGACCGGCGCCAAAGCGCTAATCCTTCGTTGCCCCTCTTCCCACGCTTCCCCCCTCTCTAGGAGGGAAAACATTATCGATGACGCGGGCGAGGTGATCGCCGTCGCCAATGCGCCGCAGCCGATCAGCCAGCCCAAGCCGCTATGGAGCGAGCAGAACCCGGCCGACTGGTGGGATGGCATCAGCGCCAGCATCCGGCAGTCGCTGGCCGACTCGGGCTTGCGCGGCGACGACATCAGCGCCATAGGCCTCACCGGGCAGATGCATGGTCTGGTCCTGCTCGATGCCAAGGGCGAGGTGCTGCGCCCGTCAATTTTGTGGAACGACCAGCGCACGGCTGCGCAGTGCGACTATATGACTGAAGTCATCGGCGCCGATCGGCTGCTCGAGTTGACCGGCAATCCAGCCGTCACCGGTTTCACCGCGCCGAAGATCCTCTGGGTGCGGGACAACGAGCCGGCGGTCTACGCGAAAGCGGCTCAGGTGCTACTGCCTAAAGATTATATTCGCTACAAGCTGACCGATACCTATGCTACTGACCTGGCGGGCGCGGCCGGCACATCGCTGCTCAATGTCGCCGAACGCGCTTGGTCGGCCGAAGTGCTGGCGGCGCTGGAGATTCCCGCCGAGTGGATGCCGCCGGTTCACGAAGGCACGCAAATCACCTCGACGATCAGCGCGGCCGGCGCGGCGGCAACCGGGCTCAAGGCGGGCACACCCGTCGTCGGCGGAGGCGGCGACCAGGCGGCCGGCGCCATCGGCATGGGCTGCGTCACACCGGAGGTGATCGGCGTCACGGTCGGCACATCGGGCGTCGTCTTCGCGCCGCTCAGCAGTTACGCTTACGAGCCTGAAGGGCGCCTGCACGCCTTCTGCCACGCTGTGCCCGAGACCTGGCATTTCATGGGCGTCATGCTCAGCGCGGCCGGCAGCCTGCAATGGTACAGAGACAGTTTCGCGCCCGATCTCGATTTCGATAGCTTGCTGACGGAAGCGGAGGATGTTCCGGCGGGCAGTGAAGGGCTCTTCTTCCTACCCTACCTCACGGGCGAGCGCAGTCCGCATCCCGATCCTCTCGCGCGGGGCGCCTTCATCGGTATGACCAGCCGCCACGGCCGTGGGCACATGACGCGCGCCGTCCTCGAGGGCGTAGCCTTCGGCTTGAAGGATTCCTTCACACTGATTGATCAGGCGGGCTTGCCGGAGCAGTTTGAAGTGCGCATCAGTGGCGGCGGCGCCAAGAGCCCGATCTGGCAGGGGATTATCGCCGATGTGCTGGCAGCGCCCCTGGTCAACATCAATACCACAGAAGGCGGCGCATTTGGCGCGGCGATTCTGGCTTCAGTAGCGGCTGGCGTTTTCGAAGATGCGGCTTCAGCTTGCGAGGCGCTGATTCAGACAGGCGAAACGGTGGTGGTCGGCGCTGATGCCGACGCCTACGCAGAGCGTTATGAGATTTATCAATCGCTGTATCCGGTGTTAAAGGATACCTTCGCGAAGCTGTAAATACTTTAGCTAGTGACAAGCGCGGCAATCTTACGGTTCAGGTCAATCCAGGCGAGGGTGACCCGTACCGGTGCGCAGTCAGCCTTAGCCCTCGTCGCCCGGAAGCGCGCCAGCAAGACCCAAACCTTCAAGCAATCCAGCGACCCGCGACTGTTCAGATTCAACGGTGCGCAAACGACTGTCAAGACCGTCGACCTTCGTTTCCAAACGCCGCAAGTCGCCTTGTATATCGGAGCGAAGCTGCTGCATATCACGCTGCATGTCGGCGCGGAGCTGCTGCATGTCATCCTGCATATCGGAGCGAAGCTGCTGCATATCACGCTGCATGTCGGCGCGGAGCTGCTGCATATCATCCTGCATATCTGATCGAAGCTCCCGCATATCATCCCGCGTTTCATTACGCGAATTCTTAATGTCATTGCGCAGCCACAAGAACACGCCGAATATGCTTGCAAGCATGATGATAGGCTGAGTCCAGTCCGCTACCATACGAAATCCTCTGTGCCTTCAGCCTAAATCATAACATACATTTGCTCGATGTCATAAAGCGTGCGTCAAAACCAGCACCCGCGTCGACTCCGGCAAATCTTCTCGGCTCAGTTCCACTTCCCAATCCGATTGAAAATCGATATCGGCATCGTTGAAGTGCTGCAGGAAGGCGGTGATCCACTGCATATTGCGCGGCTTGTAACGCAGGGTGCGGAAGTGCATAGGAATGACCAGTTTGGGCTGGACGCGGTCGATCACCTGCTTGAGATCAGGCAGCCTGATCGTCGGCACATCGCCCGCCAGAACGAGGAAAACATCCAAGCCCGCAAAGAAGGCGAATTCCTCTTCTGTGAAGGGATTGCCGACATCGCCCATATGCCCGATGCTGATGCCATCCATCTCCCAGCGATACATGGCGCATTTGTCCGGCTCGTGATAGGGATGCTCGTACATCTCCGACGATTCGATGCCCTTGAACACCAGGCCGGCCGCCTCGATTTCGCCACCACACCGCGCCACATCCAGCATGTTGATCCGAACCGGGTCACCCAAAATCAGGTCGGAGCGATCGTGAAAGTCGTCATTGAGCGAAGAGGTGAGCACGACATCGGGACTATCGGGAATCGGCTGATAACCCGAAGTTTCGGGCGTATAGGGATCAGTAATCACCGATGTGCCATCGCTGGCGGTGATGATAAACGCTGCGTGTCCATACCATTTTATCTTCATTTGAGTAAGCTCCATTCGAAGGGCTGTGTCGAAGGGCGGTGTCTACGCGCCCTACGTGACCAATGCGGGAATCACTTCTTCCGTAAACATGCCGATGATCGCTTCATCGGGCGCGTCAATGATGTCGATCATGAAATAATCGACGCCTTCTTCGACAAACTCGCTCATCAACTCGGCGACATGCCCCGGCGTGCCGACGAAGGAATTCTCGCGCGTCCAGTGCGGGCTGCGGGATTTGCCGCGCGCCTCGGCTTCGGCTTCCGTCCGCCCAAGCGAGACCCGCCCGAACCAGCTGAGCCGCAATGTGGCGGGATCGCGATCGATATCATCCAGATGGCGGCGTAAAACATTCAGCCGCTCGACGAAGGGTGCCAGCGGCTTGTCGGGCAGATTCCAGATATCGGCGTATTTGGCCGCGTGCTTCATCGTGCTGTAGCCGCCGCCTCCGACCAGAATAGGTATCTTCGGCACCGGTTTCGGCTCGCACCAGGCGTCCCTAATGCTATAGTGCAAGCCCTCGTAGCTGACCGGCCCGGGCTCTTCCCACATCTTTTTGAGAATGATCAAAGTATCTTCCAACTGCTGCAGGCGAACTTTCGGCGCCGGATAGGGATAATTGTAAGCGAGATATTCATCTTCTTTCCAGCCGGCGCCGATGCCCATGATGAAGCGGCCGCCGGAGAGCGCTTGCAGTGTCGCCCCCATCAGAGCGAGCAATGCCGGATTGCGGTAATTCTGCCCCAGCACCATAGGCCCCACCTCGAATTCAGGATAGCGTGCGGCGATATAACTCAGCACCGTCCAAGCTTCAAATGTTGGTTGGCCCTCCCACTGAAAATGATCGGTCATCCAAATGCTGCGGAAAGCTCCCCTCAGCTGCGGCAGCGTCTTGTCCAGGTCCGCCAGAAATTGGTCATGCTGTCCCTTTGGCGGGCCGTGCAGCAGACCTAAGCCGAAATCGACCATTGCATCGCTCCTATCGTCCATCATTCCGATTATTGTACTGCCTTTCGCGGGAAATCTCCGCCCGCAGTCTTGCGGCGAATCCGCGCGGAAAACGGTAATATCAACGAGCGGAATGAACGAGATGCCAGGAATCGGACCATGCCTCCTCGCCCCAATATCCTTTGGTACTGCACCGACCAGCAGCGATTCGATACCATCGCCGCCTTGGGCAATGCGCATATCAATACACCCAATCTCGACAAGTTCGTCGATCAGTCGGCTGTCTTCACGCACGCATTCTGCCAATCGCCTATCTGTACGCCGAGCCGAGCCAGCTTCCTCACGGGCATGTATCCCAGTGCCATCGGCGTCAATGGCAACGGCTTTCGCAGCTTTCCGCGACACTATGAAGATCGCCTGATCACAAAGGCGCTGCGCGACGAGGGATATGACTGTGGCCTGATCGGCAAGCTGCATCTGGGGAGCGCCTTCCTGCGTCGTGAGGAGCGCGTAGACGACGGCTACGACTACTTTCAATACAGTCACGACCCCAAGGGCGGCAACGAGCGCGGCAACGAATATGTCGAATGGATCAAGGCGCAGGGCATCGATCACAACACGGTATTGCGAGCGCGGGACATCACATCGCTTGATGACTATCGCAACTCGCACAAGCATCAGGGCTTCGGTGGCTTCCTGGAGCCGACAGCGGAAAATGACAACGTGCCGCCGCATCTACACCAAACGCATTGGTGCACGGAAAAAGCGATCGAGTTCATCAAGCGCAACCGCGAGCCGGACAAGCCCTGGCTGCTGAGCATCAATCCCTTTGACCCGCACCCGCCTTTTGACGCGCCCTGGGAGTATTACCGACGCTACGATCCGGAATCGCTGCCCGGCGCCCACTTTGAAGACGGCGACATCGAACATCAGCAGCGACTGGAAGCGGCGGGCATCGACTTCCAGAATCGCGCGCGCCACCCCGAGGACCTGCAACACAAGCATATCCAAGCATCTTACTACGCCATGATCGAATTTATCGACGAGGAGTTCGGCCGGCTGCTCGATTTCCTGGACGAATCAGGAGGGCGCGAGAATACGATTATCATCTTCATGAGCGATCATGGCGAGACCCTGGGCGATCACGGGCTGGTGCTCAAGGGCTGCCGCTTTTACGAGGGCTTAGCGCGCGTGCCGCTGATGATCTCCTGGCTCGGCGAGATTCAGCCGCGGATTTCCGACGAGTTAATCGAACTGGTGGACATCGTACCGACATTGTATGAGTTGCTGGAGCTGAATGTGCCAGCTTATGTGCAAGGTCGCTCGGCCGCGTCCTGGATTTGTGGTGGCGCGTTGAATGCGCCCCATCGCGAATTTGTGCGCGCGGAGCATTACGCCGCGACCAACTTCCCGGACGAAACGCACGCGACCATGTATCGTGATCGGCGCTGGAAGCTGGTCGTCTATCACCAGAAGAACATCTGCGAGCTGTACGACTTGGAAAAGGACCCCTGGGAGCACGATGACCTATCCGATAACCCCGACTATGCGGCGACGAAATGGGACCTGCTGCGGAAGAGTTACGACGCCACGGTCTACGCGCATCCGGCGCAGACCGATCGTTACGGTCCCTTTTGACCTTCGACAGCATCGGGCGCCAGTCATTCCGCCGGACATGGGTTTTGCTGTGCGCAGGGACAGGTTTATAATCCGCTGCGGCTCAATGCCTCAATTGCAGATTGGTCAATGTCAGAAAGGTGGAGTGGTTCTATACTACTGGACGCGAAAACGACGATTTGAGGGAAGTCAAGCAATAGCTCATTCTGGCTCGAAGCGCAGATCCATCGCGTGCAGGTCGTAGTAGCGGCCGTCTACTCTCAGTTCACGTTTCGCCGTCCCGCTGATTGCAAAGCCCAGTTTCTCATAGAGCCGAACCGCCGCGCGCGATTCGCTGTTGACCGTCAAGCGCGCCTTTTCGATCTGCCCCAGTGACCGCAGCTCGTCGATCAGCCTCCTCATCAGCCGCGTCGCGATCCCTTTTCCGCGCATCTCGGATGCTACGTAGACGCCGTAGACTTCCACCACATGACGCAGCTTGGCTTTTGAGGACCAGCCCGCCCCGGCCATGCCCACCAGCACGCCATCGATTTCCGCGAAGAAGGTCACGTTGCCAGCGCGTTCGTAGGCCGATGTCAGGCGCGCGATCCATACCTCATCGCTGAACGCGAGCTCGTCGTCGTAGCTCGAGGCGAAGGCGCTCGGCTCCGCGAGCAGGGCTTCGAGGCGCAGCTGTTTCGCTTCCCGCCAGCGCGCCGGCGGCAGAACGATAATCGAGGTTTCAGGCATTTCGCTGCAATCTTTGACTTTTTGCGCGGGCAGGGTTAAACTTGCTTGTATGCTCTAATCGTACCTCAAGAGTATCAACATCCTCCCCCCGCGTCTTCTGCTTTGATTTTCTTGGGGGGTACTGGAGCCTGATGGTGAAACTGTACCTCACTAAGAAGCAGTCATCATCGCTTCGAGGCTGTGGCGCACTCAGCGCGGGGAGCAAGAGGTGAAATACGAAAAACAAACATAGCAACTAACACCATATGTAACGGATTAATCAGTGAAGGAGAATACGATGTCCGAAAAGAAACTTTCACGCCGCGACTTCCTGAAAGCGGCATCGACGGCGCTGGCGGCCAGCGGCTTTGCGGCGCTGCCGGTTGGCGTCGTCCGCGCCCAGGACGAAGAAGTCAATCTCGTCCTCTGGGGCTTCGCCAGCAACCGCGTCGAATGGATGCAGAACGTGGTGGACGAACTCTGGTCCGACATGCATCCCAATGTCGGCTTCACCTTCGAGCAGACGCCCTATTGGGATCTTTGGCCCAAGCTGACCGCCGTATTTGTTGGCGGCACCGGCATCCCCGATATGGTCGATATCGAGATCAACCAGACAGGCCAATACGTGCGTGAACCGGGCAACGAGCCCTTCGCCGCCATGAATGACCTGCTGGGCGAGGACCTGGACAGCCTTTCAATTCCCTCGGCCACCGCCCCCTGGACCGTCCGCGGCAATATCTACGGCCTCGGCAACGAGGTCAACCCGCTGCTGATGCTCTACCGCAGCGACGTCATGGAAGAACTGGGCGTTGACGCCGAAGCGCCAGTGAGTTGGGAAGAATGGATCGAGCAAGTTGGCGGTCCGGTACAAGATTCGGGCACGGCGCTGACGACTTTCGACCGAGGCGCGGGCAGCTGGCGCGAATTGAACAACGTCCTCAACGCGGCTGGCGGCCAATTCTTTGATGGCGACGGCAATGTAACGGTGCTGGACGACGACTTGGCTGTTGACATCTTGAATTGGCAGAAGGCGCACGTCGATTCCGGCTTGTTCCTGGTATCGGACGCCGACTGGTGGGGGCTGCATGGCGATGGCGCCCTAGTCAGTATGTACGCCGCGCCCTGGTTGCAAGGCTTTATGAAGCAGAACATCCCCGACCTGGAAGGTCAGTGGCGGATGCGACACCTGCCGAAATGGAGCCCGGACAGCCCCAAGACCTCGCCCTATGGCGGCACCGGCATGGGCATCACCGCCGCTTCGGAAAACAAGCCGGAGTCCTACGAGTTCATCCGCGTCTGCAATATCACCGCCGAGGGTTCGCTGCTGGCCTTCCGCCGCATGAACCTCTTCCCGTCCTATACACCAGTCTGGGATAGCGAGGAATTGCTGCGCTCGGATGATTACTTCGGCGGGCAGGTGCCGGGTCAATTCATCGCGGAAGCGGCCGCCGAAATGGCTGTTGTCAACGTCGATCCTTACTGGGGCTTGTTCGGCGATATCGTCAATCGCGTGGTCATGGATCCGGTCTTCGAGGCGGATGCCGACCCGCGCGCCGCGTTGGAAGAAGCGATCGAAGAATTCGAGTTCAGCAAGTAGATAAGCCAACCCCCACCCCAAACCCCTCCCCGGCGGGTCAGTGTCTACGCGACCCCATAAAGAGGAAGGGGCTTAATTGCTTCAGAAGCAGTGAAAATACTCCCCTTCCCTCCTTGTGGGGGAAGGGGCCGGGGATGGGGGGTAGGAGCGCATGCCTTGTCCGCTCACACGCTGACAACCGCTGACAACCCGCAGCCATTTTCTCTCGCGGACTGGTGGTCGCGCAACCAGCGCAGGGTCATCCCCTATATCTTCCTGGCGCCCTTTCTGCTGTCATTCGCCGTCTTCACCGTTTACCCGGCCGGCGTCGCCCTCTTCTTGAGCTTCCAGCGCACGCGCGGCTTCCAACAGGCGGAAGATGGCGGCGGGGTCGTCCTCGAATACAAGGGCTGGGC